>NZ_JAUEYJ010000020.1:0-184143 GCF_032489615.1 Bradyrhizobium sp. SZCCHNR1051 | reverse complement strand
AGCTGTTCCGGCTGTACCGGGAGGAACGGCTCACGGTGCGCCGCAGAGGTGGCCGCAAGCGGGCCCTCGGCACACGAGCTCCGATGACGGTGCCGCTGCTCCCGAATGATCGCTGGTCGCTCGACTTCGTGTCGGATCAGATGACCGACGGCCGGCGATTCCGCGTCCTGACCGTGGTCGACGACTGCACCCGCGAGTGCCTGGCGCTGGTGGCCGACACCTCACTCTCGGGCGCCCGGGTCGCTCGAGAGCTGGACCGGCTTGTCGCCGAGCGCGGCAAGCCCAAGATGGTGGTGAGCGACAACGGCAGCGAGCTCACCAGCAATGCCATCCTGACATGGGCCGATCAGAGCCGCATCGCCTGGCACTACATCGCACCGGGGAAACCCATGCAGAACGCCTTCATCGAGAGCTTCAACGGCCGCCTGCGGGACGAACTGCTGAACGAGACGCTGTTCACCTCGCTCGCCCAGGCCCGCGTTGCGCTCCGATGCTGGCAGACCGACTATAACGACGCTCGGCCGCACTCCCAGCTCGGATGGAAGACGCCATCCGCGTTCGCCGCCACCTGCAATCCGCGTCGGGATCTGGCGCTGCGCTATGTCGAGAGCTCCGCGCCAGCTCCCGCCGCTACGACCGCCCGGATGGGCACATCCAACCGCCCGAACGAACTCAGATCTGGATAAAACTTGGGGGCAAGGTCACTGGAAGTCTGTTATTCCTGAGGAAGTTAGATGGCGCGCCCGGAACGATTCGAACGTCCGATCTTCAGATCCGTAGACAGTCGACCTCAGCGACAGAAATTGTCGCGTCGTGCCTTCTGCACGGTCGGCAAACAATTTGCCTTTCTTGCTCTACGCTAGCCAAATGTTCGATCTCGACCCCAATAATCTGCCTTGTCCGGATTTCTTCGATCAGTATGCAGAGGTCAGCTCTGACCGAACGTGACGACAGCGCATTCGACGGGTCTGGTCATGAATACCGCATTTCTTCTGATGGCGCAGTACGGTGGAAAAGCTATCATTCCGATCGAGGACGTCTGTCGGGATTACTTTTCGCATCTGAGCCCCACAAAGCTTGTCCAAAAGATTGGCGCCGGCGAAATTCCAATTCCTCTGGTGAGGATGGAAGCCAGCCAGAAATGCGCGAAAGGCGTGCATCTGGTGGATCTCGCCCAATACTTGGATGCCCGGGTTGAGGCTGCACGTAAGGAATTGAACGCCTTCATACGCTGAAGCGGCGATCGGGTCCCCGCTGGCATAGGACCAACGTTTCGCCGCCAGCGCCCTCCCCCTCGCCTCACGCACCCGCACCTTTCTGAGTGTCGGCTGCCAATTCAAAGCGACGCGGCGCACCTCTAATGCGCTTCTCTTGCCGATCGAAGTCGCCCCTTGGAGCGCCTGGAGACCGTACGCGAGGCCAGTACAACAATCGGTACGACACGGCTGGAAAGACCCACGTTAATTCCTTGACTTTCGTGGTTTTTCCTTAGTAGCGGGTCCAATCCATCATGGGCGCCACGGCAAATCTATGTGATTGATATTGCTTCATTTTTCGAGCATATTCAACTCGTTAGGTCGCCTCGTGTGCACTCTATTCTACGCCACAGCGCGATGTTTTTTTGGCTTTTTGCCGCCTCAGTGCACACGGAGCGCACACGCGTGGCAACTATCACCTGACTGAAATCCGGCTCTTGGAGAGCCCAAGTCCGACGAAAGGGGGAATATGTCAACGGGACGTTTCTCCGCCGAAAGGATGCCGAGGAATGGGCCATCGATATCGAGCGGCGGATCGATCGCCAAGAACCGACAACGACGCAAAAGTCCCGCGACGTCCAACTCTTCGGCGATCTCGTCACGCTTCATCGTCAAGATTTGGCCGAGGTGGGAAAGGACATTGGTCGCTCCAAAACTGCGAGCCTCATCTTCCTGAACGAAAGACTTGGGCATCTTCGTCTTCCAGAGCTTGATCGAGAGCGGTTCATCAAATTTGGAAAAGAGCGCGCGATGGAGGGGGTCGGCCCGGTGACCGTCGGTATCGATCTTGGATACATCAAAACGATTCTGTCTCACGCCGCCGCAGTACACGGCATCGTTGTTTCAACCGAACCACTCGACCACGCCCGGATGGCTCTTCGACGTCTCGGGCTCGTCGGAAAAGGCGATGAGCGCAACCGCCGTCCCACGCAAGACGAACTCGATCGTATTATCTCAGCGTTCGAATTAAACAGTCGGCAACAGATCCCAGTCGGTCTGTGTGATCCGATTCGCGATCGCAACGGCTATGCGGCAAGATGAAATTGCAAGAGTCGAATGGCGCGACTTCGACGCCGGCAACCGAATGCTCCTCATTCGCAATCGGAAAGATCCCCGAAAGAAGAAGGGCAACGATCAGCGAATTCCCCTGCTGGACGATCCGTTGGAACGGCATTTCGCCGTCAGTGCCAACAATTGAAGATCGATGACCTACATTTCCACGATCTGCGCCACGAAGGCACGAGTCGTCTTTTCGAGGCAGGATTTTCCATTGAACAGGTTGCACTTATCACCGGGTACAAGGATTGGAAAGTGCTGCGTCGCCTGTCAGGCAACCCGCACCGAACGGATGGAATGGAGAGTCTCTGGCTTTAGATGCGTGTAGCGATGAAAGGTCGAACATCGTACTCAGCTTGGAAGGGTTTCGGCATTTGAATACTTTCAAGGTGCGTTCGGACAAAACGCAGCTCTAGGCGCGATTGAACTGACATAGCTTTTCTGGATTGTCCGATTGATTGAAGCGGGCCCAAAGATCGCCCCTCGCCTACGGGCCAGAGATAGTCACTATGCCTGAAAACATGGTTGGCGCGCCCGCGATCCAACATGTAGGAGCCACCATCTTGAGGCATCGGTGGTTCGAGTCGGGCGTCCGCTACATCGCTAGACCCACTATTTCGGAAGCCCTGTTTTCTTGTCGGCGGGCAGCCCAAATGCCAATGAACAAGTCCCAATCCCGGGGCCCGCGACACCAATTCTTGCGATCGGTGGAACGGATTCCCGGGCTCGTCGTAGCGTCACGTTTGGTTAAGGCGAATGCATAAGGCCGCCGCCTCAATGCGTTCACATCGCCTTGGCGAGCGCGAACAACCGGAAATCCTCGAGCGCCGCGTGCCGATGCGGGGCGACTTCGCGCTGGTAGGTCTCGGTGTCGACGATCGAGCGGAAGGCGGCGAAATCGCCGTATTCATTGATCGCCGCTTCGTCCCAGCGTTTGCCTTGCGGGCCGACCAGGCTCGCCAGGACCGGCCCGGAAAACATCCGCACCAGCGGCTTACCGGCTGCGAGACGCCGGAAGGCCGGTCTATAGCGTTCGTTAAATGCTTCGCGGCCCGAACAGGGCGCGGCGTCGAAGCCGTCCTCGTAACGCGCATACGCGCGGTAGCGCAGCAGATTGAGCATGTAGACCGGCTGGCCGGGGGGAATCGCGCGCTCGGCGGCGTCGAGGGCTTGCAGCGTGATTTCGATGGCGTTCATGGGACTTCTCGCGGTTTCTAGCGGCGCAGCATGCGCGCTAACGCTCCCCATTTGGCCCATCGGAACGGCCTCTTGTAGCGACCCCGTCGCCATGACTATGTGGACTGAATGTCCACAACAGCCTTGCCTCCCGACCTCTCGCGTCTCCTCGCCTTCGTCCGCGTCGTCGAGGCGGGCTCCTTCGCCGAAGCCGCGCGGCGGGCGGGGACAACCACTTCGGCGATGTCCAAGGCGGTCGCCCGCCTCGAACAGGCTCGCGGAATACGGCTTTTGCATCGCACCACCCATTCGCTGGCGCTGACCGAAGAGGGCGAGCGGCTGATGGCGGCGGGACGCGCGCTGGCCGAAAGTCTCGATCGCGTCCAATCCGCGCTCGGCGAAGCCGCGCGTAACGATGGCGGACGGGTGCGAGTGACCGCCCCCGCCTCGTTCGCGCGTGCCTGCATCCTGCCGCGACTGCCTGCGTTCCTGCGGGAGCGGCCGGAAATCGAGATCGAGATCAAATTCCGCAACGAGATTCTTGATCTCGCAGCGGAAGGCGTCGACATCGCCATCCGCTCAGGCCCCCTCGATCGCGCGCCCGGTCATCTGGCGCGGCGGCTTTGCACGTTCTCCTGGATCGCTTGCGCCTCGCCTGCCTATCTGAACGCGCGCGGCGCGCCGGCGACTCCATACGAGCTGTCCGAACATGACCACGTCGGCTTCCGCAATCCCGCGAGCGGGCAGATCCTGACCTGGCGCTTCACCGACCCGCGCGGCAAAAAACTCGTTCGCGTCGCGCCCAAGCCCAAGCACATTTGCGACGACGCGCACGCTTCGGTCGCTTTGATCGCGAATGGGTTCGGCATTGGCTGGGGCCCGGCATGGCTCGTCCACGACGACTTGCGCACAGGTCGGCTCGTCGAAGTGCTTGAGCCGTGGCGCGCGCCGGCGGAGCCCCTATGGATGCTGCGCACCTCGGACCGCCGGCCGCCCCTGCGCACGCAGCGCGTCATGGCGTTCCTCGCTACGCTTCCCGCCGCGTTCAGCAACAAATCGGGATGAGGCGTCGGCCGTCAGCTGGGCTTTGCGGTCGGCGCGTAGGACGCCAGCCGGCTTGGGAGGGGAAATCGGGGACAGACCACGATTTCCCCGGCTTCCTGGGCTTCCGCCTGGGCGCGGTCAGCAATCTGCAGCATGCCGGCACGAACGGGCTGCGCGCCGTCTCTCAACGTCGTCCATCCGTGGTCAGTCAACATGCAGACTGGGCACATCCGAGTTTACCTCGACAGAAGGACACGGCAGTACCTACCCCGAGACGTAGGAGGCACCGGGGGCGCCGTGCAAGAAGCCGTTGGCGAATGGAACGTCCGGATAGATCTCGCGCAAGCGGCCCCTGGCGGCCTCAGCTTCCACGCGGCCCGCCAGGACCGCCTGGAATTGCTCGGACACCGCGACCATGTCGCAGGCCTGAGGTGACAGCCGCAGCGATCTCACGCCGCTCTGCGTCAGACGATCGAGATCGCCGAGCAGGTTGCAGCAACCATGCGACAACGTCTGCACGCCATTCATGGTGAGGAACGCTTCATTGTCCAGCGTCGTCACGACGAGGCCGTCCGGATCCTGCTCGCACACGAAGCGGCAATTGTCCTTGGCGAGCTTGTGCAGGCGGGCGTGATAGCAGCGCGCGGAGATCGCGAGCGGCACACGGCCGAAGGCGAACACTTCGATCGCCACCTGCGGCACGGCGCCGGCGATCGCGGCAACCGAGGACAGTGGCAGCTCCGGCGGGAGGCAGATCCGGGTAGCGCCCTGGGCGGCATGAAACGCGGCGCTGGCCTCGTTGTAGATGTTGACGAATGGCCCGATGGCATGCGGCCTACCGGCGATCGATTTGAGGCAGGTGAGGTCGTTGACCTCCACCAGACCGTGGCCAAACTCGGCGAGGCTTGCCGTCTGCCGGCGCTCGCGTCGCAACGACACCAGGACCAGCGAACCCAGCAGCACCTGCTTGCCGGCAGCCATAAGCCGCTCGATGACTTCAGGCAAATGGGGTTCGAAGAACGGCGCGCGCTTAGAGCAGACGACCTCGCCGACCACAACGCGGTCGAGCGGGGCCTCGTCGGCCATGCGAAAGTAAAAATCACGCCAGCGCTCGGGCTGCCAATTGTAGAGCACGGGCCCCAGAGTGAGCTGCATTCGGCCTGCGCCTTGTTCCGCCATTGTCATGTCGTCCTAGCGCCAGGTCTTGCGGTAGGCGCCCTGCGTGGAGGCCTGCCCTTCGGTGAACGCCGTGAGGTCGGACGCGTCGGCGGACCGGCCGGCATCGAGCGCTGCCAGCACGCTGCGGAAATGCCGCACGACGCCGTCGACATAGGCGCGGCCGCGCTGGCGGCCCTCGATCTTGAGCGCGGTGACGCCGGCTTCGCGCAAGCCTGCGAGCAGGGTCGTGGCATCGAGGCTGACCGGATCCTCGAAGATGTAGCCAGAGCCCTTTGCGGTCGAGAAACGCCCCTTGCACAGCGTTGGATAGCCGGCAGGTTCGTTGCGTCCGAAACGGTTGATTGTGAAAGCGCCAAGCCGCGAGGTCGTGCCCAATATCGTCTCCTGATAGACGACATGACTGGCCGGCGAGCATACCCCCTGCATGTTCGGCGACTTGCCGGTGGCGTAGGAGGACAGCGAGCAACGCCCCTCGGCCATAACACATAGTCCGCCAAACACGAACACTTCGGTCTCGCATGCCGTCTCACGGGTGATATCGGCGATCTCGGGCACGCTCAGCACGCGCGGCAGCACCACGCGGCGGGCGCCGAAATTCTCGACATAGAACGCAATCGCGTCGACATTCGCCGCCGCCGCCTGCACCGAGACATGCAGTCGCTGTTCGGGATGGCGCCGCGCGGCATAGTGCATCAGCCCGACATCGGCAAGGATCAGCGCGTCGGCTCCGGCCTCGACGGCATCGTCGACCGCGCGACGCCACAGCTCGACGGCGCCGGCGCGCGGGAAGGTGTTGATCGCAACCAGCACCTTGGCGCCGCGCCGATGCGCGAACGTTACTCCTTCGCGCATCTGCTCGCGGCTGAAATTCAGCCCGGGAAAGTTGCGGGCATTGGTCTCGTCGGCGAAGCCGCAATAGACGGCATCGGCACCGGCTTCGACCGCGCTCTTCAGCGCCGCCGGCGTCCCTGCCGGACAGATCAGCTCCATGGTCGCATCCCGCTTTCGTTCGTCGTTGATCTCAGCAGCGAGTCACGCGCGGCCGCGAGCAGGCGTTGCGCGGGCACGCCGAACGGCCCCGAAAGCGCTGCGATCTCGCCGACCAGATCCAGACCGGCATCGTCGATCGCATTGCGGAGCGCCAGCACCGCCTCGATATCGCCTTCGATGACGAGCTGACGCGAAAACATCAGCGCATCGCCGTCGAGCCGGCCCTCGACCAGCGCCAACAGGCTCACGATCGACGCGGAGATGGACGCATCGAGGCCGGTGGGCAACGCGCGCACCGCCGCGAGTTGCGGCTGCTGTGGGCCCGCCTGAATCACGAAAGCGAACGGCAGATCGGTCGGCTTGATGCCAAAGCGCTTTCCGCGATGCGACCCGAGCCGGTCGAGAAGATGCGGATGCCGGCGCAAAAGCCCACGCAGGAAAGCGCCGAGCGCGATCTGCAGGGGCAGCAATGGCAACGGACGCAGCATCTGCCTGAGCAGTGGCGGCAACAGGGGCAGTGAGGTCGAAGACGCGTCCTGAAGAGAGCTCATGACACAAGCTCTGGCCGGATCGGCGGGGGAAGTATTTGACCCGGAACAAAGATCACACTGATTGTTCCAGCTACGAGGCGTTTTTTGAACGGAGCCTATCGTTGCGACGTGATGTCCCTCGCTTCCGCGAGCTGTCGGATTTCCTGCGCTTTCTCGACGAGCGGGGACAGCTGCGACGCATTCGCGACAGCGTCTCGGTCGTCCACGAGATCACCGAGATCCATCGCCGCGTCATCTCCGCCGAAGGGCCCGTGCTGCTGTTCGAACGGCCGATCAAGGCATGCGGCTCGCTCTCGGCAATGCCGCTCGTCACCAATCTGTTCGGCACCGTGGAGCGAGTGGCCTGGGGCATGGGCGTGCAGCCGGAACGATTGGCGGAGCTCGGCGAGATGATGGCGGAGTTGCGCGCCCCGCAGCCGCCGCGCGACATCAGGGAAGCGCTGCAGAAGCTGCCGCTGGCACGCGCAGCACTGTCGACCCGGCCGAGGCTGCGATCAGCCGCGCCGGTGCATGAATGTGTCACGATGGGCAATGACATCGACCTGACCACCTTGCCGGCCCAGATCTGCTGGCCGGGCGAGCCAGCGCCGTTGTTGACGTGGCCGCTCGTCATCACCGTGCCGCCGGACGCGTCCGCCGGCGAGCAGGAAAATGTCGGCGTCTACCGCATGCAGGTGCTCGGCCGCGATCGCGCCATCATGCGCTGGCTCGCCCATCGCGGCGGCGCCCGCCACCACCAGCAGTGGCAGGCGCAGGGGCGCGACATGCCGATTGCGATCGTGATCGGGGCCGATCCCGCCACCATCCTCAGCGCCGTGTTGCCATTGCCCGAGACCATCTCCGAGCTGCGCTTCGCCGGCATCCTGCGCGGCGACCGTCCCGAGCTGGTCGAATGCCTCACCGTGCCCCTGACGGTGCCGGCGGCCGCCGAGATCGTGATCGAGGGCATCGTGTCGGCCACGGAGACCGCGCCGGAGGGGCCCTATGGCGATCACACCGGCTACTACAACGCCGTCGAGAGCTTTCCGGTGCTTCAGGTCACCGCGATCACCACGCGTCGCAGCCCGCTCTATCTGTCGACGTTCACGGGACGCGCGCCGGACGAGCCGTCTCGAATTGGCGAGGCGCTGAACACGCTGTTCGTCCCCTTGATCCGACGACAATTCCCGGAGGTCGTCGACTGCTATCTGCCGCCGGAGGCCTGCTCCTACAGGATCGCCGTAGTAGCGATCGAGAAGCGCTATCCGGGCCAGGCCCGCCGCATCATGCTCGGCCTTTGGTCGATGCTGCCGCAGTTCAGCTACACCAAGCTCCTCATCGTGGTCGACCACGACATCGACGTCCGCGACTGGCGCGCGGTGATGTGGGCCGTCGCAACGCGCTGCGACTCCTCGCGCGACCTGCTGCCGCTTGCCAACACGCCGATCGACTATCTCGACTTCGCCTCGCCAAAATCCGGCCTCGGCGGGAAGCTCGGCATCGACGCCACAACCAAGCTCGGGGTCGAGACCGAACGCGCCTGGGGGGAGGTGCTGGCGATGAACCCCGCTGTAGCCGCGCGCATCGACGTGATGTGGCCGAGCCTCGGCCTCGGCGACGCCAGAGCCGGCCGGACGGCCTCGGCATGAACGGGCGGCATCACGTCATCGTCGGCATCAGCGGCGCCTCGGGCGCCGCGATCGGTGCGCGCATCGTCGAACGGCTCGCGGAGCAGCCGCAATGCACGGTCCATCTCGTGGTGTCGGACGCTGCCATGCGCACCTTGCACGAGGAGGTCGGCCAGGGCGGCCTGGCGCGGCTGCGCGATCTGGCGGCGCATGCTCATGATGTCGCCAACATCGGCGCGAGCATCGCCAGCGGCTCGTTTTCTGCAGCCGGCATGATCGTTGCGCCCTGCTCGATCCGCACCCTCTCGGCGATCGCCTGGGGCCAGCTCGACAACCTGCTGGTCCGCGCCGCCGACGTTCAACTCAAGGAGCGCCGCCGGCTGATACTCCTGGTGCGGGAGAGCCCGCTGCATCTCGGTCATCTCCGAGCGATGACGCAGGCCACCGAGATCGGCGCGATCATCGCGCCGCCAATGCCGGCGTTCTACCTGAAGCCCCAGTCGCTCGATGACGTCATCGAGCAGATCGCCTGTCGCGCGATCAACCTGCTCGGCGTCCCCGGGCTCCACGCCAACGCGCGGGAGTGGCTTCCGGACCGGACGACCGAAGCAGGCAACCTTGTTGAGATAGGGAAGCAAGACAGACGATAGGATTTGAAGACAGAACACGACAGACGCACTCGGGCGATGGGCCGAAGGCGTCCACGACGGTTGACGTGTTCTTCGACGAGCGGGCGTAACGACGCCGCCTCTCCGGCCGAGCCGCTGCCAGCTCTTCGCTTTCGTTCGGTCAGTTGACGTTGTCGAAACCCAGCGCAGCACGAACGGCCGGATTAATTCTGGACGGCGTCCAAGGCGGATCGAATGTCATCGTCACGTCCACGGCTTCGACGCCCGCAATCTCCGCAATGCTGCTTGCGACCCCTTCCTTGAGAAAACCTGTTGCGGGGCACCCGGGTGTTGTGGCCGTCATCGTGACATGCACGACACCATCCGTCGCCGTGATCTCATAGATGAAGCCGAGATCGACCACGTTTTCCCCCAGCTCCGGATCGATGACCACGCGCATTGCGTCGCGGATGCGGTCGATGACGTCGCGGCTCATAGCGGAGCCCTCACCGACAGTTCGTAGGTCGATCCATCCGGCGTAAACCCGCCGAGCCAGCGAAAGCCACGCTTCTCAAGTTCAGGGAACAGGAAGACCGGCTCGCGGCCCAGAAGTGCCGACAAGGTCTCTCCAGGGCCCAACTCCTCCGCGGCCGCAAGGATGCGCACCATCGGCTCGGGTGGGTCGAGCTCTCGGTTGTCGAGCGTGACTACGGGATCTGGCCATCGCTCGAATGCGAGGCTGGCACCAGCGTCTTCCTGACCGGCGTCCTCGGCAGCCAACGGCGAAAACAGCACTTCCCAGTCGCCATCGTCGAGCGGGCGATCGGTGTGGGCGAAGCCCTTTCCTGCCATGACGGAGAGCAGCGGAACCGGCCTGAAGCTCGCGATCAGCCGCACACCCTGGCCTGGCGCCAGCCGGTCGACCGCGTCCATGATGATGGAGAACGGTTCGCCTCCGGCCCTGAGAATCGGTCGGACGTCGACGTCAATGTACGCGGTCATGGCTCTCCTCCTAGTTTCTGGCGAACAACAGGCTTGGCGCGATGGCTCCGGCCGGAAGCCTCCGGGAGCCCGCAACATCGGAAAGACGTCGGACTCGCACAAGCTCGTGTATGATTCCAAGACTGCCCACGGCCATGACCGCCGCGGCGCCGCGAAACGCCTGGCCCTCGCCCATCATCAACATGATGGTCGCCGCCCAGACGCCTAGAAAATAGATGATGAACCACTTCTCGGACCGACGTTCCACCGCCAGGTCCTGAACCCGTGGCGTCGGGGCGCGCCCCATCACGGGACCGTAGGTTTCGAGCCAGGTCAGAAAGGCGACAATCTTGTAGAGCTTCGCGAATATGAGACCAGACAGCCAGCCGAACACGGCCAAGAACGCGAACGCGCCGACATGAACGCCGACCTTTCCGGTGACGATGATGACGGTGCCGAGCGTCACCGTCGCCGCCAGATTGGCGAAAGACACGGTTGCCATCCGCATGTTCAGCTCGAGCTGGCGCCGTTTGCGGGAGCGATAGATCGTCGCGATGTCCCGTCCATAGAGCGCAAGCGAGATCACCCCAAGAACGGCGGCGAGGATGAGCACGGCTCCGAGCTCGGCCTCGAGGCCGATTGCGAACAATCCGCCCACGACTGCCACCGATAGCGCGAGCGCACCAAATTTCAGCGCGGATGTGCTCTGTCGATCGCCGAGGTCCGCCGAGAGCATGAACATGGCCAGCAGGCGATAGCTCACCCCCATGGCGGTCAGGGTCAGCCAGCCTCCCAGCCCGGCAATCGCATGGATCGGAATCGCCGCGGCCAGGAGCGCGTCGCCGAAGGCGCCCGCCGATCCGGCGAGAGCAAACGCGAACGCGGCGCCGAGCGCGACAGTTGCGCATAACGCGCCAAGTCCGGCGATGACAAATAGAGCAGATCCCTTCGGCTGGCTGAAGAGAGTCAGGCCCAGATCGAGCGCGACCATCGCCAGACCCGCGCCGAGCACCACGCTGCCGGCCGGCAGAAGCCAAACGGCTGGAGCAATTCGTCCGGCCAGTGAGAGGAAACCCAATATCAAGCAGACCAGACCGACGTTGATGAGGAACAAGGCCGGCAAGGCCCATTTGTCGAAGGGGAGCGGCCTTGCGACGAGAACGGGAGCGAACTGGAACAAGGCGCCGCATACCGAGAGACTGAGCCAACCGATACAGACCGCATGCACAACGACAAGCGTATCGGGAGCGCCGAGCTCTGCGGCGGGGTAACCGAGTCCGCCGACCAGCATTGCCAAGGCAACGAGCAGCCACCCCAGCGCTGCCGCGAAATAGCTCATCGTCCAGCGCGAGATTTTCGCCCCAATCATGAGCGGCTCCAGTTCTTGATCGCGGACGCAGCACTCGCGACGACGATGCGCCATTCGGCAGTTGCCGTCGCCCGGAGGAACGCAGCCAAGGGGACGCGAACGTTGAGCTTCGCGCCATACAATCCCCGGCGATCGGAAAGATGCTAAACTGGCCCGACCGGCCATTCTTTGTCGGAGCGCAACATTCCGCGTCATCAGCGTCGTGATGACCACTCCAGCTCGACCGACGGACTCCCTGTCGCGTCGAGGAACATCCATGTCAGCCGGCAGACATCTTCGGGGGTCTGGCTTGGCAATTCTATGTCCCCCGCCCCCTCGATTGCTCGCAATCGCAATCAGCGCAGCTGGCTGGCTGAGTCTATAGTTCGATCCTGCCGAACACTTTCCAGCCACCGCTCCACGTCTCCGCGGGCTTCGAGCTCAACCCCCATATCTCCGGAGAAACCTCTCCAGGCATCGATATTGCTGCGCGGCACGCCGACAATCGTCGGTATCGCAAGGTCCAACGCGCGGGCAATCAGATCAAGCGTTCCGCCTCCCCCGCACTCTGCCTTACCAAATTTGTTCAACACCAGGATGTTTGGACGCGCATCCAGGCTGGCGAGGACTCGAACTGTCACCTCTGCCAGCGCCGATTCATCCAGCCGGCAACCTCTCGCTCCCGATCCACGATCCTCGAAGATCGGGGTTTGATTTGCCGTGTCGATCTCCTCGAGCAGGACGTCGCACCTGCGATTTTCGTCGAGGAACAGCCTTCGCTGCAGTGCGCCGGCGACCTTCAATCGCGCTCGACGCGAGTGATCCACGAGGTGATCGAACGTCTCGTAGGGATATTTCCCGTCGTCGTATACGAGCGCCACGAGCGGCGCGGCCGCAACGCCGACCTTCTCTACCATCTCATCGTGCATGCGAATCCCAATATCAGCTTGACGCTTCGACATTTTTAGCCCGCCCCTCCAGCACAGATAGCCTGCGGTGGCTCCGTTCTAGGAGTGATCGATTTCATCCCTCTGCAGCGACCAATTGATCATGGACGTCAGACAGACGATCGCGGGGTCGGCTGCGCCGTCGATAGCGCTCATCAACCCGAGCCAATCCTCGTTCTCTGCGAGATTTGCAAAACGCCGGACAGCAGCCGACGCATACTCACCGACATCCTCGCCGAGGCGATCCGCGACAGAGCTGATGCGCACCAGGAGCGTGAGGTCGCCACACCCCTGCAACACCGCACTCGACTTCGCGTCGTCACTGAGATCGTGAATGAGATCCCCGAGCAGCATGATCGCCCCCTCTACTGCGGCAGTACCGATTGCGGCGCCGGCAACGTCACGCCAACGATCTCCGCACCGCCTGCCAGATTGGCTACATATTGCGCGAGCGCCTGATGCCGCACACGCTCCGTGAGATATTGCGAAATGCGCGCCCTTGCCATGTCGAACGGCAGGACTTGTCCAAGGGCCCGTCGGTCGAGGCGCACGACATGGATACCAAAGCGTGTCTCAATCAGACCGACCTCTCCAACCGACATCCGGGCCAGCGCGGCGTCGAACTCTGCGGTCGTCTGCCCACGCGACAGCTGCCCGAGCCTGCCACCATTCTCCGCCGAGACCCTGCAATCGGAGCGATCGCGCGCGATGGTCTCGAACAGTTCCGGGCTTCTCCGCACGGCCTCCACGATCGTCCGCCCCTCGTCTCGCGCAGCCGATCGAGCCATCGAATCGCTGCTCGGCGCGATCAGCAGGATGTGAGACGCTTCGTAGAGTTCACCGACCAGAAACCGCTGCCTGTTCTGATCGTAGAAGCGACGGCACGTCGATTCGTCCGGCTCGTGTATCAGAACCTCGCGTGCGATCAGCGCCCGCATCGCCGCTTCTTCCTCGGTTTCGCTGCGACCTTCGGCATCGCGCAGAGGAGCGGCCGTTATGCCGAGCCGCCTGACCTCCTGTCTCAGCAATTCGCGCACCGCAAGCGCGCGCGCCGCCGCTTGCCAGGCGAGGATCGGCTTGTCCGACGGATGGTTCTGAACTTCCCGGGCAATGACGTCGCGTTCGATCACGACCCCGTTCACACTGACCAGCTTCGGCTTTGGAAGCGCCGCGCCCAATGAACAGTCCATCGGCTACTCCGCGGGCTGAATTGGTTGCACAAGATGACGGCGCCCGTCGCGGCTGCGCACCACCTGATAGCCGCGGCGGCCGAGATACCACACCGGCGCACTCCAGATGTGGACCAGGCGGGTGAAGGGGAAGAGCAGGAAGATGGTCATTCCCAGGACCAGATGCGCCTTGAAGATCGGATGGACGTCGACAATGTTGGCGGCGATTCCGGGCTGCAACGTGAGAATGCCCTGCGCCCAGGCCATGAACTTGACCATCTCATGACCATCGAGATGACCGAGCGACACGGGGATGGTCGCCAAGCCAAGCAGCAGCTGGACGAACAGCACCAGAAGGATACCCGTGTCAGCAAAAGACGACGTCGCACGAATCCTGGGATCGAAAAGCCTGCGATGCGCGAGGAGTGAAATGCCGACCAGACACATCAGTCCGGCGCCGCCACCGGCGACGATCGCGAGCATCTGCTTGAAGCCGTGGGACACGCCGAGCATGTCAAACAGCCAGATCGGCGTCAGCAGCCCGACGAAATGACCCGCAAAAATGAAGAGGATCCCAACATGGAAAAGGTTCGAGCCCCAGATCAATTGGCGCCGCCGAAGCAGCTGACTCGAGCCCGAGCGCCACGTGTATTGCTCGCGGTCGAATCGAATCAGACTGCCGACCAGAAAGACTGTCAGGCAGAGATAGGGATACCAGCCGAAGACGATGGCATTGAGTGTTTGCATGGCCAATCCCTCATTGCAACTGTGACGGCGGCGCGTTGACCGCACGTTTGGCGTGGCGCAGTTTTGCGATCAGATTGTCGTGCCCACAGGCTGCCTGGTCGCCCCCTCCCGGGCCGAACCTGACCTCTTCATCCTCCCAGGCCGCGTCGAGCGCGTGCAGGTCCATCGGATCCACGTCCGCCGCCTTCAGCAGCTCATCGACGATCTCCGCGCGGGGCTGCTCCGCGGCGATCTGGAGCAGCGCATCGAACACCGCCCTATAGCTCGACTGCCGACGCCCCAGTCGTTCCGCGAGCGCGGCGATGATGTGGCTGGTCTGGCCAAGCAACTCGCGCGCGTCCGCAATCTCCCGGGTGGCGAGAAATTCGAGGAACAGCGGCAGATAATCCGGCAGCTCGTTGCCGGCGATGACGAGGTTCGCACGATCATACATGGCCCGCAGGTCGACCATGGCCTGGCCGCGGTCGCGGCCTTCGCCATGGACGTGCTCGAACAGATGCAGCGCCAGGGTCTTGCTGCGGTCGAACAGCAGGCCGTAGCGCTCCTGCAGGTCGTAGACGTCGCCCGTGGCGATCTCCTGCAGCAGCACATCGAGCTCCCGGCGAATGCCAGGCTGGACGAGGCCTTCCTGGTCGAGCACCCGCGCGAGCTCCGGGATGGCCGTGATCAATTCCCCGCTCGGATAGTTCAGCAATGCCGACAGCACCTTGAACGTCTTCATCAGGCGACCTCCATCGGGTTCTTGGCCTTACGCGGCGATCCGAACAGGTTGACTTCGCTTTCGCCCCCGGAGCAGCCGTTGCCGAACGAGAAGCCGCAGGAGCCGCGGATATCAAACGCGTCGGCACCGAGCTCGCGGTGCGCGGTCGGGATCACGAAGCGGTCCTCGTAGTTGGCGATCGCCATGATGTGGTACATGTCGTCGATCTGCGGGCCGCTCAGGCCGACGCGCCTCGCGATCGCCTCGTCGACCACGCCATCGATGGTCTTGGCCCGCATATAGGCACGCATGGCCAGCATTCGCTCGAGCGCCAGCGTCACCGGCTTCTCGTCGCCCGCAGTCAGCAGATTGGCGAGGTACCGCATCGGAATGCGCAAGGATTTGACGTCGGGCATCTCGCCATCGTGCCCGATCTTGCCGAACGAGGCCGCCGACGTGATCGGCGACAGCGGCGGCACATACCAGACCATCGGCAGGGTCCGATATTCCGGGTGCAAGGGGAAGGCGACCTTCCATTCCATCGCCATCTTCCAGATCGGCGACCGTATCGCCGCCTCCAGCCATGCATGAGGGATGCCCTGGCGCTCGGCTTCCGCAAGCACGCTCGGATCGTTCGGATCGAGAAAGATGTCGAGCTGGGCCTGGTAGAGATCGCCCTCGTCGGGCTTGGTCGCGGCCTCTGCGATGCGGTCCGCGTCATACAGCACGACACCGAGATAGCGAATGCGCCCGACACAGGTCTCGGAGCACACGGTCGGCTGCCCCGCCTCGATCCGAGGATAGCAGAAGATGCACTTCTCCGATTTTCCCGAGGACCAGTTATAATAGATCTTCTTGTATGGACAGCCGGAGACGCACATTCTCCAGCCGCGGCACTTGTCCTGATCGATGAGGACGATGCCGTCCTCCTCACGCTTGTAGATCGCACCGGACGGGCAGGATGCGACGCATGCCGGATTGAGGCAATGCTCGCACAGCCGCGGCAGATACATCATGAAGGTGTTCTCGAACTGGCCGTAGATCTCCTTCTGCACGCCGTCGAAATTGATGTCATGAGAGCGCTTGGCGAATTCGCCGCCCAGGATCTCTTCCCAGTTCGGCCCCCACTCGATCTTTTCCATCCGCTCCCCGGACACCAGCGAGCGCGGCCGTGCCGTCGGCATCGCAGATGCCTCGGGCGCACTTTGCAGGTGCTGATAGTCGAACGTGAATGGCTCGTAGTAGTCATCGATCTCGGGGAGGTCGGGATTGGCGAAGATATTCGCCAGAACCCGCCACTTGCCGCCGATCCGCGGCTGGATCGACCCGTCGCGATTGCGCGACCAGCCTCCCTTCCAGCGGGACTGGTTCTCCCAATCCTTGGGATAGCCAACGCCCGGTTTGGTCTCGACGTTGTTGAACCACGCGTATTCCATCCCCTCGCGGCTGGTCCAGACGTTCTTGCAGGTCACGCTGCACGTGTGGCAGCCGATGCACTTGTCGAGATTGAGCACCATTGCGATCTGAGCACGGATCTTCATTCTGCAGCCTCCGAAGGGGTCGTGGCCGACCGGTCAGCAGTCGGCTGGTCCAGCCAATCAATCTTCGACATCTTCCGGACGATGACGAACTCGTCGCGGTTGGCGCCGACCGTGCCGTAGTAGTTGAAGCCATAGGCCTGCTGAGCGTAGCCCCCGATCATGTGCGTCGGCTTCGGAACGACACGCGTCACCGAATTGTGGATGCCGCCGCGCAGCCCCGTCTGCTCGGAGCCCGGCACGTTCACGATCTTTTCCTGAGCATGATACATCATGCACATGCCCTGCTTGACCCGCTGCGAGACCACAGCGCGCGCAACCAGCGCGCCATTGGTGTTGTAGGCCTCGATCCAGTCATTGTCGGCGATACCGGCAGCCTCTGCGTCGATCTCGCTGATCCACACGATGGGACCGCCGCGCGACAGGGTCAGCATCAGGAGATTGTCGGTATAGGTGGAGTGGATGCCCCACTTCTGATGGGGCGTAATGAAGTTCAGGATGACGGACGCATTGCCATTCGGCTTGCGATCGATCACCGGCTTGACGGTCTTGGTATCGATCGGCGGCCGGTAGACGCAGAAGCCCTCGCCGAAGGCCCTCATCCATAGGTGATCCTGATAGAGCTGCTGCCTGCCGGTCAGCGTCCGCCACGGGATCAGCTCGTGGACATTGGTGTAGCCGGCGTTGTAGCAGACCTTCTCCGACTCGAGCCCCGACCAGATCGGCGACGAGATGATCTTGCGCGGCTGCGCGACGACGTCGCGGAATCGGATCTTCTCGTCTTCCTTCGGAATGGCGAGATGAGCATGGTCGCGGCCGGTGAATTGCTCCAGGGACGACCACGCCTTGACTGCGACCTCGCCATTGGTTTCCGGCGCCAGGCTGAGGATCACCTCGCAAGCGTCGACCGCACTGTCGATGCGAGCCAGCCCCTGGGTCGGCCCGTCGTCAGCGACGACGCCGTTGAGGCGCTTCAGGAGTTCGACCTCATGGTCGGTGTTCCAGGCCATCCCCTTGCCGCCATTGCCGAGCTTGTTCATCAACGGTCCAAGCGAGGTGAAGCGCTTGTAGAGATTCGGATAGTCACGTTCGACCACCGTGACCGCCGGCATGGTCTTGCCGGGGATCGGATCGATCTCGCCCTGCTTCCAGTCCTTGACGTCGAACGCCTGCGCGATTTCGCCCGGACTGTCATGCATGATCGGGGTCAGCACGACGTCCTTCTCGACCCCGAGCACTTCGGGCGCGACCCTGGAGAAGGCCTCCGCGATCCCCTTGTAGATGTCCCAATCGCTGCGCGATTCCCACACCGGATCGATCGCCGCCGAGAGCGGATGGATGAAGGGATGCATGTCGGACGTATTGAGGTCGTTCTTCTCGTACCAAGTAGCCGTCGGCAGCACGACGTCCGAATACATGCACGTGGTCGACATCCGGAAGTCGAGCGTGACCAGCAGATCGAGCTTTCCTTCCGGGGCCTCTTCGTGCCAAGTGACCTCGACCGGTCTATTGTGGCCCTGGTCGCCGAGATCCTTGCCGATCACGCCATGCTTGGTGCCGAGCAGATGCTTGAGGAAGTATTCGTGGCCCTTGCCTGAGGCGCCGAGCAGGTTGGAGCGCCAGACGAACAGGTTGCGGGGCCAGTTCTTCGGATGATCGGGATCCTCGCAGGAGAGCTTCAGCTCGCCCGACTTCAAGGCCTTCGCGACGTAGTCCTTCGGCTCCAGGCCGGCGGCGGCGGAGCGCTTCGATACCTCGATCGGATTGGCCTGCAGTTGCGGCGCGGACGGCAGCCATCCCATGCGCTCCGCGCGGACATTGTAGTCGATCAGCGCTCCGTCCCAAGAACCGGCCGGTGCGGTCGGTGAGAGAATCTCGCTGACATTGACCGTCTCGTAGCGCCATTGGTCGGTGTGAGCGTAAAACGCCGAGGTCGAATTCATTTGCCTCGGCGGGCGCCCCCAATCGAGCGCAAAGGCGAGCGGCGTCCAGCCCGACTGCGGCCGCAGCTTCTCCTGACCCACATAATGCGACCAGCCACCGCCGGACTGGCCGACACAGCCGCACATCACCAGCATGTTGATGATGCCGCGATAGTTCATGTCCATGTGGTACCAGTGGTTCAGACCTGCCCCGACGATGACCATCGAGCGCCCCCGGGTCTTGGACGCATTCGAGGCAAACTCGCGGGCAACCGCGATGATCTGGCCGCGCGGCACGCCGCAGATCGCCTCGGCCCATGCCGGAGTGTACGGTTCCAGGTCGTCGTAGCTCCTGCCGAGGTGGTCGCCGCCGAAGCCGCGATCGACGCCATAATTGGCGGCGAACAAATCGAACACAGTGGCCACGACCGCCTCGCCATCGGCAAGACGAAGTCGCTTCACCGGCACGTTGCGGGTCAGCACATCCGGATGATTGGTGCCGCTGAAGTGATCGTGCTGACGGTTGCCGAAATAGGGGAATCCCACCGGCGCGATGTCGTCCTCGATGCCGGCCAGAGACAGCCGCAGCCGGGTGTCGTTGTTCGCCGAGCTCTTCTCTTCCAGGCTCCACTTGCCTTTTTCGCCCCAGCGGAAGCCGACCGATCCCTTGGGCACGACAATGGCCCCGCTGATCTCATCATAGGCGACGGTCTTCCATTCGGGATTGTTGGCCTCATCAAGCGATGTGGCGAAATCCGAGGCGCGCACGAACCGCTCAGGAACGAGCCGTCCCTCGGATTTCACCAGCCGCACCAGAAATGGCATATCCGTATACTGGCGCACATAGTCGTTGAAGTATGGCGTCTGCCGGTCGATGTGAAACTCCTTGAGGATCACGTGACCCATCGCCATCGCGAGCGCCGCGTCGGTGCCCTGCTTCGGCGACAGCCAGAGATCGGCGAATTTCGCAGCCTCGGAATAATCCGGACAGACAACGACGCTTTTGGCCCCCTTGTAACGAACCTCAGTATAGAAATGCGCATCCGGCGTACGCGTCTGTGGCACGTTGGAGCCCCACAGCATCAGGAAGCCTGAATTGTACCAGTCCGCGCTTTCAGGTACGTCGGTCTGCTCGCCCCAGGTCTGTGGCGAGGCCGGCGGCAGGTCGCAATACCAATCGTAGAACGACATGCAGACGCCGCCGAGCAGCGACAGATAGCGCGCGCCGGCCGCGTAGCTCACCATGGACATCGCCGGGATCGGCGAGAATCCGAACACGCGGTCCGGACCATGGGCTCTGACCGTATAGGCATTGGCTGCCGCGATCAGCTCATTGACCTCGGCCCAACTCGCCCGCACGAAGCCGCCCAGTCCGCGCTTCTGCACATAGTCCGAGCGCTTGCCCGGATTCTCGACGATCGACTTCCAGGCTGCGACCGGCGTCATCCGCGCTCGCGCCTCGCGCCACAGCCTGAGCAGCCGCGAGCGCACCAGCGGATATTTCACCCGGTTTCCGGAATAGAGGTACCAGCTATAGCTCGCGCCGCGGGCGCAGCCGCGCGGCTCATGATTGGGAAGATCAGGGCGCGTCCGGGGGTAGTCGGTCTGCTGGGTCTCCCAGGTGACGATGCCGCCCTTGACGTAGACCTTCCACGAGCAGGAGCCGGTGCAGTTCACGCCATGCGTCGAGCGCACGATCTTGTCGTGCTGCCAGCGCTTGCGATAACCCTCCTCCCAGGAACGGTCCTCGGTCGTCGTCACGCCGTGTCCGCCTGCGAACTCCTCCTTGGCCCGGGTGAAGAAGGTCAGCCTATCGAGAAAATGGCTCATCGTTTACGTCCTCATTCAGCGGGTTGGGCAGCGGCCGCGATCGCCCCGCGCCGTTCGACGTCGTGCAGGACGCCGCCCTTGCGGGTGTAGACGGCCCAGGTGATCAGCACGCAGGTGACGTAGAAGCCGAAGAAGCCCCATAGGGCGGCCTGCACGCCGCCGGTGAGGTCGATCGAGGTGCCGTAGGATTTGGGAATGAAGAATGCGCCGAAGGCGGCAATCGCGGAGGTGAAGCCGGTGATGGCGGCGGATTCCTTCTCGGCCTGGCGCAGCCGAGTCTCCGCGTCCGCGGTCGGCATGAGCCGGGTCATTTCCTGGCGCATGATGTTGGGGATCATCTGGAAGGTCGATGCATTGCCGACGCCGGTCGCGAAGAACAGCAGCAGGAACATCGCGAAGAAGCCCCAGAATGCACCCGGCTGATCCTTCATGCCGAGGAAGTAGAGCACCCCGAGCACGCCGGCCATCATCAGCAGGAACACCCCGACGGTCACGCGCCCGCCGCCCCATTTGTCGGCCATCCAGCGCGTCGCGGACCGCGACAAGGCACCCACCAGCGGCCCGAGGAATGCGAACTGCAACGCGTCGACGGCCGGGAACTGGGTCTTCGCCAGCAGCGGGAAGCCCGCGGAATAGCCGATGAACGAGCCGAACGTGCCGGTGTAGAGCCAGCACATGATCCAGTTGTGCCGCCGCTGGAAGATGACGGCCTGATCAGCGAAGGACGCTTTCGCGGAGGCGATGTCGTTCATCCCGAACCAGGCCGCGAAAGCACTGGCGACGATGAACGGCACCCAGACGAAGCCGGCGTTCTGAAGCCAGATCGGCATCGGCTGCGACCCGCTCGTCGCCATCGCCGGATCTCCGCCGAACCAGCCGAACACGCCGACCGTGATGACGATCGGCACCACGAACTGGACCACGCTGACGCCGAGATTGCCGAGGCCGGCATTGAGCGCGAGCGCGTTGCCCTTCTCGGCGCGGGGGAAGAAGAAGGAGATGTTGGCCATCGACGAGGCGAAATTGCCGCCGCCAAAGCCGCACAGCAGAGCCAATATCAGGAACACCGGATAGGGCGTTGCGGGATTCTGCACCGCATAGCCGATTCCGATCGCGGGTATCAGCAGCGACCACGTGGCCAGCGTGGTCCACAGCCGGCCGCCGAAGATCGGCACCATGAAGGAGTAGAAGATGCGCAGAACTGCACCGGAGATCCCAGGCAGCGAAGCCAGCCAGAACAGCTCATCGGTCGTGAACTTGAAGCCGACCGAAGGCAGCTTCGCAACCACGACAGACCAGACCTGCCAGACCGCGAAGGATAACAGCAGCGCCGGAATGGAGATCCAGAGATTGCGTCGCGCGATGGCTCGGCCCTGCTCCCTCCAGAACGTGTCGTCCTCAGGCCGCCAGTCGGTGAGAACCGCGCCGGACAGGGCTCCGATGTGCTCGGGCCGGTGGATCTCCTCCATTTCCGGCAGCTCCGGCAGCCTCTTCAGCGCCTCGCCGGCAACGCCGCGCTCCATCTGCCGGATCGAGAGATGCATCCAGACCAGCGCGACCCCGACGAGCAGGAAGAGCAGCATGAAGCAGCTGGTTCGCAGACCGGTGAGATCGACCAGCGCGCCGAACGCGATCGGGAGCACGAATCCGCCGAGCCCGCCGATCATGCCGACCAGGCCGCCGACGGCTCCGACATTGTTCGGATAGTAGACGGGGATGTGCTTGTAGACGGCGGCCTTGCCGAGCGCCATGAAGAAGCCGAGCACGAAGACGATGACGACGAACGGGACGAGCCCCATCTCCAGATGAAAGCCGACCTTTCCGTTGACGGTCGTCACGACGTAGTCCGTCGGCGGGTAGGACAACAGGAAGGTCGCGGCGACACCGACCAGAAATGTCCAGTACATCACGCGACGGGCACCGAAGCGATCGGACAAGTGTCCGCCGTAGGCGCGAAACACGCTGGCCGGAAACGAGAACATGGCGGCCATCATGCCGGCCGACTGGATTCCGACACCGTAGACCTTGATCAGGTATTGCGGCAGCCACAGCGACAGCGCGACGAAGGCGCCGAAAACGAAGAAGTAATACAGCGCAAAGCGCCAGACCTGGATGTTCTTAAGCGGCGCGAGCTCGAGCCAGGCGCTGCCGGCCTTCTGCTTGCGCTGCCTTCGCGAGCGGACCACCGGGTCCTCCTCGGAGAACAGCCAGAAGACGATCGCCATGACGCCGATCGCGAGCGCCCATATCTGGGCCACGGTCTGCCAGCCATAGGCGACCAGCACGAACGGCGCGACGAACTTGGTGACGGCGGCGCCCACATTGCCGGCGCCGAAGATTCCAAGCGCAGTGCCCTGCTTGGCCGTCGGATAGAACCGCGACACATAGGCGACGCCGACCGCGAACGAACCACCGGCGATTCCGACGAAGAGCGCGGCGACGAGAAATTGCGGATAGGTATGCGCCCAGGTCAGGAGATAGGTCGCGACCGCCGCGGCGAGCATCACGACGGTGTAGACGCGGCGCCCGCCATACTGATCGGTCCAGATGCCCAGTATCAGCCGGATCAGCGAGCCGCTCAGGATCGGGGTGCCGATCAGGAGACCGAACTCGGTTTCGTTCAGATCCAGCTCTTGCTTGATCCGGATGCCGATGATCGAGAAGATCGTCCACACCGCAAAGCAGATCGTGAACGAGATTGTTGAGAGCCAGAGTGCTCGCGTTCGGTGCTCAGGGCTGAAATCTGCGGCGTCCATGGTGGCCTCGACGTATGGCTTCGACGCCACAGCAGTTATTCGGGGCACCAGGGAAAGGTTTTGCGATGCATCAACCGGACGGTCCGGTCGGCCACAATCTGCCAAATGTCTCAGATCGGATTGTCAGACTGCACGTATGCAATTGACTTTTGTCACGGTTCGGCGCGATAGCGGGTAAGTGACTCCTGGAGCTTCGCTTGCGCCCCGACGAACTCGCCCAGTTGAAGACGCTGCCGCTGTTTGCGGACCTCAGCGAGGAGAACCTGAAGCGGTTGCTCGGCGCGGCTCTGCTGCAGCAATTTCCGGCCGGGGTGCGGTTGGCTCGCGAGGGAGATCAGGCCGACTTCCTGCATGTGCTGATTGGCGGGTTGGTGGAAATCTACACCGAGCAGGACGAGGCCGAGTGGGGCATCTCACTGCTTCGTCCCGTGTCGACCTTCATACTTGCTGCGGTCGTGGTCGATCAGGCATATCTCAATTCAGCCCGCACGCTGACGGAGTCGCGGGTGCTGCTGATCCCCGCCCGCGATGTAAGGGCACTCTTCGACGAAGACATCGCATTCGCACGGATTGTTGCTCAGGAGCTGGCGTATGCCTATCGCGCTTCTGTCAAGAAACTGAAGGGCACCCTGGCCCGGTCGAGCATCGAGCGCCTCGCCAACTGGATCCTCGCCGAAGCCCAGCGCGAACCGGGGCATGCGAATATCGTCATCCCATTCGACCGCGGCACGCTGGCCTCCCACATCGGCACGACGCGCGAAAACCTGTCACGCAGTCTTGCCCAACTTACGAGCCATGGGATTCGCGTCCGCGGACGAGAGATCGTCATCGACCACAAGGAGCAGTTGGAGCTGTTTGCCCGGCCAAAGCCCCTGATCGACGATCCCGGCTCGTAGGCTTCTTTTGCGATCGGTCCTGCCCCTCTGTTGGGAACGGCAAATCAGCAGAGTACGGAAACGGAGCGTCGATATAGTTCTTCTCCGCCGCACACCCGCTCCGCGTGACAGACGCTGAGACGCCCCGAAACCGATCGGCCCTGGAAAGTGCGGCCGGCAAAGCCGTGATCGCGGGCGACGCTGAGCCTTGTCCACGAACTCGTCGATCTCGATCGTACGCGTGGACTCCAGGGCGATCTCCTCGAGCTCCTCCTTCGAGACCTCGATGTACTGGCCCTTCTCGAGCTCATAGCCCTTGACGATGTCTTCGTTGGGGACCTCTTCGCCCGTATCGGCGTCGACCTTGACGTACTTGATCCGGTGGCCAGTTGTCCGGTTCAGCTGATTGAAGCTGATCTTCTCGGACTCGGAGGTGGCCGGGTAGAGGGCCACCGGGCACGTAACGAGCGACAGGCGCAGGAAGCCTTTCCAATTGGCGCGGGGGGCCATGTACGCGGAACTCCGGTTGAAACGGTCCGGACTCAAGACGAATGGCGGCGCCGGGTTCCGACGGGCGGCTTTGGTACGCTTCTAAATGGCTAATGTCTCAAATAAAATAATGAAATCAACGCTTTGGCGCTTCTCCGTGGCGCCGATGATGGGTCTGGTCATCGTTCCCTGACGGGCCTCATGCGATACAACCGTCTGCGCCGAACGGCTGCTCCCGCAGCTTCTGTCAAACCACCGTCACGTAACGCGAACACAAGGAAACGATCCCGACCTTGGCGGCCGGGCAGCCGAGCTTGATCCAGTGCTCGGAGCTGCGCCCGCACGGCGCGCTGCATCCGAAGACCGATCGCGGGAATTGCGGGTACCGAATCTTGACCGAAGCAGGCCATGCAGGCCCGTGCGACAATGATCTGATCGCGGAGAAGCAAGGCGTCGGGTCTCTCGGCACCGGTCCCGTCGCCTGCCGGAGCACGGCTCGGCTGAGGGCGCTGAGGCTGCTGATTGCTGCATCCGGCCTCGCCGGGCTGGGCTATGAGATCGTCTGGACGCGTCAGCTCGCCCTCGCCCTGGGCACGGAAATGATGGCCGTGCTCGGCGCCATCGCAGGATTATTCGCCGGACTGGCGGTGGGCGCCTTCGTCCTCGATGGCCGGATCCGCCGCGCCGCCAATCCGCACCGGGTCTATGCCGTCCTCGAAGCGGTCATCGGACTGTGGGGGCTGTGTGCGATCTGGCTGCTTCCCGCGTGCGCGCGCGCCCTCGCGCCGCTGCTCGGCACGGCGCCCTCCCCCGTCTTGTTATGGAGCGCGAGCTTCCTGCTGCCGACGCTGGTGCTGTTGCCGGCGACGGTTGCGATGGGCGGGACGCTGACCGCGCTGGAACGGATGATGTCCGCGGCGCGTGGCACGCGGCCCGTCAGCGCCGGCGTCTACGGCGCGAACACGGCCGGCGCCGTCGCTGGCACGCTGCTGTCCACCTTCGTGCTGATCCCCGCGCTTGGATTGTCGACGACGCTGCTTTGCCTGGCAGCCGTCAATGCGGCCTGCGCGCTGGCGTCGCTTCGCCTCGGCCGAGCCGTGCAGGTCGACCCTCGGGCGGGCGATGATCGCGAGCCTGCTGTCGCCGACCTCCGCCTGACAGGAACGCTGTTCGTCACCGGCCTGCTCGGCATCGCGTTCGAAGTGCTGGTCGTGCGCCTGGCCGCGCAGATGATGCAGGACACGGTCTATAGCTTCGCCTGTCTGCTGGCGGCCTACCTGCTGGGCACCGCGATGGGCGGCATGATCTGGCAGCGCGTCGGGCCCGCGGTTGCGCTCGGCAGAACCGCGTTGATCAGCAGCACCGCGCTCGTCTGCCTCGGCACGGCGCTCGTGACGCCCTTGCTTGGCGACGTCGCTGACAGCGCGGCGAGCCTCGGTGTCGCCGGCGAGCTCGGAATCGCGCTGGCGCTGTTCCTGTTGCCCGCGATGGCGATGGGCGCCTTGTTCGGCCAGCTCATGCAGGATGTCCGCAACGTCAGGGGATCAGTCGGCTGGGCCGTCGGCATCAACAGCCTCGGCGCAGCCATTGCGCCGCTGACCGCGGCACAGCTGCTGATTCCCGCTTTCGGCACTTGGAGAACATTGGTCCTCGTTGCCGTCGGATATCTTCTGCTGCTGCAGCCCCAACGCGCTGCGCTGCGCTGGGCGGCGGCGCCCGCTCTGCTTGCACTCGCGCTGCTGTGGCTTCCCGCCCCCCTGCTCATCAAGGTCCCGCCGGGCGGCAAGCTTCTGGCCGTGCGCGAGGGACCGATGGCGACCGCGAGCGTCGTCGACGACGCCTCAGGAGCACGCTATCTTGAGGTGAACGGCCACTTCCGCATGGGCGGCACCAGTTCGGTGCGATCCGATTTCCGCCAGGCCATGCTGCCGCTGCTCTTGCATCCGGCACCGCGCAGCGCCCTCTTCCTCGGTGTCGGCACCGGCGCGACCGTGCTCGGCGCGGCGCAGATGCCGGGCCTCGACGTGCGCGCAGTCGAGCTGTCCTCCGAGGTCGTCGCGCTGCTGCCCTGGTTCGACAACCCCGCGGCCGAGAAGGAAAGGCCGCCGATCTCCGTTGCCGATGCCCGGCGCTTCATCATCGCCGATGACGGACGCTACGACGTGATCGTGGCCGACCTGTTCCACCCGGCGCTCGATGGCAGCGGCGCGCTGTACACGGTCGAACATTTCGCGGCCGTCAAGCGGCGACTGGCGACCGAGGGCGTGTTCTGCCAGTGGCTGCCGCTCTATCAGCTCGATACGCCGTCGCTGCGCGCGATCGTCAGAAGCTTTCTCGCAGTCTTCCCACAAGGGTCCGCCTGGCTGAACCATTACAGCGTGCGCACGCCGATGCTGGCTCTGATCGGATCAGGCGCCCCGAGCCCGATCGACCCCGAGTTCGTCGCCGCACGGTTCTCCGACCGGAAGCTTCACCCGGTCATTCAACCTCTCGGCTTCGATCAGCCGATCGATCTTCTGGGCCAGTATGTCGCCGGCGCGAAAGCGCTCGCGAGCTTCGCCGGTCCGGGACCGCGCAACACCGACGATTTCCCGTTCGTCACGTTCGACGCGCGCAGCAATGTCCACGCTCTCTCCGCGGCCCCATGGCAATTGCTGCTGACGGTCCTCAGCCAGACAAAGACCGACGCGGTCGATTTGCTGGAAGACTCGAAACGCGGAATGTGGGAGGAACGGCTCGGCGCCTATTGGCGGGCCCGCAACCGATTCATCCAGGCCGGCGCCGCGCTGACCGGCGAACCGCGCGGGCCGGCGCTCATCGCAGCCGCCGCACCCGGTCTCCTCGATTCCGTTCGCGCCAGCGCCGAGTTCGAGCCGGCCTATGCGCCGCTGATGAGCATGGCAAAAGCGCTGCTTGCATCGGATCGCGCGGCTGCTGAACGCCTGCTTCGGGCGATCGACGCCGCCGCGCCGTCGCGACGCGACGCACGCGATCTGCTGTCGCGCGAGTTCGAACGGTAGCGCGTCAGGACGAGAAGCTGACGCGGTAGCCCCAGCAGTCCAGATGATCAGGAATCGCGTTGAAGGCGATCGTGATGCGCTGATCGCCCTGATTGCACGGCACCTCGTGATAGAGATAGCTCGGGAACAGCACGAGATCGCCCGGCTCCGCCTCGGGCAGCACGTATTTGCCGGCATTGAACGGGCCGACTGCGGCGCTGCGCGTGTGATGGCGGAACGAGAAATCGCTGCCACCGGGCGGCCGCACGAATACGGTGCGGCTGCCGGGATGCGACGGCGTCAGATAGAAGATGCCCGAGATGAAGCTGTTGGCGTGGGCGTGCAGGGTCTGGTTGCCGCCGGTCTCCAGCATGTTCGTCCACATCTCCTTGACCGTCCAGCGCAGCTTCTCGCCGAACAGCAGCTCGCCGAAATCGACCAGCTTGGGCACGGCGAGTTCGGCGATGGTCTGAAACAGATTGTTGGCGCGGGGATCGGCGACCTCGGTGTGGAACAGCTGTCCGGACCGCAGATTGTTCTCGATCTTCGAATTGCGGATGGCTGCCACCGCCGCGTCCTTGAGCTCGGCGCTCAAGAGCCCGGGCGAACGCAACAATGGTATCGGGAAAAGAGCTTCGATCTGGTCCATGTCTCAAGGCCTTGCACGCGCCGCAACAGGACCGACAAATTGCCGACTTGCATGACAGCCGGATGACGAGAGTGGAGACGCGGCGCGCGCCCGTCAGCGCGTCGGCATTTCGTCGGCACGAAGAATGTTGAGCCGCTCGCCGGGCTTCAGGCTGTGGGGCCGGTCGCGCACTTCCAGCACGGCCCGCTCGGCCTTCTCGACACAATCATCGAACTCGCCATTGCCGGCCTCGACCAGCGCCTGCTGAATGTCCCGCTCGGCGAAATAGCGCGAGACGTCGTCCGCCGGCAAGGTCGCCGCCTGCGCACGTGCCTCGGCCACCGCGGCGTCGCAGGCCTCCTGCGTCGGCTCCTCGTCATGCGCCGATGCGACGACGGTCGTGAGGGCAAGAACGGCGAGAATCACGGCGGACAAGCGAGGCATCACGTCGGCGAACCCCAGGGCACAGGCTTCAAAGACGAAGCACCGGTTCGCAAACCGGCGCTCGGAGCGAGCAGGATCCGACGGGGCGGTATCGTCCCGCCGGATCGATGCCGATCAATCAGTCGCGGTTGAAGGCCCAGCGACCCCAGTGACCCCAATGGCCCCAATGATCCCAGTCGTGCCAGTGGTGATGGTCGTGGGCCAGCTTTCGCGCCAGCTCCTTGTTCTTCTCCACCAGCAACTTGGGCGCATCGTACGGACGAACGAAGATCGGGTTCGCATAGAACCAGACGTTCGACCAGGCCTGCACGTCGTTGGTCACCTTCTTCACGCCGCCGACCGTGCCGAGGTGCGACGGACATGCCGGATCCGTGCAACTGACGGTGGCGTTGTTGGCGTCGAGCAGCGGATTGCCGGCGCTGTCGGACACGTTCGGCGTGGCCGGCGGAATGTTGGTGCCGCGGGCGCGGATGTAGAAGGGAGTCTTGCCGGCGATGAAGGTGGTCGTGAAGCTGAGCCGGACCGAACCGTTGCGCAGCTTGCGGCTCCGCATCTTGGTCGCCTGGATCTGCTTCGCGATCTTGGCCGAGGGGTTGTAGACGATGGCCGCACCATCGACACCCTTGGCATTGGCCACCGCATAGCCCGGGGCGCCCGGCGCGATCGGACCGGTGATGTCGCCGGTAATCAGATCGACGTGGTCGAGATAGGGCTCGTTCAACGGCTGCTTGATGCCGACCGGCAGCAGCAGCGGATTGTTGAAGCTGTACGGGCTGTTGTTGGAGGCCGGAACGGTCATCTCCATCTCGAGCGTGACCTTCTCGCCGGGACGCACGACCAGCGTCTCGCCCATCGTCTTCCAGTCGTCGTCCCACTCGCCCTTCGCACGGAACTCCATGTCGGAGTCGATGATGTGGGCGTTGACCGAATAAGAATTGCCCGAACGCATGCCGTCGATGATGGACTGCTGGGAGAAACGCCGCTCGTTCGGCACGTAGAGCCTGGTGTACTCGCCGGGGATGAAGTCCGCCGTCGTGCCGGGATCGCGCGCGCCATAGACGCCGCGGCTGTGCCAGTCCGAGCTCTGAAACAGGAAGAAGTTGCGGCCTTCGCCGAGCAGACCATCCCACAGCCCGCCGACCTTGGCGGTGTAGACGCCCTGCATGCCGTAGGTGCCGCCGCCGACGGCGCCTGAGCCATAGGAGCCCGAGCCGCCGTTCACGCCGCCCTCGGCCATGTGACCCGGTGCTTCGATGCCGAACGCAACCGTCGGGCCGGCATTGTTGAAGTCACGGAAGTGCTCGATGTTGTAGCCGGCCGAGCCGTTCGGGTTGAACGGTCCCTGCCGCTCGGTATGGGTCGGCACCACATAGGATTGCAGCGGGTGGTTCGCCTGCAGCCAGGCAATGCCGGCGACTGCCTTCTGGTGGCCGGCCGTGCCGGAATTGTTGACATTGTCCTTCCCGGCCCAGACCGGGTTGTTGCTGGCATCGACCGGACCGATCGCGTCAGTGTCCCCGCGGTCGAAGCGATATTCGAACTCGGCCATCTTGTCCGCATTGCCGTAGCCCCGCGGGTTCTGGCCGGCGATCACCGCGACGTCGCCATGCTCGTGGCCGGGCAGGATCCACTCCAGGCCCTCGACCAGCACCTTGTTGTAGGTCGCGGTGCGATTGACGATGGTCGGGTACTCGATCTCCTTGATCGACTGCCAGCGCCACATCTTGGCGCTGGTGCCGGTGCCGTTGGGCGTGCCCTTCAGACTGGTGATCGTAATGCCGTCGATGGTCTTGCCGAGCGTCTGGCTCCAATACGTCGTCGTGTTGTCGCCGGGGATGTTGGCGCTCGCATCGCTGAAGCGGCAATCACGATTGCCCGAACCGCCGTGGTTGCCGAGCGTGAACCAGTCGAGATCGAAATTGGTGCCGCCAGCAGCCGCGGTGCCCTTGCCGACCGAGCGGTCGATCGCATAGCCGGCTGCAACCGAACCGTCGGTGCAGGTGTTGTGGTTATGCATGTCGCCGGCGACATACGGATTGTTCTTGCTCGTTTCCCCCCAACGCTCCCCAGCGTCGGCGCTCTGTGACAGGGCCAGCGAGACCGAGGCCGCTGTCAGCAGGATTGTCTTGGTAGATGGAACCATTATCGTCGCCCCTAAAGAATTCGATCGATCTCCAAACCGAGATGACAACGCGACCGATGCGCCGTTGTCATTCGCGGCGCGAACAAACCAAAACTCGGAGACAGTTTGTTGAAGGATTTATTTTTGCCGGTGCCTTCCCCACGAACATCGCGGTCCGCAGTCGTTGCGAAATTTTTGTGACACTGACGTTTGCCCGGTGACAACGGCAAGTGTGCCGTTGCATATACGCGCCGCGCAACGAGCGCGGTCCGAGTTGTAAAGAACGTATGTCAGCCCCTGCCATGTCGAATGCGGCGCAGACCTTCGAGAGCGCCTCTGCACGCTCCAATCAGCAAGATGGCAACAGCTCTTCCCCTGCGCGATCATCATCCGTGACCGCCCTGCGCGGGCTCAGCAGGGAGCCACTCCTGCACTTCCTTGTTCTCGGTGGCCTGATCTTTGCGGCCGATGCCATCATTCACCCGCCGGCGAAGGACGAGAAGGTCATCACCGTGACCAAGGCACTGCGCCAGTCCTTCATCGACACGTTCGACGAGGACAAGCAGCGGACCCCGAGCGAGGCCGAGCTGCAGAAGATGGTCGAGGCCTGGGTCGCCAGCGAAATCCTCTATCGCGAAGGCAAGACGCTCGGCGTCGACCGCGGCGACGAGATGATCCGCGACCGTGTCGCGTTCAAGCTGCAATATCTGATCTTCGATCAGGTGCGCGTGCCACAGCCGAGCGAGGAGCAGTTGCGCGCCTGGTTCGCCGACAATCATGCCCGGTTCGACGAGCCCGAGCGTGTCAGCTTCCTCATGACGCCACCCAGCGACGACGCGACGGCGCGGCGCTACCTGGACGACATTCGCGAGCAGCGCGAATCCGAGGAGCTGCGCGATCAGACGCGCGCGGTTCTCGACCGACCGGTGCCGAGCCTGGCCGCCGGCTTCGGCGAGGGCTTCAGCGACGGCCTGCTCAAGGCGCCCCTCCAGGAATGGACCTTGCTGCAGTCGAAGGACGGGTGGCACGTGGTTCGTCTCGACGCCCGGACGCCGGGCGCTCCGGCGAAACTCGAGGATATTCGCGCCGAGGCGGCCAAGATCTGGCACACCGAAGAGACGCGGAAGCGGGCCTGGGAGGCGGTGAGCCGGCTCAAGGCCAACTACACGATCAGGTACGAGCCGTGACCGGCGCGCGCGCCCTGCTCGCCATCGTGCTCGCGCTCGCGGCGCTGCTGCCTGGGCGGCCGGCGGCTGCGCATCAGGCGACGATCGCCGTGCTCGAGTTTCGCGAGATGCGCTCCGGCGTCTATATCGGGCGATGGACGACCTTGCCGAAGGATGGCGTCAACCGCATCGATCTCAAGATGCCCCCGCATTGCTACCTGCGCCTGCCGGAGCTGAATTGCGGCGACAAGGGCCTCGTCGGACAGATGACGATCGCCAATCTCGGCGAGGACATGTCGGCAGCCATCATCCGCGTGACGTCCCTGGCTGGAGAGACGCGCAGCTACACGATCTCGGCGGCCAATCCGGTCGTGACGGTGCTCGGCACCGACGCGCCGACGCTCGAGACCTGGCTCGAGCTTGCGAAGACCTATGTCAATCTCGGCATCGACCATATCCTGCTCGGCGCCGATCACCTGCTGTTCGTGCTCGGGCTGATCTGGATCGTCCAGGGCGGCTGGCGTCTGCTCAAGACGATCACGGCCTTCACGATCGGCCACAGCGCCTCGCTCGCGGCAACGGCGTTCGGATGGATCGGCGTTGCCGAGGGGCCGCTCAATGCGTGCATCGCGCTCAGCATCGTGTTCGTCGGCGTCGAGATCGTCAAACAGCAGCGCGGCGAGACCGGGCTGACCGCCCGCTATCCATGGGCCGTCGCCTTCAGCTTCGGTCTCGTGCACGGCATCGGCTTCGCCAGCGCGCTGGCCGGGCTCGGGCTCGAGCGGCGGATCCTGCCTGCGGCGCTGCTCTTCTTCAATGTCGGCGTCGAGATCGGACAGATCCTGTTCGTGCTGCTGGTGCTGGCGCTGATCTGGGCGCATCGCCGCCTCGGCGCGGCGCTGCCGCGATGGGGCGCCGAGCTGCCGGCCTATGCGATCGGCTCAGTGTCGATGTTCTGGTTCCTGGGCCGTCTGGTGCGGGTTCTGGCGGCCGCATGATGACGAATGGGACGAACATGATCGCGCGCAAACTCCTGCACGCCGTGTTGGGTGCGGCGCTGCTCTCGCTGCTGTCGGCGGATCCGAGCCTTGCCCACGAGCAGACGGGCGTCGGCGGCGGGCTGGCCAGCGGCCTGCTGCATCCCTTGACGGGGCTGGATCACCTGGTCGCGATGGTTGCAGTCGGCATCTGGGGCGCGCAGCTCGGCGGCGCGGCGATCTGGATCCTGCCGGTCGTCTTCCCGCTGGTGATGGCGTTCGGTGCCGTCCTGGGAATCCTCAAGATCGGGTTGCCCGTCCCGGAGCTCATCATCGCGCTCTCGGCGCTGGTCCTCGGGCTTGCGGTCGCGCTGCGCATCCGTGTCCCGTTCGCGATTGCGGCCGTCATCGTTGCGATCTTCGCCATCTTTCATGGCCACGCGCATGGCGTCGAGCTTCCGACGGCGGCGAATCCGCTGGCCTATGGCTGCGGCTTCGTGGTCGCGACCGGTCTGCTCCACGCCTGCGGCATCACCATCGGCGCACTCGCCCGATGGCCGGGCGGAGAGCGGATCATCCAGGGCGTCGGGGCAGCCATCGCCGCGCTCGGCGGCTACTTCCTGGTCTCCAGCCTGGGAGTCGCGGCATGAGCGCGTTCCGCCGGACTGCGCTGCTCGCATCGGTGCTGCTGCTGACGCAAGCGCAGATCGCCGATGCCCACATCGTATCGGCCCGGCTCGGCGACTTCTACGCCGGTGCCCTGCATCCGCTGCTCACCCTGCAGGACGTCGTGGTCTGGGTCGCGCTCGGATTGCTGGCCGGCTCGATCGGCGCGGCGAGCGGACGCTGGCTGGTCGTGGTGTTTCCGGTCGGCCTATGTACCGGGCTCGCGCTTGCTGTCGGTTCGGGCGTCACCCTCGTTTCCCCGTTGATCGATGCCGCGACGATCCTCGTGCTCGGGCTGCTGCTGGCGGCGGCCTTGCGCATTCCCGTGACATTGCTGAGCGCGATCGCATTCGTGCTCGGCGTGATGCGCGGCGCCGCGAACGCCGGCGAGCTCGTGCCGCAGACCGACCGTCTCCTCTATGCAGCCGGCCTCGCCATTGCAGGATACGTCACGATCACCCTCGTGATGGCGCTCGCGCTCAGCTTCAGGCGTCCCGACACCGAGCCGCTGTCGAGCTGGCGCGGGATCGCCGTGCGCGCGGTCGGCGGCTGGGTCGCCGCGATTGGCCTGATGATGGCGGGACTATCGCTCGCATCCTGAGCCGCCTATGCTCAGGCGATCTGACACCGCTAGTCCCCACATCGCGTGACGAACGCCATCAACATCCTCTCCATCCTCGTGCTGCTCCTGACCTGCGCCGGCCTGATCTGGACGGATCTGCGCAGCGGCCTGCTGCCGGACTGGATGAATGCGCTGGTCGCCGCCAGCGGCTTTCTGAGAACCGCGACGCTCGTCGATCTGCCCGAGGCCCTATGGACCGTCGCTGCGGCCCTTGCCGTCGGCTTGGCCCTGTTGCTGCTGCGCCGACTCTACGTGATGGCCCGCGGCCGCCACGGGCTGGGCCTCGGCGACGTCAAGTTTCTGATGGCTGCAACGCTCTGGGCCGGCCTGCCGAGTCTGCCGATCCTGCTGCTCATTGCCACGACGACGGCACTCGCCGCGGCGCTCGCGCTCCCCTTCACGGGCCGCCGGCTGACAGCCCAGACGGCACTGCCGTTCGGCCCGTTCCTCATCCTCGGCCTGCTTGCCGTGCTCGTCCTGCAAGCCAGCAGCAGTGAGTTGATCGTGACCTTCTGAATACCGTGGGACGATGTCCTCATCGCGCGCGCCGCGCCATCCGCTCGCGTCCGCCCGGTGGCATGGGCGGGGTCATCGGCGCCGCCTGCACGTCGCTGTTTGCCGTCGTGCCGAGCTGCGGCATCTGCAAGGTGACTGTCTCCGGTGCCTTCAGCAGCGAGGCCTCGCGCGGTCGCAGCGACTGCAGCACCCATCCCTCATGCGAGGCGCCGACCCGCAAGCGCAGCGATGCCTGCGACGAGGCATCGACGAAGATGCCGAAGCTCTCCTCATCCCCGATGACCGTGCCCACGAGTTGCAGGTTTGGTCGTTCCGGCTCTCTCGGCGGCGGAGGCGGCGGCGCGCGCATCACCATGACGGGTGCGGCAACCGGCGGCGGCCGGCGCGAGGCCGAGAAGATCGGACGGTCGCGCGTCACCGAGAGAGCGCTGATGGGAACGTCCCACAGCGGATTGGCGCTCGTGCCAGCCGGGACTTGCACGCTGGCAGCAGCGGCCGGCCGGTTGGAATCGAACGGCGCGGCCTGGACAGGCGAAGCAGGCTCGGGACCATCCGCCGTCTCGCCGCACGCCCGGCCGAGCGAAGCTGTAAGAATGCACACGGTAGCAACGGTGACGAGACCTGAGCCGACGAACGATCGCATCACATCTTTCCTTGCCATTGGCCCGACACGGTGACCAGCACCGTCAGCCGCCCCACGCCGCCGGCGGCAGCCGCCAGCGGCTGCTGCACGTGCAGTTGATCGACGAAGAGAAACGGCAATCCGGCTTCGAGGTCATAGAGCAGCTGCTGCAGCGCCGGCTGTTCGAGCTCGCAGCTGGCGACGACGCTGATCAGGTTGGCGTTGGTGGTGGCGCGTGCCGCCGGCAGCTCGACCTGGGTCGACAGCACGCTGCCGCCGACCTTGCTGATCGCCTCCGTGAGGCGCTGCACCAGCGCCGCGCCCGCGATGGTGACCGTTCGTCCTTCGACGAACATCGATCCGCCCGGAGCCGTCGCGCTGCCCGCGGCCGAACTGCCGCCCGGCCGTTTGCGTCCGGAAAACTGCGCCAGCTGCGCGTTGGTGTCGTTGAGCTGACCGCGCTTGGCGACGAGATCGACGACCGCTGCAGCACCAAGCCAGAGCAGCGCGACGATGGTCACCGCATAGGGGATCGCAGAAGCGGCCGGCGAGTTCACGAAGATTCGGCGCAGCGATGTCGACCAGTTCATGCCCGGTCTCCGAAAAAGGCGTTGATGCGCGCCTCGATATGGAAGCGCTCGCCCGCTTCCCCGGCGGTGCGCGTCGTCGGCGCGTAGAAGGTGGCGCGGCTGAACTGCGGCGATTGCTCGATCAGCCCAATCAGCGCGGGCGCATCCTGGGTCAGGCCGGAGATCTGCAGCCGATCGTTCTCGATATGCATCTCGACGACATACGTCCCGTCGGGCAGAATTTTCGACAGCGTGTCGAGGACGATGACGCTGGCGGGGCTGGTCTGCTTGCGCTTGGCGAGCAGCCCGTCGGCGGCGGTGGCGCCCATCGCGGGCCGCAAGGCGGCGCGAAGCCGCGCGACCTGCGCCTGGGCGTCATCGAGCTCACCATCCACATATCCGCCGATCAATGTCGTCGTGATCAGCAGCATCGCCGTGGTCGCAGCCACCGACAGCCAGCCGAGCTTGAGCACGCGCCCGAGATCGCAGCCGCCGACGAACGACGAGCGCAGCGACGTCTTGAAGATCTGGATGGGGGCGGCATCGGGTGAGCCTGAGCCGACGTCGGTCGTGATGACGAGCTTGGCGGCGCCAACCTGATCGGCCAAGGCGAGCAAGGGCTGGACCAGAGCCCGCGGCGTCGCCGCGAGCGTTAGTGCGATCCGGTCGTTGGCAGTGCGTGGGGCGCTGTAACCGTAGAGGACCTGTTCGAGATTCCACGGCGTCAGCCTGCCGATCTGGGTCCGGATCATGCCGTCGAGAAACGGCTCGGCCTGCTTCGGATAGTCGAGGGGGCGGATCAGGACGCTCTCGGCGGCAAGATGAATCTCCAGCGCGGCGCCGCGCAGCGTTCGCAGCCACTCCGGCGAGAGCCCGACCTGCGCTGCGCCCGCGGCCGGATTCACCCTTGCCGGCGCCAGCGTCGGTTTCGCCTTCGGCGGCGCCTGCACCGTCATGACGACGGTTTCTGGCTGATCGTAGCGGATCAGGACCCGCGGACGTCTGAGCTGCCGATCGGCTACGGCCTCGATCGCTGCGGCGACGCTCGCCGTCCACACCGTCAGTCCGCGCTCGATCGCTTCGGTCAGCTTCATGGCATCCTCTGCGCCTGGAGCGCTCCCCTCGGTTGCGGCCCGTCGTCCTGCCGCGCCAGCAGCCGATAAGGCTCCTCCCCTTCGCCGGGAACGATCACCGCCGTCGCCGCATGACGAAGCCCGCCCGCCGGACCGACGACGATGCGTAGCCGGTAAGCCTTGCTCTTGCCCTTGGCGGCATCCTTCGCAGCGGGGCCCAGTGCCTTGGCGAGCGTATCGGCATCCTGTGACAGCGACGCCCGCGCGTTGAGGAAATCCTTCAAGATCAGCGGTGTCATTCCCGGCAATGCTGCAACGACTTCCGGCGCCGCGATCGTCGGATCGATGCCGGGAGAGCCGTTGAAAACGGTCACCAACGGAAGCACCCGATCGATCAGCGATGCGGGAATGCCGAGGACGAGCGACAGCTCGCCGACATGCGCGAACGGCGCCAGGCGCGGCACCCGTTTGAGACCGGCCGCCGCGTAGCGCGCCTCCTCCGCCTGGGCCTTGGCTGCATCGGACGGCTTGGAGCGCCACGCAACCACCCGCTCGGCATGATCCTTGGCAGCGTCCCGGTCGACGCCCAACGTGACGAAGAGATTTTCGAGCATGTCCTCCGACGCGGTGTTGAGATCGATCCGCGCCGCTTCGTTGACGAACGAGACCGCAATGTCGTTGCCTGCAAGCGCCAGCCGGAAACCGCCCTGTCTCGGTCGCTCCTCGTCCTTGGACAGCAGCAGACGATAGGCCGAGAGTTCGATGGCCGCCGAGATCAGCGCATCGGCCTCGACCGCCTCGTCCTCGAGCCGCAGCAATCGCGCCGAGCTTCCCAGTTGCTGCGAGACGACCACGACGAGGGCGGCCAGCGCCGCAAGCATCCAAAGCGCCGCAATGAGGATGAAGCCATCCTGCGCGCCGCGCCCGTCGGCAGAACCTCTGGTGACGGAAGGGGCCGGCATCAATCGATCGGCTCGCTCTTGTTTGGTTGCGGCGGCTCGGCCGCGGCCGGCTGGTTCGCGGTGCCGCCCGTTCCCGTATCGGCAAAGCCGCCGCCCGGCGCATCGACCTGAATACGGACAGCGCTGACGAGAACCGCGGCGCCGCCGCGGCTGTCGTCGTACACCGTCATGCGAACGGCGGACGGCAGCCTGGTCGCATCGCGCCACTCCGTCGTCCACGCCATCGTCCTGTCAGCATAGGCGAACGACATGCGGAACGGCGCAGACAACAGCACCACGGGATCGCCGAAACGGAAATGCTCGGTCACTGGCTGACCGACCGACACAGGCTCGAACGCGGCACGCGATCGCCGCAGAGCGCGCTCGCCCCTGCTCCCTTCCTCGCCGATGCGCACGATATCGAGGCCATGTCCCGCATTCGGACCAAACTCGGCGCGCACGAACACCGCCGAGACCTCGTTGCCCACGAACAGCGGTCCCTTCTGCTCGCGATTGGCCGAAACAAACTGCGCGGCGGCGAAATCATCGCCGACCCGCCGCAGCGCAGCGGCCACCATCTCCGCGCGCTGCACGCGATCTAGGCCACGCTTCCACGCCGGCAGCCATTGCGACGTCACTGCGGCCAGCGCCGACAAGACGATGCCGGCAATCGCGAGCGCGCCGAGCGCCTCGATCAGCGCGAAGCCCTGCTGTTGCGGCCGATCGGATCGGAGGATCATCAGCGCGCTCCTCGCGCGAGGCGGACCGTCTGCACATCGGCCATGGCGCCCGAGCCGGTCTTGACGCGCAAGGTCACCGCCTCCGGAATCCACCCGGTCTGTCCGGCCGGTTCATTCCAATCACCGCCGAGCGGCCTGACCTGCAGCACCACCGCGCCGGACCCGGAGCGCTGATCGGTGCTGCCCGGCTGCAGCCGGCCGCGATCGGCCAGCAATGTGGCCAGCGCCAGCCTCATGTCGGTGACGAGGGTGACATGCTGCTCGAGCTTGCGAACACTGGCCGCGTTGCGTGACACCACGGCGCCGATGGCGATGATCGACACGCTGACGATGGCGAGGGCGACGAGCACCTCGATCAGCGTGAAGCCGGCTTCGCTGCGATCAGCGGTCTCAACCATTGGCGAGCGCGCGCGAGACAATGTCGATTCTCCCCGTCAGCCAGTTGACCCTGATCTCCAGGCTCAATTCGGCGCGCGACAATGTGATCGCTCCTCCGCAGGACAGTCCGTCAGGAAAGAAGCTGATCGTCGCCAGCACCGGCCGATGCTGGCAGCTGCGCGGCAACGTTGCCAGAAACGCGACATCGTCGGGCAGCTTCAGCGCAGCCGCGCCGCTGCCGGAGCGGATCAGGCGGCGCGACGTGTCGATCTCGGTGTCGACGCGCGTGCCGGTCCGCATCGACGAGGCACGATCCGACTTCAGGAGTGTCGCGGCCTGCAGCGCATAGGCCTGCAGCCGCGGCCGCGATGTCTGCCGCGGCAGGTAAGGCAGCGCGACGGACGCCAGCAGCGCGACGATCGCGAGCACACAGACCATCTCGAGCAGCGTAAAGCCGCGCTGGCCGTTGTCACTCACTGCGCGCGCTCGTCTGCGTTCCCAGGACGATGTCCGCCGCCGTCCCGCTGCCGCCCTCCTGGCCATCGGCACCGTAGGACAGGATGTCATACGGGCCGTGATCGCCCGGTGCGCGGTAGACGTAAGCCGTGTTCCACGGATCTTTCGGCACGGCCCCGCCCCTGAGATAAGGACCGTTCCAGGTACTCAGTCCGGCCGGCCGTTGCGCCAACGCACCGAGGCCTTCCGAGGTCGAGGGGTAGCGGCCGGCATCGAGATAGAACAGGTCGAGCGCCGCCGAAAAGCTCTGCAACTGGATCCGCGCTGCCTTGGTCTTGGATTCGCTGAGATAGCTCAGAACGCGCGGACCGATCAGCCCCATGATCAGCCCGATGATCGTGATCACGACCAGCATCTCGACCAGCGTGAAGCCGCGCTCGTGTTCGCGCCCGGCCCTCGTGGCCGGCTCGATCTGCGTATCCGATCTCATGTCGTTCTCCTTGATGTCGGTCAGCCGACCAGTTGCGTCACCGAAAGCAGGGCCGTCATGATCGAGACGATCAGGCCACCGACGACCACGCTGATGAGCAGAATGGCGGCGGGACCGACGATGCCGACGACACGGTCGAGTCCCCGTTGCAGCTTGGCTTCGTAGAACTCTGCGATCCGGGTCGACAGCGTCGGCAGTTGGCCGGTCTCCTCGCCGAGCCGCAGCATGCGCAGCGCCATCGGCGGCAGCGTGTTGTCGGCCGACAGCGCCTGGGACAGCTTGCCACCGTGACGGACGCGATCCGCCGCCGCCGACCATGGCGCGCGCGACGACGTCACCGCCATCACGTCAACGAGGATGCGCAGTGCCGCGCTCAGATTGACGCCGCAGCCGAGCAGCAGGCCGAGATTGCGGCAGAACAGGCTGGTTCGATAGAACAGCAGGAGGCTGCCGATGCCGGGCGTCACCGCCAGCACACTGGTCAGGCCGGCGCGAACCGCGGGCTGACGCAACAGCCACCAGCCTGCCGCAAGCAGCGCCGCACAGCCGAGCGTGATCGCAGCTGCATTGGCGCGCAGCAGATCCGACATCGTCATGAAGAAGCCGAGCGCGGTATCGGCACGGCCACCGAAGTCGCGCAGCACGGCGGAGAAGTTCGGCAGCACGGCCACGAGAAAGAACAGCATTACGCCGATCGCCGCGAGGAACACGAAGGCGGGATACTGCATCGCGTCGGTCAATTTGCGGCGCGTCGCCTCCGAACGCTCGCGTTCGCCGGCCAGCGCGGTCAGCACATGATCGAGCGTTCCCGACGCCTCCCCGACGCGCATCAGCGCGACATACATCGGCGAGAACAGCTGCGGCTGGGCAGCCGCCGCGTCGGCGAAGCTTTCACCGGCCATGATCGCCGCGCGCAGCCGCGCCACCACGGGACGCAGGCGACCGATGTCGGAATCGCCGGACAACAGATCGAGCGCGTCGTCGAGTCGCGCGCCGGCCTTGAGCAGCAGGGCCAGATCGCGCGTGAACGTGGTCACCTCGGCCGCGGACGGAGCGCCGAAGGAAAGTCCGGACGCGCCGCCCGTCCGCTCCTTCGTCTCCTCGACGGTTTCGATCGGCAGCAGCTGCAGATAGGAGATGCGCCGCTCGACCTCGCCGCGCGACGGCGCGTCGAGAGATCCGACGACGATTTCACCGGACTGCGTCAGGGCGCGATAGCGGTAGCTCGGCACGATCCACCTCACCGCGCCACGAGGACACGAAGCAGCTCGGAGGCCGAGGTGACGCCGGCGCGGCACTTGGCGACGCCGTCGTCGAGCATCGTCGTCATGCCTTCCCGGATCGCGAGCCGATCGATCGCGAGACCGTCGGCACTGTCAGCGATCAGCTCGCGCAGGCTGCTGGTCAGCTCGAGCAGCTCGAACACGCCGACCCGGCCGCGATAGCCGCTCTGACCGCATCGCTCGCATCCCGTCGGATGCCAGGTGATGTCGCCGGGCACGAGGCCGAGATGACCGAGGCGCGGATCCTGGCGGCACGTCTCCTCATCAAGCGGCTGCGGCGTCTTGCAGTGATCACAGAGCTGGCGCACCAGCCGCTGCGCGATCACCGCGCGCAGGGTCGAGCGCAACAAGAAGCCTTCGACGCCAAGGTCGAGCAGGCGCGGCACCGCCGCCGCGGCGGTTTCCGTGTGCAGCGTCGTCAGCACCAGATGGCCGGTCAGCGCAGCATGGACGGCGACATGTGCCGTCTCGCTGTCTCGGACTTCGCCGACCATGATGACGTCGGGATCCTGACGCACGAAGGAGCGCAGCGCGCTCGCAAATGTCAACCCGATCGTCGGCTTGATCTGCGACTGATTGATGCCGGGGATCTCATATTCCACCGGATCCTCGACGGTGAGGATCTTGCGCTCCGGCGTGTTGAGCATCGACAGGATCGTCGCCAGCGTCGTGGTCTTGCCGCTGCCGGTCGGCCCCGTGATCACGATCATGCCGTGCGGCAGCGTGATCAGGCGCCGGAGCGCGGCGTCGTCGCGCGTGGAGAGGCCGAGACGGCTCGCCACGAGCTGCGAGCGGTCCTTCGGCAGGATGCGCAGCACCGCCGATTCCCCGTGCTGGGTTGGCATGATCGCAACACGGACGTCGATCTCGGCTCGGCCGGCGCGAATGCGCGCGGCCCCGTCCTGCGGCAGACGCCGCTCGGCAATGTTGAGACCGGCGACGATCTTGATGCGCGAGATCACCGCCTGCGGCAGCACGCCCGCAGGCGCCGCGATCGGACGCAACAGGCCGTCGACCCGCAGCCTGACCACGAGACCGGTCGAGAACGGCTCGATGTGGATGTCGCTGGCGCGCATCTCGACGGCCTTCTCGATCAGGTCGTTGACCGCGCGGACGACCGGCGCGCCGCTCGCGAGATCGCGCAGACTTTCGATGTCGTCGTCGCGGAGCTCCTGCGCCGGCGAGATCTCGGCCTCGTCGGAATCGCCAAGTCGTTGGTCGAGGACGACGGCGATATCCTCATGCGAGGCGACCTTGAAAAGAGTCTGCGGGCCAAGCACCAGCTCGGCGGCCCGGCGCACCGCCTGATCGGTCGGATCGGCCATCGCGAACACGGCGGCGCCGTCAGAGTCTTTGTATGGATAGCCGAGCACTTCGCGCAGGAAGCGATCGGAGAACTCACTCACCGCGGGCAGTGCCGCCATCAGCTCGCGCAGCGCGACGCGCTCCAGTCCGGTGAAGCCGGCGACCTCCTCCGCGAAGACGTCGGCGGTCAGGCCGAACCTGTCCCAGAGCGCGATCTGCGTTTCGCCCGCGGCTCCGCCTTCGCCCGCCGCCAGGGGATGGCGCTCGCGAAGATAGGCATGGAATTGGGTCGACAGTGTACCGCTCATGGCGTGATCCGGGTGGCGCCCGTGCCGGCTCTACGTCTCGGCACGGCGCAACTGGCGACCGACGTTATCGATCGCGAACATGACGGCTGTACGAATGTGGACGGCGCGGACATTTCCGACACACATGTCGCGCAAAGGCGGGCGGCATCAGGCAAAGATACATAAGTGTCACATTGGACCGCTATGCAGGCTGCGCGGTCGAACGAGGCGCGATCCTGGTTCGGCCGGTCAACACGAGTAGATCGGTAAGTCCATGTTTCGTATCGGCAATCGAAGCCAGTCCGCTGCGGTTGTCAGACATGCCTGGTTGCTGACCATCGCGGTGCTGCTCGCGTCCTGCAACATGGCAACGCTCAATTCCCAGGCCAGCGCGCCGGCCGATGTCGACGTCATCGACAAGGTGCGCTCGCTCGATATCCTGCCGCGCGACAATGCACCGGTCGCATCGATCCAGGGACGCCCCGAGGTCGAGCGGGCGAGCGCGCGGACCTATCAGGGGACCACGGTTCAGGAGGTCGCCGAGGTCAGGCCGCTTCCGGCGGCCGATGGCAAGGGCTATGACCTCAATTTCGAGAACACGCCGATCGCAGTGGTCGCGAAGGTCGTGATCGGCGACATCCTCGGCGCGGGCTACTCGATCGATCCCCGCGTGCAGGGCAGCGTCAGCCTGGTGTCGGCGCGGCCGGTGCCGAAATCCGACATCCTGTTCGTGCTGGAGAGCGCGCTGCGCCTGTCGGGCGTCGTGCTGGTCCGCGAAGGCGGCGGCTACAAGCTGACTCCGCTCGGCGACGCCATCGGCGCCGGACGCGTCGACGGCGAGGCCGGCCGCGCCGAGCCCGGCTACGGCGTCTCCGTCGTGCCGCTGCAATATGTCGGCGCGCAGACGATCCTCAAGCTGATGGACAGCTTCGCGACCCGGGCCGGCAGCGTGCGCGCCGACACCACCCGAAACCTGCTGCTGATCCAGGGCACAGGAGCCGAGCGACGCTCCGCGATCGAAACAGTGATGAGCTTCGACGTCGACTGGATGCGCGGCCAGTCGGTCGGCATCTTCCCGGTCAGCAATTCGGCGCCGGAGCCGTTGATGGCGGAGCTGGAGAAGATCATGGATTCCGGCGAGAACGGGCTGAGCCAGAGCCTGGTCAAGCTACAGGTCGTCAATCGCCTGAACGCGATCATGGTCGTAACGCGCAAGCCGGCGCTGCTGCAGAGCGCGGCGACCTGGATCCGCCGGCTCGACCAGGCCGACTCCGGGCGCACCAGCGTCCACGTCTACCGCGTCCGCTACGGCGACGCGCGCCAGCTCGCCAAGGTGCTCACCGACATGTTCGGCGGCGCCGGCTCGTCCTCCACCGACGGCGCCGACGGCCAGACCGCGCCGGGGTCCGACGGCACGACGACGTCGGTCGCCGATCGGCTCTCCTTCAACACCAATGCAGCGGGATCATCGAGTTCGAGCGCCAATCCGGCGAGCCGGTCCCAAGGCGGTGGTCTCTCGAGCATGTCATCTTCGAGCACGTCGTCCTCCAGCAGTACGCCGTCCTCGACCGGGCTGGAGCCACGCAGCAGTGGTGCCGGCGGAGGCCAGGCCATCATGCCGAATGTCCGGATCACCCCGGACACGGTGAACAACTCGCTGCTCATCTATGCCGACCGCGAGAACTACCGCATCATCTCCAGCACGCTGCAGCAGCTCGACCAGCCGGTGCTGCAGGTCGGGATCGACGCCACGATTGCCGAAGTGACGCTCACCAACGAGCTGTCCTACGGCGTGCAGGCCTATCTTTCGAGCAAGGTGCTCGGCCTCGGGACCGACAAAGGATCGATCACCAATACGCAAACCACGTCGGTGGCCACGGCCACGACATCCGCGGCGACGACGGCCTTGATCAACCGCGCTCTGCCCGGCTTCAACTTCCTGATCGGACACGAAGCCTCGCCCAACATGATCCTCGACGCACTCCATACTGTCACCAGCGTCAAGGTGCTCTCCAATCCCTCGCTGGTCGTGATCAACAACCAGACCGCCACCCTGCAGGTCGGCGACGTCGTGCCGGTATCGACCGGCAGCGCGACCGTACTGTCGTCGAGCAACACGGTGGTCAACACCATCGACTATCGCAACACCGGCATCATCCTGCGCGTCGTGCCGCGGATCGCCGCCAACGGCAATGTGCGGCTCGAGGTCGAGCAGGAGATCAGCAACGTCGCGGCCCAGACCGCCGCGAGTCTCACGCCGACGGTGTCGCAACGCAAGGTCAAGAGCGCCATCTCCGTCGCCAACGGCCAGACCGTGCTGCTGGCGGGCCTGATCAGCGAGCAGCAGACCGGCAATCGCAACGGCATTCCGGGCTTCGACGAGATTCCAGTTCTTGGCGACGCGTTCTCGCATCAGGGCAAGAAGGGCACGCGCACCGAGCTCATCATCTTCATCCGGCCGCAGATCATTCGCGACGGCAGCGATGCGCATCAGGTCGCAGAAGAACTCCGTTCCAAGCTCCGCGGATCAGTCGGAGCGAGCATCACGGATGATTTGCGTGTCCGCACCACCCGTTGACCCCAGCCAAGTGATCCGGCCGACGATGGGGCGCCTCGCCATCGCCTGCTCCGCAGCCATCCTGCTGCTGGGAGCACTGGCCTCGCCCGTTCGCGCCGATTCGGTCAGCACCGCACGCATCGCCTATGCGCGCGGCGACTTCGTCCGCGCCGTGCGCGTGCTGACCCCGCCTGCCCTGCGCGGCGATCCACGCGCTCAGGCGATGCTCGGCTTCATGTATGAAAACGGCTTTGGAACCCCGCAGGCCTACGAGGTCGCCAGCGATCTCTATTGCCAGGCCGCCGCAGCCGGCAATCCGTTCGGCCAAGCGATGCTCGGCCTGATGTACGACAAGGGTCATGGCGTTCCACAGGACGTCGTGCTCGCCTACAAATGGCTGAACCTTGCTGCCGGACATGCCAAGTCGACCCAGCGCAGCTACTTCCTGCGGCTTCGCAACGCCGTGGCCTCGAAGATGTCGGCCAGCCAGATCGCCCAAGGCCAGGCCCTCGCGCTGGACTGGATCCCGGGCCAGCTCTGACCGGCATCGCCGATCGGCGATCTTCTTCAGAGTTCAGAGCGAGCCGGCTTCCTGCGGCGATGAGCGAAGGCCCGCCGGCATGTGATGCCGGGCCTGCACGATGCTGCGCCGTGCGTCTCCTGCATCTGCGCAAATGCGCGTCTCGCGCGCATTTCACAAAACCGAAGCAAGACCGACACCACGTTGCAATTTGTTGCCGCGATAAATTGCCGCAGGCGAGCAGCCATTCGTAAGCGCGCGCCACCACCCCACTCCGTCCGGAGATGTCATGACCAGAACAGTCACGCGGTCCAAGGCGCTCGCCCTTGCGACCACCGCCGTCTTCACCGCGACCAGCGTCGCACCAGCCTTCGCCGGCGCGGCGACCAGCACCCCGATCGAGCACGTCATCATCATCGTCGGTGAGAACCACACCTTCGACAATCTGTTCGGCACCTACAAGCCGAAGGCTGGTCAGGCCATCGACAATCTGCTCAGCAAGGGCATCGTCAACGAGGACGGCACGCCGGGGCGGCATTTCAAGAAGGCGGAACAGCGGATCGGTCGCGACGAGGCTCGCTACAGTGCCGAGACCGCGTCCACTGGCGCCTACGCAACGCTGCCGCAGCCCTACACCACATATGGAATCGGCCTGCCGCAGAACGTCCTCGACACCCGCTTCCCGGCCAATCTTCCCAATGGCCCGTATCAGATTTCGAAATACGTCTCCTACGCCGCCTATACCGGCGATCCGGTGCACCGCTTCTTCCAGATGTGGCAGGACATCGACGGCGGCAAGCACGACAAGTTCGTGTGGGTCGAGCAGACCATCGGCACCGGCTCGAACGGACAGCCCTATCCGGCCGGCGGGTTCAACCCGATGGAAGGCGCCATCTCGATGGGCTTCTACAACATGAACCCGTTCACCGATGCCGCCGGCAAGGCCCAGCCCGGTGACGCGCCGTTCTTCAAGCAGCTCGCCGACGAATATGCGATCAGCGACAATTATCATCAGGCCATCATGGGCGGCACCGGCGCCAACTTCCAGGCCCTCGTGACCGGCCACGCCGCGTTTTTCACCAACCCCGAGACGCTGAACGGCGCCCCGGCCGTGCCCTATGCCAACCAGATCGAAAATCCGGATCCGGTTGCCAGCACTAACAACTACTACAAGCAGGACGGCTACAGCGGCGGCTCCTACGTCAACTGCTCCGATCCGTCAGCGCCCGGCGTCGCCGCCATCAACGAGCAGCTGTTCAAGAACGGCGTCACCAGCAACAATTGCGCGTCGAACCATTATTATCTCGTCAACAATTACAGCATGTTCTGGAACCAGACCAGCGCGAAGCCGAATGCGCTCGGCTCCGACAAGTTCGTGCTGCCGCCGCAGAGTGCGCCGACCATCGCTGACGTGATGACGGCAAAGGGCGTGTCCTGGAAGTACTACAGCGCCGATCGCGGCGACGACGCCACCACCTTCGCCAAGAGCGTCGACGGCGTGCCGCTGCTGTTCCACTCCTATTGCGGCATCTGCGACCCGCTCACCGGCTTCAACAAGATCATGAAGACTCCGACGGAGGAAGCCAAGCTGCAGAACTACGGCGCCTTCGTGAAGGACGTGCAGAACAACACGCTGCCCGCCGTGTCGTTCGTGCGTCCGTTCGAGGCGCTCGCAGGGCATCCCGCCGATTCGACCACCGACCTCTACGAAAAATTCCTCGAGGCCCTGATCAATCGCGTCAAGGCCAACCCGCAGCTCTGGGCCAAGACCGCGATCTTCATCACGACGGACGAGGGCGGCGGCTACTATGACTCCGGCTATGTCCAGCCGGTGGACTTCCTCGGCGACGGCACCCGCATTCCCTTCATCCTGGTCTCGCCGCTGGCCAAGAAGGGTCATGTCGACCACACCTATTACGATCACGTCTCGCTGCTGAAATTCATCGAGCGCAACTGGCGGCTGCCCACGATCTCCGCCGTCAGCCGCGACCGGCTGCCCAACCCGATTCATGATCGGGACGACAACCGCTACGTGCCGAAGAACCGTCCGGCGATCGGCGACCTGATGAACCTGTTCGCCTTCGGCGATAACGATGGCGATCACGATCACGACGGCGGCTGGCATCATCACGACCACGGTGAGCACGGACACGGCGACGACCGCTGATCGACGGGAGTCTGCCGCTGTCAAGAACAGCCCGCCGCACACGTTGCGGCGGGCCTTCTGTGCATTGTCCGCGGCGGACGACATTGATGGTGCACCGAATTGCAACATCGTGACGCCGTCAGCGGATTGTCAGCCGATCGTCACGCCCCCGTTATCGACCCTCCGCATCGTCCCGCCGCCGCTTGAATGAAGCGGCGCGATGCAACCGAGGTCTTGGGGGATCTTGTAGAATGTCACTTCGATCATCATTCAAATCTGCCTTTCACGAACTGCTCACATTGTCTGTCACGATGTTGTTGCTCGCGTTCGCCGCTGCCGCGCCAAGCCTCGCGCACGATCACGGCTTCGACGACGATGACGACAGCTACGCCATCGGTCTGTGGGGCGACCTGCCCTATTCCACGCTGCAGGCCACCGTCGGCGTCCCGAACCTGATCGCGGACATGAACGCCCACCGGTTGAAATTCACCGCGCATGACGGCGACCTGAAGCAGGGCTCCAATTCCGCCTGCGACGCCGGCCTCTATGCCCAGGCGCTCGCCTTCTTCAACAGCCTCGAGGCGCCGGCCATGTTCACGCCCGGGGACAACGACTGGGTCGATTGCGATCGCCCCTCGAATGGCGGCTTCAACTCGCGCGACCGGCTCGACTACGAGCGCAAGGTGTTCTTCTCGACGCCGTTCTCGCTCGGCCAACGCAAGCTGCGCCAGGAGGTGCAGACCGATCCGCTGTGTCTCAGCGCCAACGGCACCAAGGTCGGCTGCGTCGAGAATCGCCGCTGGACCGTTGGCCGCGTGACCTATGCGACGCTGAACATCCAGGGCTCCTGCAACAATCTCTGCGACACCAATCCAGATCCGGACGAATACAACGCGCGCAATGCAGCCGTGATTCTCTGGATGCAGCAGACCTTCGCAGAGGCCAGGAAGCGCCATTCCGCTGCGGTGATGTTCATCACCCAGGGCAACCCGGGCTGGGACCAGGCCGATCCCACGCGCGCGCCGCTGCGCGATCCCAAGACGCTCGCCGAGACGGACGGGCAGCCGGACGGCTTCATCAGCTTTCTGACCGCGTTGCGCACCGAAGTCGAGGCGTTCCGCAAGCCGGTCGCCTACGTCCACGGCGATTCCCATTACTTCCGGATCGACCAGCCGTTCCTCAACAGTGCCGGCCAGCGGCTGGAGAACTTCGTTCGTGTCGAAACGTTCGGCGACAATCAGGGCAACGGCAACAACGACGTGCGCTGGGTCAAGGTGACCGTCGATCCGCGCAGCCGCGACGTGTTCTCCTTCCAGCCCGTCACGGTGCCGGCGAACCGCACCGCCGTGCCGGCGCCGACCCGCAACTGAGCCTCATCATGATCGGGTCGCCCAGCCTGGCTGGGCGACCCTCGTCCTTCGCCAAGCAGCTCTGAAGTTGGACTCAACCGAGCGACCGCAGCCAGGCCAGCCGCGCGATCGCCTGCGACGCCAGCCGCTGCATCAGATCGAGCCGGTCCGGTTCGGTCGCTCGCTCCGCATGCTCCAGATACGCGTCCGCGAGCGCCTCCGCCAGCACGGCTGCATCGGCTTGCGCGAGCGCCGCCGGCAGGCGCAGCAGGTCCGCAACCTCCGATGCCATTGCCGCGGCTTCATACGCAAGCTCGCGCACGCGATCCGCCGGGCGGCCAGCGGCGCGCGCAGCCATCGCGCCGAGCAGTTCCGCGAGGCGGCGTTCCAGCCGGCCGGCGTCGATCGTGCCCGTGTCCGACGCCACCGTCGCCGCGCGCCTGGCGTCGGCCTCAAGATGATAGGCACGGCGCCGCTCCTTGCGCAGCGTCGCGACGTGACCGAGTTCCTCTCGCGCCATGGCCTCGGACGCCTTCTTGACCTCGGGATCATCGGCAAATGCCGCGACATAGGACCAGAACGCGAAGGCCCGCTCCTCGTTGCGCACCGCCATCGACAGCGCGCGGTACGGCGTCATCAGCCGCGAGTCCTGGATTTCGCGCGCCGCGCCGGGCTCAAAGGTCTCTGGCGGTTGCCAGCGCACCAGCGACGCATCGGGGGCACGCCCCGTTCGCGCTTGCGACCATTGCGCGACACTGTCGACATGCTCGCGCTCGGCCGCGGCCAACCTCGCGAAGACGTCGGCCAGATCGAGCCGACCTTGACGCTGCATCTCTCCGGACAGCTCGTCGTAGCGATCGGCCGCCTCCTGCTCCATCGCATTGGCGAGCGCGAACAGCTCGTCAATCGAATGCAGGTTCCCGGCCGGTTCCGACTTGAGCGAAAGCGTGCGTGACAACAACATATGATAGTCTGCCTGATTGTCCTGGCCTGTTTGATCCAGCGCAACGTCCGTCGGATTGCGACCCACTAGACAACCGGCACGATAAGGAGTCAATTTAGCCGACTCTATTTGCTCCGGGATTGTCAATGGCGACGATCCTTTCCTTCCCCGAAACAGTCCTGACTGGAATACGGCCTTCGTGGGCCGGCCGTTCCGCTTGAGGTGATCATGGTTGCGAGTGATGTCGCCACCAAACGGTGGCGCATGCCTGCTATCTTGGTAGCAATCCTCATCGGGCTCTGCACGATCGCGGCCCCGCGCGCAGCACATGCTGCCGGCGATCTCGCAACCTACCTCTCGAAAATCACGCCGGGCGAGCTCTTCCCCGATGCGGATCGTTTCGGCGTGACGCAAGGCGAGCCGCCGATCATGCCGGTGTATCGCGGCGATCAGCTCAAGGGTTACGTCTATCTCAACTCCGATTTCGCCAATTCCGTCGGCTATTCGGGCAAGCCGATCCACATCCTCGTCGGCATCGATCCCAAGGGCGTCATCTCCGGGCTGAAGCTGGTCGATCACAAGGAGCCGATCGTGCTGATCGGCATTCCCGAGCCACGCATCGTTGCCGCACTCAACGGCCTGCTCGGCAAGGACATGACGCCGATCGCGCACGGCGCAGAACATGCGCCGCAGGCCGACATCGTCTCGGGTGCCACGGTCACCGTGCTGGTGATGCACGACAGCATCGTGCGCGCCGCCACGCGCCTGATCCGCAGCGGCCGCATTGGTGCCGGCGCTGCGGCGAGCGCCGCCGCAGCACAGCCGGGCGTGACCAGGACGGTCGATCCCGACAAGAGCGAGATCCGTGACTGGGGCAGCCTGCTCGGCGACGGCTCGGTGCGGCGCCTGCATCTCAGCATCGGTGACGTCAACGACGCATTCGCCAAGTCGGGCAATGCGGCGGCCGCGCAAAATCCCGAGCCCGGCGATGCCGGCGACACCTTCATCGATCTCTATGTGGCCATGGCCAGCGTGCCCACCATCGGCCGCAGCCTGCTCGGCGACGAGGGCTATCAGCGACTCAAGCAGCGGCTTCAGCCCGGACAGCAGGCGATCGTCGTCGCCGGGGATGGCGTCTACTCGTTCAAGGGCTCCGCCTATGTCAGGGGCGGCATCTTCGACCGCATCGAGGTGCTGCAGGAGGGCGGGAGCACACGGTTCCGCGACAAGAACCACATGCGACTCGGTGCGCTGGCCGCCGCCGGCGCCCCTGCCCTGCGCGAGATCGGACTGTTCGTCACGCCGCCCGAATTCACGCTCGACCCAACCGAGCCATGGCAGCTCCAGCTCCTGGTGCAACGAAGCACCGGCAGTCACGACAAGGCGTTCCTGACCTTCGATGTCGACTACACGGTGCCCGACGCCTACTTGAAGCAGCAGGCGCGCCCCGCTGTGCCGGCAGCGAAGGCGACGACCGCACGTCCCGCCCCGGCCACGGCGCAACCGGTCGCCGACGACACCGAGGAGCCGTTATGGATGCGCATCTGGCGCTCGCAGACGGTCTCCATCGGCATCACCGCGCTCGCGCTGGCCGTGCTCACCGGGATCTTCTTCTTCCAGAACGTTCTGGTGCGCCGTCCCCGGCTCTACACCTGGGTCCGCCGCGCCTATCTGCTGTTCGTGCTGGTCTGGCTCGGCTGGTACGCCAACGCCCAGCTCTCTGTCGTCAACGTCGTTACCTTCATCAACGCGCTGCTGACCGGCTTCCATTGGGAGTTCTTCCTCGCAGCGCCCCTGATCTTCATCCTGTGGGCGGCAACGGCGGCTGGACTATTGTTCTGGGGCCGCGGGCCGTTCTGCGGCTGGCTCTGTCCGTTCGGCGCGCTGCAGGAGCTGACCAACACAGTGGCAAAATGGCTCAAGGTGCCGCAGATCACGGTGCCCTGGGGGCTGCACGAGCGGCTGTGGCCGATCAAATACATCATCTTCCTCGGCCTGTTCGGGCTGTCGCTGTATTCGGTCGCGCTCGCCGAGCAGGTCGCGGAGGTCGAGCCGTTCAAGACCGCGATCATCCTGAAATTCTCGCGCAGCTGGCCGTTCGTGCTGTATGCCGCGGCGCTGCTCGGCATCGGCCTGTTCATCGAACGCTTCTTCTGCCGCTATCTCTGCCCGCTGGGCGCTGCGCTCGCGATTCCCGGTCGCATCCGCACCTTCGAATGGCTGCGCCGCTGGAAGGAGTGCGGCTCGCCCTGCCAGCGCTGCGCCAAGGAATGCCCCGTGCAGTCGATCCATCCCGAGGGACACATCAACGTCAATGAGTGCATCTACTGCATGCATTGCCAGGAGCTCTACTACGACGATCAGCGCTGTCCGCACATGATCCAGGTCCGGCTCAAGCGCGAGAAGTTCGAGGCGATGTCATCGCCGTCGATGCGAGCCGCCAAATCCGGTCCGAAGACCGTGATCACCCACGCCGGCCGGCCGACGACGGCACCGGCCCAATCCAACGATCTCACCCATCCATCATAAGGAGACGACGATGGCGCACGACGACGACCAGACGAAACTCAGCCGCCGGCAGATCGTCGGCACCGCCGCACTGGGCGCGGCCGGCGTGGCCGGCAGCATCGGCCTCGGCAAGAGCATCGAGACGACACCGGCCGCGGCGCAGGCGCGAGCTGGACAGAGCGGGAGCAAGGCCGAGGTCGCGCCGGGTCAGCTCGACGAATACTACGTCTTCTTCTCCAGCGGCCAGACCGGCGAGCTCCGCATCGTGGGCATGCCGTCGATGCGCGAGCTGATGCGCATCCCCGTCTTCAACCGGTGCAGCGCCACCGGCTGGGGCCAGACCAACGAGAGCCGCAAGATCATGACCGAGGGGCTGCTGCCCGAGACGCGCGAGCGGCTCAAGGATCGGCTCGGCATCTGGATGAACGGCGACTGCCACCACCCACACATGTCGTTCACCAACGGCACCTATGACGGACGCTACGTCTTCATCAACGACAAGGCCAATACCCGCCTGGCCCGCATTCGCACCGACGTCATGAAGTGCGACAAGATCATCGAGCTGCCGAACCAGTACACGATCCACGGCATGCGTCCGCAGAAATTCCCGCGCACCGGCTACCTGTTCTGCAACGGCGAATATGAGGTGCCGCTGCCGAACGACGGCAAGGTGCTCGACGACAAGTCGAAATACTGGTCGATGTTCTCGGCCGTCGACGGCGACACCATGACTGTTGCTTGGCAGGTGATCGTCGACGGCAATCTCGACAACACCGATTGCGACTACCAGGGCAAATATGCCTTCGCGACCTGCTACAATTCCGAGAAGGGCGTGACGCTCGCCGAGATGACCGCGAGCGAGCAGGACTGGGTGACGATCTTCAACATCAAGCGCATCGAGGAGGCCGTCAAGAAGGGCGACTTCAAGGAGATGAACGGCGTTCCCGTCATCGACGGTCGCAAGGGCTCGCCCTACACCCGCTACGTTCCGGTCTCGAACAGCCCGCACGGCCTCAACGCTGCCCCCGACGGCATCCATGTCGTCGCCAATGGCAAGCTGGCGCCGACGGTCACCGTTATCGACGTCCGCCTGATCGACAACCTGTTCGACGACAAGATCAAGCCGCGCGATGTCGTCGTGGCCGAGCCGGAGCTCGGCCTCGGGCCGCTGCACACCGCCTTCGACGGCCGCGGCAACGCCTACACCACGCTGTTCCTTGACAGCCAGGTCTGCAAATGGAGCCTCGATCTCGCGAAGCGCGCCTTCAAGGGCGAGAAGGTCAACCCGATCATCCAGAAGCTCGACGTCCACTATCAGCCGGGTCACAACCACGCCTCGATGGGCGAGACCCGCGAAGCCGACGGCAAATGGCTGCTGTCGCTGAACAAGTTCTCCAAGGACCGTTTCCTGAATGTCGGCCCGCTCAAGCCGGAGAACGACCAGCTGATCGACATCTCCGGCGACAAGATGGAGCTGGTGCATGACGGCCCGAGCTTCGCTGAGCCGCATGACGCCGTGATCGTGCACCGCTCCAAGCTCGAGGGCCGCGTGACCTCGATCTGGAAGCGCGACGACCCGTTCTTCGCCGACGCCCGCAAGCAGGCCGCGGCCGACGGCGTCACCCTGGAAAGCGACGCCAAGGTGATCCGCGACGGCAACAAGGTGCGCGTCTATATGTGGTCCAGCGCGCCCGCCTACGCGCTCGAGAAGTTCGAGGTCAAGCAGGGCGACGAGGTGACCGTCTATGTCACCAACATCGACGACGTCGAGGACCTGGTGCACGGCTTCTGCATCGTCAACTACGGCGTCAACATGGAGATCGATCCGCAGCAGACCTCGTCAGTGACGTTCATCGCCGACAAGCCCGGCGTGTACTGGTATTTCTGCACATGGTTCTGCCACGCCATGCACATGGAAATGCGCGGACGCATGCTGGTCTCGCCGCGGAACGCGTGAGCGATGCGGCGCATGCGCCATATCAAGACTCTGAGGCTGGCGGCGCTCGTCATCGCCGGCCTGCCCTTCCGCGCCCAGGCGGCGACTCTGCAGGTCGGAGCTGAAACCACCGACCTGCAGGCCCTGCTCGACCGCGCCGCCGACGGCGACGAGATCGCGCTCGCCACCGGCACCTATCGCGGACCGCTACGGATCAGCCACCGCTTGACGCTGGCTGGGGCTCCGGGCGCCGTGATCAGCGGTGGTGGCGAGGGCAGCGTCATCACCGTGGCGGCGCCGGGCACCGTCATTCGCGGCCTCGCCATCGACGGATCCGGCCGCGCGCTGGAGAAGATGGATTCCGGCATTTTCGTCGAGCAGGCCGCGCACGACGCACTGATCGAGAACAACCGCATCGAAGGCAATCTGTTCGGCGTCTATCTGCACGGATCAGCCAACGCCATGGTCCGTCACAACAGCATCATCGGCCTGCGCACGACGCGCGGCGGCGTCACCGGCAACGGCGTCTCCGTCTGGAACGCGCCGGGCGCCAAGGTGATCGACAACCAATTCCGGTACGGCCGCGATGGCGTGTTCGCCATCACCAGCCGCAACAACGTCTTCAGCGGCAATCGCTTCAGCGACCTGCGCTTCGCGGTCCACTTCATGTACACCAACGACAGCGAGATCTCCGGCAACGTCTCGACCCGCAACATCATCGGCTATGCGATGATGTTCTCCAAGGCGCTCGTCGTGAGGGATAACGTCTCGGATCACGACCGCGACCGCGGCTTGCTGTTCAACGCGGCCAATGGCTCGCAGATCTCCGGCAACAGCGTGATCGGCGGGCTGCAGCCGGCAGAGCGCTGGGCCACCGCGGAGAACCGGGGCACCGACGAAGGCGTGCCGCAGGCCGATGCGAGCACGGCCACGCCGACCGCCGGCGCCCGTCCCGGTCCCGAGAAATGCGTGTTCATCTACAACACCAACAACAACCATATCACCGACAACTGGTTCGAAGGATGCGAGATCGGCGTTCACTTCACCGCCGGCTCCGAGGGCAACGACATCAGGGGCAATGCCTTCGTCAACAATGCCAGCCAGATCAAGTATGTCGGCACCCGCCATCTCGACTGGTCGAAAAGCGGCCGCGGCAATTATTGGAGCGACAACCCGGGCTTCGACCTCAACGGCGACGGCATCGCCGACACCGCCTATCGGCCGAATGATCTGATCGACCGCGTATTGTGGACCGCGCCGGCCGCCAAGGTCCTGATCAACAGCCCGGCCGTGCAGGTGATCCGCTGGGCGCAGGCGCAGTTTCCCGCGATCCTGCCCGGCGGAGTCGTCGACAGCCATCCCCTGATATCGCCGCCGGCGCGCCGCGCCGCTGCAGAAAGCAGGCCCCGATGACCGCGACAATCCATGTCGCCGACGTGATCAAGCACTACGGCAAGGTCGAAGCCGTGAGGGGCGTGTCGTTCGATCTCGCCGCCGGCGAGATGGTGGCGCTGATCGGCCACAACGGCGCCGGCAAGACGACGCTGATGAAGATGATGCTCGGGCTGATCCGCCCCACCCGCGGCACCATTGCCGTACTCGGTGAAAATCCAGCCGCCGGCGAGTTCTCCTCGCGGCGCCGCCTCGGCTACCTGCCGGAGAACGTCGCCTTCGATGCCGCCCTTACCGGCCGCGAGACCCAGACCTTCTACGCACGGCTCAAGCGCGAGCCGGTCGGACAGGCCCTCGAGCAGCTCGACGTCGTCGGACTAGGCGATGCCGCAAAGCGCCGCGTCAACACCTACTCCAAGGGCATGCGCCAGCGCCTTGGGCTGGCACAGGCGCTGATCGGCCGCCCGCGCGTGCTGCTGCTCGACGAACCGACCAGCGGTCTCGATCCGGAGCTCCGCCAGACCTTCTACGAGGTGATCGAGCGGCTCGCCGCCGAGGGCACGACGGTGCTGCTGTCGTCGCATGCGCTGACCGAGTTGGAGGAACGCGCCGGCCGCGTCATCATCATGAACCGCGGCCTGAAGGTCGCCGACGGCACACTCGACGAGTTGCGCCGCCTCGCACGATTGCCGACCCGGATTAGAGTCAAGGTCGCCTCCCTGCCACCGTCGGGCCCGCCGGCCTGGCTCCCGCCGGCCGCGTCCTATCGCCGGGTGAACGGCCACATCGTCGAGATCGACGCAGCGCCGGACGAGAAGATCGAGCTGCTGCGTCTGGCGACGGCCGACGCCACCGCCGTCCAGGATCTCGAGCTCATTCCACCCAGTCTCGACGAGCTCTACGCGCATTTCCTGCGCCACGCGGAGCACCCGCAATGACCAGCGTCATCACCATCGCCGCCAAGGAGATCCAGCAGGCGATCCGCAATCGCTGGGTGCTGGCCTCGACCCTGCTGCTGGCCGGACTCGCGCTGTCGCTGACCTTCCTCGGCAGCGCACCGACCGGTACCGTCGGCGCGCGAGCGCTCGATGTGGTCATCGTCAGCCTGTCGAGCCTGACCATCTTCCTGATCCCGCTGATCGCGCTTCTGATCTCGCACGATGCCATCGTCGGCGACATGGAGCGCGGCACCATGCTGCTGCTGCTCAGCTATCCCGTAGCGCGCTGGCAGGTGCTGCTCGGCAAGTTCCTCGGTCATCTCGCGGTGCTCGCCTTCGCGACCTGCCTCGGCTATGGCGCCGCCGCGGTGGCGCTGCTGATCGCCGGCAGCCACTTCGACAGCGACGGGCTCGCGGCCTTCGCGGCGATGATCGGCTCCTCCGTTCTGCTTGGCGCGGTGTTCGTCGCAATCGGCTATCTCGTCAGCGCCGTCGTGCGCGACCGCGGCACCGCAGCGGGTGTCAGCATCGGCCTGTGGCTCGTGCTCGTCCTGATCTACGACATGGCGTTGCTCGGCCTTCTGGTGATCGACCAGGGCCGCAACGTCTCCGGCGGCGTGCTCAGCGCGCTGCTGCTGCTCAATCCGACCGATGCCTACCGGCTTTTCAACCTGACCGGCTTCGCCAATGTCAGCCTGTTCTCCGGCATGGCCGGGCTCGCCGGCAGCAGCACGCTGTCGGTGCAGGCGCTGCTCGCGGCGCTGGTGCTGTGGACGTTGGTACCGCTCGCCGGCGCCGCGCTGGCCTTCTCACGGAGGGAGCTATGAAACGCCTCGCTTTCGCCTGCGCGCTCATCACCGCCTTTGCTCTCGGCGCCTGCAACGACAAGCAGGCCGCCGCGCCGCCGCCGCCGATCAAGCTGACGGCGGAGGCGATCGGGCATTATTGCGGCATGAACCTGCTCGAGCATTCCGGTCCCAAGGGACAGATCTTCGCCGCCAGCCTGATCGAGCCGGTGTGGTTCTCCTCGGCCCGCGACGCCATCGCCTTCACGATGCTGCCCGACGAGCCCAAGGACATCCAGGCGATCTACGTCTCCGACATGGGCAAGGCCGCGAGCTGGGACAATCCAGGTGCCGACAATTGGGTCGAAGCCCGCAAGGCGGTGTTCGTGATCGGCAGCCGACTCAGAAGCGGCATGGGCAGCGACGAGGCTGTACCGTTCTCGGATCGGAGCGCCGCCGAGCGCTTCGCGGCCGAGCACGGCGGTCGCATCGTCGGCTTCACCGAGGTGCCGCACGACTATGTGCTGAGCTCCCCCGACGACAACGCCGGCACGAACGAGCCGGGCCACAAGGACACGACTGAGGTGCGACGATGACAAATCAGCTCTCGCGTCGGCGCTTCATCCGCATCAGCGCCGCACTGGCGGGCCTTGCGATCGCACCCTGCGGCAGGCAGGCGGCCGGCAGCACGGCTGGCCTCGTCGAATGGCGCGGCACGTTGCTCGGCGCCGTTGCCACGATCAAGCTTCATCACCATGACCGGCGCGAGGCCGAGCGGGTGATCCAGGTCTCGATCAGCGAAGCACGGCGACTCGAGCGCCTGTTCAGCCTTTATCTTGAGGACTCGGCGCTGGTCACATTGAACCGCACCGGCGTGTTGGTCGCACCGGCGCCGGAGCTGGTCGACATCCTCACGCTCTCGCAGCGCTACGCCGCGTTGACCGACGGCCGCTTCGACCCGACCGTGCAGCCGCTGTGGACGCTCTATGCCGATCATTTTTCGCGCCCCGATGCGAATCCCGACGGCCCACCGCAGGCGGCCGTACAAGAGGCGCTGGCGCGGGTCGGCCATCAGCGGCTCAGCGTCAGCCGCGATCGCATCGTCATGCCGCGCGGCACGGCGCTCACCCTGAATGGCATCGCGCAGGGCTATGTCACGGATCGGATCGTCGACCTGCTGCGCAGCGAAGGCGTGCAGCAGAGCCTGGTCGACATGGGCGAAGCCCGCGCCATCGGCGCGCGGCCGGACGCCCGGCCCTGGGAGATCGCGATCGCCGACCCCGACAGTCCCGATCGGATCGCCGCGATGCTACCGATCATCGATCGGGCCGTATCGACGTCAGGCGCCTATGGCCTCCGCTTCGATCCGCACGGCCGCTTCAATCATCTGTTCGATCCGCACAGCGGCGGCTGCGCGCAGCGCTATCGCAGCGTGACCACGGTCGCCGGCAATGCCACGGCGGCCGACGCGCTTTCGACCGCGTTTAGTCTGATGTCGGAGCCTGAGATCCGTGCGCTGCTGCCGCGCACCGAGGTCGACCGTGTCCACCTGATCGACGCGGCGGGAGCCGCAGTCGACCTTATCGGTTGAATTCTTTCTGCGGCTGGATCAGTCGAGAGCACGATCACAGGACGCCAGTCGAGGGACGAAACCACCGGCAGCTCGGACGCGATGCGCGCAGCGGGCCCGCCTCTTCATGTCATATCAAAACCGTGCAGCCATCTCCACGAGCCGCCTGTGCGCCCGCTCACGCGCCACGCCGGTGTGCGCGGCCGGCCCGCTGGTCGGCCCGATCGCCACGAAGTGCAGATCGCGAAGCCCCATGAAGCGCAGCGCCTCGCGCAAATAGGGCGTCGCGAGATCGGTGCGCCCCCGGCTGATGCCGCTGGTGAAGTCGCCTCCGCTGGCGAGGATCACCAGCGTCGGACGATCCTTCAGAAGTGGCAGGTAGCCGCGCGACGGATCGAAGCGAAAGGTGAGGCCCGGCTGATTGATGATATCCAGCCAGTGCTTGAGCTTGTAGGGAATGCCGAAATTCCACATCGGCGTCGAGATCACGACGCGCTCGGCCAGATCGAGCCGCACCGCCATGCGCTCGGCCACCGCGAACGCCTCCCGCTGGCCATCGGTGAAGGCGCGTCCACCCGTGCGGGCATACTTCGCCTGCAAAATCTCGCCCTCGAACTCCGGCAGCTTCTCGCGCCACAGATTCATCTCGTCGACGTCCCAGCCCGGCCGCGCCTGCCTGAAGCGGTCGAGGAAGGCGTGCGCGCCGGCGCTGGATTCGGAGTCTGCCCGCGGCGAGGCGACGAGATGCAGCAGCTTGGGCATGTCTCACCCCAGCGCCCTGATCACTGCGTCGGCCCTAGTCACGACAGCAACGTTCTGCATGGCGAAGTTGATCGACGCATTGTGCCAGTCCGCGTTCATCGTCGAGCAGCAATCCTCCGGCACCACCATGAAGTAGCCTTTGTCGGCCCCTGTGCGCGCGGTGTGCTCGACCGACATGTTGGTCCAGGCCCCCGTATTGATGATCACGTCACGCCCGGTGGCCTTGAGAATGGTCTCGAGCCGCGTGCCCTCCCAGGCGCTCATCCGCATCTTCTCGACGACGAAGTCCCCGCTCCGCGGCTCCAGCCCAGCGACCGGCGCAGCCCCCCAGCTGCCGCGCACCATCGCCTTGCTGTCGACCAGCCCCTCGAACAGCGGCGCGTTCAACGTCACGCCGGGGGCACCGGGCTCGACGACGAACCAGACGTGGACGATGACGACGCCGCGTGCGCGCGCGACCTCGGCAAGCCGGCGGACGTTGTCGACGACGCGCTGCTGCCTAGCATGACCGGGAGCCCCGGAATCGGCAAACGCGCCGCCGTCCATGATGACGTCGTTCTGCAGATCCTGGATGATCATCGCGCAGCGGCGCGGATCGAGCTGCATGTCGCCCGACGCCAGCAGCGGCGCCGATGGCGCGCCTGCGGACGTCGCGCTGGATGGGGACGAGCCCGCCGCAGCCCCCCGCGCCTGGGCCCTCATATAGGGCTCGTGGCGCGGGCCGACCTTGGTCGCGATCGCATAGACCGAATGCGTCGCGGTGAGATAGAGCGTGCGAAAATCGGCGCCGCCCCAGGCGAGATTGGCGACCAGTTCCGGGACGCGCACCTTGCCGAGCAACTCGCCGGTGCGCGCATAGACCCAGACGCCGCCCGGCGCGGTCACCCAGACATTGCCGCGCTGATCGCATTTCATGCCGTCGGGCACGCCGGGCTCCAGCTCGGAGCGGATGCCGCTAGCAAACACGCGCCCGTTCGAGAGCGCCCCGTCGCTACCGACGTCGAACACGCGGATCAACGCCTGCACGGTGTCGTTGACATAGAGCAGCGCCTCGTCCGGCGAGAAGCACAGCCCGTTCGGCTGATCGAACAGATAACGATCGACCAGCAGCCGCGGCGGACCGCCGCCCGGTGGCACACGGTACACGCCCTGGAAGCCGAGCTGGCGCGGCCGCTCGACGCCGTAGACCGGCATGCGGCCATACCAGGGATCGGAGAAGTAGATTGCGCCGCTGGAATGGACGCACACGTCGTTCGGACTGTTGAGCTCCTGGTTGTCGACATGCGAGGCCAGGATCTCGCGGCGGCCATCGGGCCGCTCGCGCACCAGCGACGACGTCGCGTGCTCGCAGACGATCAAATTGAGGTCGGCATCATAGGTCATGCCGTTGCACTTGTTCGACGGCCGACGCATCTCGACCACGCCGCGCCTCGCGTCCCAGCGGCGGCGGACGTCGGCCGGCATATCGGAGAACAGCAGGAAATGCTCGATCGGGTGCCAGATCGGCCCTTCCGTGAAGTCGAAGCCGGTCGCGACCTGGGACACCGGTGCGTAGGGGTCGATCAGGCTCTCGAATTCAGGGCGCAAGGTCACATGGGTCATGGCCGATCCTCGCGCCGACTACGCCGGAAACCAGTGCCGCTGCGGCAGCGACTGCACGATGGGACCCGGCACCTGGTCGTGCAACCGCCCTGTCACCACGCCGCCCTCGATCTTGGCCGGGCGATCATGCACCGGCAACAGATAGCGGGAGCTCGACAGCAGCTTCTTGATCGCCGCCTTCTCGGCGCGCTTCGAGGTGCCGTGATTGCCGGTCGTGCGCGGCTCCGCGTCCTGGATCTCGTTGAACGGGGTCACGATCTGGTCGTTGAAGTCGTAGATCACGTCGCCGCAGATGGTGGCGATGCCGTCGGCGGTGTGGACGTGGATGTTCATCGAGCCTTCGGTGTGGGCATTGGCGGCATCGCAATAGACCCCCGGCATCAGCTCGACAGGTCCGGTCAGCTCGAGATCGAGGAAGCGCAGCGCGCTCTTGGTGTGCAGCCGGTCGATCAGGTGCTTGATGTCCGGCGCCGGATATTGCGGGTGCATCAGCCCGGACACCGAATATTCAAGCTCGCGGCGGTTGAGCACGACCGTCGTGTTCATCGGGAACAGATCGTCCTTTCCCGCATGATCGATGTGCAGATGGGTGTGGCAGACATAACGGACGTCGCCCATGCGCACGCCATGCCGCGCCAGCTGGTTCTCGATCATGTTCTCATGGTACTGCAGCCCGCGCATGCCCAGCGTCTCCATGATCTGGTTGGAGCGGTAGCCGGTGTCGACCACGACCGGATACGGTCCGCCCAGGATCAGGAAGCCGAGCGTCAGCACCCGGCGGGTGCGGCCGCAGTCGCGGCCCAGCACGAGGAAGCTCGATTCGAGCTCGATATCACCATAGTCGAGAATCTTGATTTCCAGCGCCATGAGCGTTCCCTGTTGCTTTTGTTGTCGTTGCAGGCGGTATCATCCCAGCCGATAGACGCGGCGCGCCGTCTCTCCCATGACCTGCGCGCGTGCACGCTTGTCGAGGCCGTGGATGGCAGCCTCATAGGCTGCCACCAGTGTGCGATAGTCGGTCCAGAGCTTCTCGATCGGAAAGTTCGAGCCGAACAGGCAGCGCTCGGGGCCGAAGATAGCGAGGGTCTCGCGTACGACATCGGCGACATCAGCGGGATCGTTGCGGCGGATGAAGGTGCCGAGGCCCGAGAGCTTGCTGACGACATTGCGGCAGGCCGCAAGCTTATGCATACCGGCGCGCCATTGCTCGCGTCCCGCCGGCGACCGGTCCTCCAGCATGCCGGCGTGCTGGAGGACGAAGGTGACGGCCGGACAGCTCTCGGCCAGCGCCGCGGCGCCGGCCATTTGCCCGGCAAACACCTGCAGGTCGAACGACCAGCCGTAGTCGGCCAGCCGCGCCATGTTGGCGCGGACATTCCGTTGACTGCAGAGATCGGGCGACTCCGCGAACCGGTACAACGGATTCTTATGCCAGTGCAGCTGCATGCGAACGCCGCGCACCAGCGGATAGCGCGCGAGCCGATCGAATTGCGGTCGCGCGTCATCAACGGCGAGATCGGCATAGGCGACGATGGCATGCGGATAGCCGTGCTGATCGGCGGTGCGCTGCACCCACGCGGCCTCCTCCTCGAAGCCGTCCTTGGTCCAGTTCGTCTGGACGTAGACCGATTGCGTCACGCCGCTGCCGGCGATGTCCCCGAGATATTCCTCGATCGGGTAGTCGCGCCGGATCGACTCATAGGGCCCGAAGATCCGCGGCTGCATCGGGCCGACCAGCCAGGGCAGGTCGGCCTGGCGCCAGATGTGATGATGCGCATCGACATAGCCGGTCATGCCGCCCTCCTCTGCGCCAGCGACAACACATGCGCGACGATGGCTTCGTCCGAGTCGCCCGGCACCATGTCATCGACAAGTGGCGCAATGGCCTGCAGCGCTTCCGTCTGCGGCCTGAAGCCCGGCCCAGTCGCCAGCGGCGTCAGCCAGCTCAGGCGCCAGGCGCGCAGCGACAGTTTCCACACGGCTTCGCGGAGCACTTGATGGTCACCCCGCTCCAGCCCGTCCGAGATCACCAGAACCGCCGCGCCCCGCGCATAGATCGAGAATCGCGGCACGCCGAGGAAGGCCTGCAGCGCCTCGCCGATGCGCGTGCCGCCGTCCCAGTCGCTGACGAGATGCGAAGCCGCCAGCAGCGCCTGCTCGCGCCGCTTCAGCCGCAACGGCCGCGTGACCCGCGTCAGCCGCGTGCCAAGCGTGAACACCTCGGCCTGGGGTACGGCCTGCACCAGCACATGGGCGAGCCGCATGTTGTCCTCGGTCCGCGCCTTCATCGAGCCGGAGACGTCGATCAACAGCAGCAGCCGGCGCAGCCGCGGCCGGCGCCTCAAGCGCCGCAGCGACAGCACCTCGCCATCGCGCCGCACGCTTTCACGCAAGGTTCGGCGCAGGTCGACGAAGCTGCCGCGCCGCGTGCGCATGCGCCGATGGCCTCGCCGCTTCGGTAGCTTCGCACGCGCCTGCCGCGCCAGAAGCTGCAAGGCATTGCCGTCGGTTGTCGCCGCCAGACGACGGGCCACCACGGCCTCGGCGCGCGTGGCGGCGAGCCCGGATTCGTTCTGCTCCTGGGCGCTGTCGGGATCGACGCCGCCGTCGCCCTCCTCCTGCAACCGGACGACATCGTCCGGCTGATCGGTCTCGCTGAGAGCCGTCCGTTCGGTCACACCGAAATGGATGTCGAACAGCAAATTGTAGGTCGCGAGCCGCTCGGGCGGTGGCGCCAGGGTCGCCGCGCCGGCACGGCGGATGTCGTCGAGGCTCCTCGGCCCCAGCAGTTCGATTGCAGCGAGGAATGCCGTGGTCTGCTCCGGCGCGACCGCAAAGCCGTTCCGCCGCAACAGCGCAGCGAAAGTGACGAAGATCTCGGCAGCCTGCGGCAGGCGCGCCTCGCTCATGTCATCGCCTCCGCGAGCAGGGCATCGAGCCGAGGCGCGATGAAGGACAGATCCTCCTCGTCCTTCAGCGCTACGCCGATCGAGCGCCGGAAGGCGTCGGGCCAGCGCGCGCCGGTCTGGTTCAGAAGCGTCGCGGCCTCGGCCCAGTCGACCGCCTCGGCAATGCCGGGCGCCTTGCTCAAGGGCTCACGCCTGAGCTTCGCCACCGCCGCCACGACGGCGCGCGCGGTCGCCTCGGCCACGCTGGACGCGCGCATCATCACGATCCGTGCCTCGCGCTCCGCATCGGGATAGTCGATCCAATGATAGACGCAGCGGCGGCGCAGCGCTTCATGCAGCTCACGGGTGCGGTTCGAGGTCAGCACCACGATCGGCCGCTCGGCGGCACGGATCGTGCCACGCTCTGGAATCGAGATCTGGAAGTCGGAGAGGAATTCGAGCAGGAAGGCCTCGAACTCCTGGTCGGCGCGATCGATCTCGTCGATCAGCAGCACCGTCGAGTCGGGCGCGCGCAGGCAGGCCAGCATCGGCCGCTCGATCAGAAAACTCTCGCCATAGATGTCGATGCTGTCCTCGCCGGCCTGGCGGATCGCGAGCATCTGGCGCGGATAGTTCCACTCGTAGAGCGCCGCCGCAGCGTCGACGCCTTCATAGCATTGCAGGCGGATCAGCTTGCGGCCGAGCACCGCGGCGACTGCCTTCGCCGCCTCGGTTTTTCCGACGCCGGGCGCACCCTCCAGCAGCAGCGGCTTGCCTAGCGCAAGCGCGAGATAGGCAGCGGTGGAGAGTCCATCATCGGCGAGATAATAAGCCGCGCGCAGCGCCTTCTCCAGCGCCTGCGGCGAGCCGATGCCGACGATGTTGCTGCGGACGACCATATCGTCTCACCGCCGCGTCTGCGGCCGCGCGCCGCCCTGGGCCTTGATCGCGCGCAGCACCTTCTCCGGCGTGATCGGCAGCTCGTCGATTCGCACGCCCACCGCATTGAAGATCGCATTCGCGATCGCGGGCAGCACCGGATTGGCGCACATCTCACCCGGCCCCTTGCCACCGAACGGGCCGTCCGGCGCGGGGCGTTCCAGCACGGCAATGTCGTGCGGACAGATGTCGCCAGGTCCCGGCATCAGATATTCGACGAAGTCCCGCGGACCTTGTTTGGGATCGGGATAATACGGCTCGGTCGTCTCATAGAGTGCATGGCTCATGCCCATCCAGGCGCCGCCGACCAGTTGCTGCTCAACGAGGCGCGGATTGAGCGCACGTCCCAGCTCGTAGGCGCTGTCCATCCTGACCACGCCGACCTCACCGGTCTCGTCATCGACCTCGACCTCCGCGACGAGGCACGCATGCGCGTAGCAGGTGGCCGGCGACATCTCGCCGGTCTCGGGATCGACGTCCGACAACGGCACCAGGAAGATGCCGCGACCGGAGATGGTCTTGCCCTGTCGGAACTGGGCGGCGATGGCGACGTCCTTGACCGAGATCGAGCGATGCGGCGCGCCCTTGACGTGGATGTTGCCGCGGCCGTCGGTTTCGAGATCGCTGGCGTTGACCTCGAGCTCCTCGGCCGCTGCCTCCATCATGACGCCGCGCGCCTCCCTGGCAGCCGCCATGACGGCATTGCCGACGCGATGGGTGCCGCGCGAGGCGAACGAGCCCATGCAGTGCGGCCCGGTGTCGGAATCGGCGGTGTCGACATAAACGTCCTCGACCGGCACGCCGAGCGTCTCGGCGCAGATCTGCCGCGTGACCGACTTCATGCCCTGCCCGAGATCGATCGACGACAGCGCCACCGTGAACTTGCCGCTGGGATTGGAATGCACCAGCGCCTGGCTCGGATCGCCGCCGAGATTCATGCCGATGGGATAGTTGATCGCCGCCATGCCGCGGCCGCGGTGCCTCGTCATTTCAGCGCCTCCTCGTGCCGAATACCGACGAGAACCGCGTCGCGCCGTGTGCGGGAGCCGGTGCCGGGCTCTGTGGGGGTGGTGATGGCGGCTCAGGAGGTGGAGAAACTGGAAGCCCTCGGTCGTAGCTCGTGCGCTGCTGCGCCGGCGCAGGCCGCGCGCTCACCGGCTCACGTGGCGTGGAGGGAACAGCCGCCCGCGTTCCGCCGCCATCCTTGCGCGATGACATGCGGCGGAACTCCTCGCGGATCGGCCATTTGGCCTTCTCGGCCGCGACCTGCACGCATTCGATCAGCGCCGTGTTCTTGGCCTCGCGGCGATGCGCCTTCATGTCGCCGTCGCGATAGGCGTTGAGGATGCGGAATTCCATCGGGTCCATGCCGATCAGATGCGCGAGCTTGTCCATCTGGCATTCGAGCGCGAAGTCCATGCCCGTGATGCCAAAGCCGCGCATCGCGGTGGCCGGCGTGCGGTTGGTGTAGACGCAGTAGATGTCGCCATGGACGTTCGGGATCGTGTAGGGACCGGGCAGGTGTGCGGCGCATTTGACCACCGCGTAGCTCGACAGCCGCGTGTAGGCGCCCGAGTCGAAATAGGCGCGGATCTGGCGCGCGACGATGCGGCCGTCGCGCATCACGCCGTCCTTGACGTAGATGCGTTCGGCGCCGCGGGGCGGCCCGAACTGCATCTCCTCCTCTCGCCCGAGCACGTAGCGCACCGGGCGCCCCGTCAGCATCGCAGCGAGAATGGCGAGCGGCTCGGTCAGCGTGTCGACCTTGCCGCCGAAGCCGCCGCCGACGGTGCCGCCGATGAAGTGGAAGGTGTTGGACGGCAGGTCGAGAATCTTGGCGCAGGTGTCGAGCGAGAAGAACAGCGCCTGGGTCGAGGTGTAGACGACATAGCGGCCGTTGGTGTCGGGTGCTGCGATCGCGCCGTTGGTCTCGACCGGCGCATGCTCGATCGGCGACATCTGGTAGCGCTGTTCCAAGACATGATCGGCGCCGGCAAAGCCACGCTCGACGTCGCCAAAGCGCAGCTTCTGGTGGTCGTAGCGCTCGTGATAGGTGAACGTGTTCTTCGGATAGGTCTCGTTGACAACAGGCGCGCCTGGCTTCAGCGCCTCCTCGACGTCGAACACCGCTGGCAACGTCTCGTAGTCCACGCGCACCTTGGCGGCCGCCTCGTACGCCGCGCGCGGCGTATCCGCGACCACGGCAACGATCGGCTCCCCCTTGTAGCGTACCTTGTCGACGGCGAGCGTCGGCTCATCGTCCTTGCCGAAATTGATCAGGCTGAGCAGCGTGTTGAGGTTGCGCGGCACGTCGCCGCCCCTGATGATCCGCCGCACGCCGTCGCTTCGCTCGGCCTCGCCGGTGTCGATGCGACGCAGCCGCGCATGCGGCTGCGCCGACCTCACGACCCTCAGATGCAGCATGCCCTGCAGCTTGTGATCGTTGAAATAGGTCGAGGTCCCCGTGACATGGCCCAGCATGTCCTGGCGCTGCGTGCCCTTGCCGACCTCGTTGAGATTGTCGTCGCGCTCGTCGGCGAAGATGTCCTTGCGCAGTTCCAGCATGGCAATCTCTCCTTACGCGCTGGCGCGCAATGACGCGGCCGCCGCCAGCACCGCATTGATGATCGGCTCGTAGCCGGTGCAGCGGCAGATGTTGCCGGAGATCGCCTCCACCACCTGCTCGCGGCTCGGCTGCGGGATCTTGTCCAGCAGCGCCTTGGCCGCCATCAGCATGCCCGGCGTGCAATAGCCGCATTGCGCGGCAAACCCCTCGGCGAAAGCGCGCTGCAGCGGATGCAGGGTCGGACCGCTCTTGATACCGTCGAGCGTCTCGACCGCGCGGCCCTCGACGGCTTCGGCGAGCGTCAGACACGACAGATGCGCGTCGCCGTCGATCAGCACGGTGCAGGCGCCGCAGCCGCCCTGACCGCAGCCGAATTTCGGCGTGACGTCGCCGATCATCTCGCGCAGCACGACCAGGAGATTGGTGCCGCCGTCGACGAACAGCGCGACGTCGCGACCATTGTGCCGGAACTGAAGTGGGGTCTTGGCCATGGTCTAGCTCTCCTGTCCCGACAGCAGCCGCCGCAGATGCACGCCGACCACTTCGCGGCGATACCACGCGCTCGCCAGCGAATTGTCCGTGGGTGCCGTTCCCTCGGCTGCCGCAGCAGCGGCGGCGCTGATCGCGCCGGCATCGAGCGGCCGGCCTTCGAGCGCGCGCTCAGCGGCCTTGGCGCGAACAGCGGTCGGCGCCATCGATCCCAGCGCGATCCGCGCGCCGGTCACGCGACCGCCGCTCTGTGGAAGATGCGCCGCGAGCGTGACCACCGATCCGCCCTTCGGCTTGATGCGCGCGATCTTGCGATAGCGGAACGCATCCGATGACGCCGGCCTGATGCAGGACACGGCGACCACCAGCGCAGCACCCTGGCGGTCGCGCGATTGCAGGAAATCCTCGATCGGCATCTCCCGGACGCCAAAGCCGCCCTGCAGCGAGACCATGCCGTCGAGCGCCAGCAGCGCCACCGTGAAGTCGCCGAACGGCGCCGGCGCGAACAGATTGCCGCCGATGGTGCCCATGTTGCGGACCGCCGGGCCGCCGATCGAGCGCGCCGCCGGATGCAGGAAGGACAGCTCGCGCTCGGCCAGAACGCGGGCGAAGGTGACGCCGGCGCCGATCCGGATGCGCCCGCCCGTGGCGTCGATGCTCCGCAGCGCGCGATCGGTGGCGCGGATCACGGTGGCGATCGAGACGTCGCCTTCGTTGAGATCGCGCATGACCAGCGTGCCGCCGCCCAGATAGCGCGCGGCGCGGTCCGACGACAGCGCAGACGCAGCTTCGCTCGCGGCCTGAAACGTCTTCACCGTAACCGGCATCGATTCACCTCGTCCTCATGCCGCCTGCTTCAGATGCGATCGGATCGCTTCGAAGCCGGCTTGGTAGATGTCTTCCGCCACCATGCGAGTCAGCGTCTCGGCCTGTTCGGGCCGCGTCGTGAAACGGCTTTCCCAGTGCCAGAAGGTGCGGTCGCCGTCGGTGACCGGCAGCAGCCGGACATGGGCGACGTAGTTGAACAGCTGTAGCGGCGTATCGAGCAGGCAATAGCTGAAGCTCTGTTCGAGATCGGACAGCGCCAGCAGCTGCTCACGCAGCTCTGAGCCATCCTTGAGACGGAAGCGCCTGACACAGCCGATCTTGTCAGACGTCTGCGAACGCTCGATCGCCGACGTCGCGACCGCCGGGTGCCAGCGGTCATGGCCGTTGAAGTCGCGCAGCACCTCCCACACGGCCTCCGTCGGCGCATCGATGATGGTGCTCTTGACGACGTGCGGCACGGCGTCAGCCTCCGAACGCGCGCTTGAGCGCATCGAAGCCGCCCTGGAACACGCCGCCGCCGATCGAGGCGACGAGATCGGCCTCGCGCTCCGGCGCGCAGTCGAACTCGGCGGTCCATTCCAGGAAGGTCTTATCGCCATCCGTGACCGGGGTCAGCCGCAAGGTCGCCACGTAGTTCGTCACCCCCATCGGCGATTCCAGAATCGAATAGGTGCAGAACATGTCGTAGTCGGACAGGCCGAGCAGCTTCTCGCGGATGCGGTCGCCATTGCGTAAGCGGAAATCCCTGACACAGCCGATCTTGTCGGCGGGCTCACCGCCCTCGATCCGGCTCTCCGCAATCGCCGGATGCCAGTTCGGCAAGCCGTTGAAGTCGCGGACGCGCGCCCACACCCGATCGTTGCGGGCGCTCACGACGGTGGAGACGTAGACCCTCGCCATGGTGCCTCACCCCTTTTTGCGCGGACCGCGGTCGGCCGGCGGTTCGGTTGGGCTGGTGTCATTTGCTCCACCTCCGCCGCCTGCGTCCTTGCGCGCCGCAGTGTCTTTCCGGATGCCCTGCATGTCCCTGGCTTCGCGGATCAAGCCCGGCATCTTGGCAAGGCTGCCGCCCTCGACGCCGATGTCGGAGAGGATGGAGTCGATCAGCGGCGCCTGGACACGGTAGCGCAGCGCGGAGTCGATCACCTCGTCGGTAGCGCTGCGGCCCCCATTGCCGTTGCCGCCATTGCCGTTCAGGCCGTCGACCTGGAGGATCCGGATGCCCTCGATCTTCTCCATCGGCTTGACGCTCTCGCGCACGATACCCTCGATGCGGTCGAGCAGCTTGCGCCGGAACAGCGAGTAGCGCGCCTGGTCGGTCAGCACATTCTCGGCCTCGTTGAGCAGCTTCTGCGCTTCCGCCTCGACAGCCGCGCGGACCCGCTCGGCCTCGGCGGCGATCCGGGTCTCCTCCGCCTGCTTTTCGGCAATCAGCACCTCCACGGTCTTGCGCCGGCGGGCGATCTCGCTCTCGCGCGCAGTGATCACCTTTTCCGTTGCCTCGGTGGCACGCGTGCGCGCCTCCTCGGCGGCGACCTTGGCCGCGGATTCCTCCAGCGACTTCTGATACAGCGCGATCGCCTTCTCCATCAGCGCCGTCTCGACGTCCTTCTCGCGGTTCACTTCGAGCTTGCGCAGCTCGCGCTCGCGGCCGATGCGGGCCTCGTCGAGACCGCGATCGGAGGCGATGCGCGCGCGCTCGACCTCCTCGCGGGCGGCGATCTCGGCCTCCTGCAGCGACTGCACACGCGCGACCTCGAGCTGCTCGATGGCGCGGCGGCGCTCCAGCCGGACGGCCTCCAGCGCCTGTTCGCGCGACACGTCCGCAGTCTCGACCTGCTTGCGCGCGACGATCTCGGCTTCCTTGACCTGCCGATCGGCATCGATGCGCTCAGCGCGCTTGGCGGCGAGCTCGATCACCCTGATCTCGTCGGCGAGCTCGATCGCCTTCTTCTGATCGATGTTCAGCACCTCGCGCGTCCGCGACGAGGCGATGCGCTCAGCCTCCAGCGCCAGCTCGACCTCGATGCGGCGCCGCTCCACGGCCTCGCGCCGCTTCAAATCCGCGGCTTCGACGGCCTCGGTGCGCTGGATCTCCAGGCTCCGCGTCTCCTTCTCCGAGCGGATGCGCTTCTCGGCGACTGCCTGCTCCTGCGCGATACGGGCCGCCTCGATCGCCTCGCGCGAGGCGATGTCGGCCTCCTCGATGGTCCGGATGCGCGCGATCTCCAGCGCACGCACCCGTTCCTCCTGCGCGATGCGGCTGGCTTCCGTCGCCTCGCGCGCGGCAATGCCGGCGATCTCGATGCCCTGGTTGCGCTCGATCTCCAGCTTGCGCGTGGCATGCTCGGCGGCGATGCGCTCTGCGGACAGCACCTGCTCACGCGCAATGCGCGCGGCTTCGACCGCCTTCTGCGCCGCGATCTCGGCCTCCTGGATGTTACGCACCTGGGCGATCTCGGTGGCGCGCGTCCGCTCGTCGGAGCTGATGCGCTCCAGGTTCACGATCATGGTCTGCGCGATCCGCGCCTTCTCGGTCGCCTCGCGCGCCGCGATCTCCGCCTCCTCGATCGCGCGGGTGCGCTCGATCTCGCGGCGGCGTGTCTCCTCGTCGTTGGCGATGCGCGCATCCGAGACCACGCGATCCTGCTGGATCCGCGCCTTCTCCACGGCCTCGCGCGCCGCAATCTCAGCCTCCTCGATGGTACGGGTCCGCTCGATGTCGCGCTGGCGCACCTCCCGCTCGGATTCGATGCGCGCGGCATCGATCGCGCGCTGGTTGGCGATCCGTGCCTTCTCGATGTCCTCGCGCGCCAGCAGCTCGCGCTCCTCGACCGCCCGCGTACGTTCGATCTCCCGCTGCCTTGTGTCGCGCTCGGCCGCGATTCGCGCCTCCGCAATCGTCAGCTCATTGGCGATGCGGGACTTCTCGATCGCCTCCCGTGCCATGATCTGTGCCTGCTCAGCCTCGGTCTCACGCAGCGCGCGCTCGCGCGCGACCTCCGTCCGCTGCAAGGCACGGCGCATCTCGATATCGCGCTCCTGCTCCAGCCGTGCCGTCTCGCTCTCCCGCTCGATCTCCAGCGCCTCGCGCTCGGCTTCGAGATTGCGGGTGCGGATCTTGATCATCGAGTCCTGCTCGATGTCGTTGCGCAGCTTGCGCTTGCTCTCGATGTCCTCCATCAGCCGTGTCAAGCCCTCGGCGTCGAACCGGTTCGAGGGGTTGAAGAATTCGAGATCGGTCTGGTCGAGATCGGTGATCGCGACCGATTCCAGCTCAAGGCCGTTCTGGGCCAGCGCCTCGGCGGCCGCCGCTTTGACGCGCGAGACGTAGTCGCCGCGCTGCTCGTGCATCTGCTCCATGGTCATCTCCGCGGCGACCGCGCGCACGGCAGAGATGAACTTTCCGGACAGCAACGCGTGCAATTTTTCCGGCTCGAGCGTGCGACGGCCGAGCGTCGCCGCCGCGATCGACACCGCCTCGCGGGTGGGCTGGACACGAACGTAGAAATCGGCCTCGACGTCGACCCGCATCCGGTCGCGCGTGATGACGGCGTCCTGCCGCGCACGCGTGATGCCCATCGGCAGAACGTTCATGTTGACCGGCGTATAGTCGTGGATGAACGGCAGCACGAAGGCGCCCCCATTGATCACGACGCGCTCCCCCATGAAGCCGGTGCGGACGAAGGAGACCTCCTTCGAGGAGCGATGATACAGCCAGTTGACGATGTAGACGGCGACCACGATGACGACGATCGCGACGATCAGCCAAAGGATCAGCTCACCGATCAGAACCCCGGACATCTCATTCCTCCCTCGGTCTCCCGTCCGGCGAGCGCGGCGCCGTGCACCGTTGCTGCCGGATCTCGTGTTGTCGCCTCAGACGCGGCGTGGCCGCGAGCTGATCGCCTTGAAATGTCGCACCTGCTCCGTCAGCGCCCGCTCCACCGGCAGCCGTTCCATCGAGGAGGCGCCGTAGAAGCCGTGGCAATTCTTCGTATGCTTCATGATGAAGTCGGCATCGGCCGGCTCGGCGATCGGGCCGCCATGCGCCAGCACCAGGATCTCCGGGTTGACGCTGAGCGCAGCCGAGGCCCAGCTATCGATCAGGCCGGGGCAGTCATCGAGCTTGGGCGCGGTCTGCGCGCCGATCGAGCCGCCCGTGGTGAGACCGAGATGGCAGACGATGATGTCGGCGCCGGCGATCGCCATGCCCGCGGCCTGGGCCTCGTTGAACACGTAGGGCGTCGTCAGCAGGTCCTTGTCATGGGCGCGCCCGATCATGTCGATCTCCAGCGCGTAGGAAATGCCGGTTTCCTCCAGATTGGCGCGGAAGGTGCCGTCGATCAGGCCGACGGTCGGAAAGTTCTGCACGCCGGAGAAGCCGAGCGTCTTCAGCTCATCGAGGAAGACATCCATGTCACGGAACGGGTCGGTGCCGTTGACGCCCGCCAGCACTGGGGTGGACTTCACCACCGGCAGCACCTCGCTCGCCATCTCCACGACGATCGCATTGGCGTCGCCATAGGCCATCAGCCCGGCGAGCGAGCCGCGGCCGGCCATGCGATAGCGACCGGAATTGTAGATCACGATCAGGTCGATGCCGCCGGCCTCCTCGCATTTGGCCGACAGGCCGGTGCCGGCGCCGCCGCCGATGATCGGCACACCACGGCGCACCATGTCGCGAAACTTCTTCAGCAGCGGTGCGCGCTCATATCTCGCCATCCCCTCACCTCGCCTGTCTGCGCCGCGCCGGCAGCCGCCCGAGCATCGGCCTGATGGCGCCGACGATCGCCGCGACGAACTCGTTGTCGTTGATGTGATGCGGCACGCGGATCAGGCGCCGGCTCGAGGTCTGCCGCACGGTCTGTTCGAGGCTGCGGAACAGCGCCGCGTCCGCCTCGCGATCGAAGAACGGCTGGCCCGGCGCATCGAGCGCCGAGACGCCCTTCTCGGGCAGGAAGAACCGGACCGGCCCGTCCATGCGATTGAGCCGCTCGCCGATCCAGCGCCCCATCTGCGCGTTCTCCGCCACCGTCGTCCGCATCAAGGTGACCTGCGGGTTGTGGACGTGAAACTTGCGGCCGCGATAGCGCTCGGGAATGGTCTCGGGCGCGCCGAAATTCACCATGTCGAGCGCGCCGACCGAGCCGACGTAGGGCACGCGGCTGCGGATGATGGCGCCGAAGCGATCCTCGTTGGCCGGAAAGACACCGCCCATCAGCAGGTCGCAGACCTCGGTCGTGGTGAGATCGATCACGCCGGCAAGCATGCCGGACTCGACCAGCTTCTCCATCGAGCGGCCGCCGACGCCGGTGGCGTGGAAGACCAGGCACTCGTAGTCGTCGCGCAGCTCGGCCGTGAGCTTCTGCACCGCCGGCGTGGTCACGCCGAACATGGTGATGCCGATGGCGGGACGTTGCGGTCGGGTGCGGTCAGCGACGGCGGACTGCTGCTCGCGCGCCGTCACCATGCCGGCAAGCGCATGCGCGCCATTGCTCAGCACCGCGCGCGAAATCGAATTGAGTCCTTGGACGTCGGTGACCGAGTACATCATCGCGATGTCGGCCGGCCCGACATAGGCGCCGACGTCACCGGATGCGACAGAGGAGATGATCAATTTCGGTACACCGACCGGCAGGTCGCGCATTCCCGGCGTGACCAGCGATGTGCCCCCAGACCCTCCGGCCGAGATGATGCCGGCTACATTGTCCTGCCGTCGCAGCCAACGTGCGAAAGCTCCTGCCATCGCGGTGACCGATGCGCCGCGATCGGGGCCGAACACGGCGGAGCCGCCGCGGGGATGATTGAGTGCGACCTCCTGGGCCGAGACGTCGCAGCTCGCGTGCCGTCCGCTGGTGGAGACATCGACAAGTCGGGTGCGCAGGCCGTGGCCCGCGACGATGTCGCGGATGAAGCGCAGCTCGTCACCCTTGGTGTCGAGCGTGCCGACCACGATCACCGCCGGCGGGCCCGCCGCGATCGACACGGCGCCCTCGCGACTCTGGCGAGTTGCCTCGTCGAGCCGGGTCACACTGGTGGACAGCGTGCGCGCCTTGGCCTCGATCTGCGCGATCGGCACCGGCTGCGACCAGCGCGTCGGCAGCACGGGATTAGAGACGTAAACCTTGACGGGCGCAGCTTTCGGCGTCGTTGACACCGCCGCACGTGCGACGGGCACCTCCTGAACCTCGCCCGTCCCGAGATCGGTCTCGTCGCCGGCATGCTGGCCGACGCCGAGCAGACGCTGCTGCAGCTCGCGATCGGCGGCGAGCCGGGCCGAGTCGATGATGCGGTTGATGCGGCCGTTGACCATGATGGCCACGCGCGGCGAGATCGCCGTGGCGACGCCGATGTTCTGTTCGATCACGAGGACCGCCATGTCGCCGTCCTGGCCGAGCCGGATCAGCATCTCCTCGACCTGGGCGACGATGACCGGCGCCAAGCCCTCTGTCGGCTCGTCCATGATCAGGAGCTGCGGATTGGTCAGCAGCGCGCGCGAGATCGCCAGCATCTGCTGCTCGCCGCCCGACAACTGGCCGCCGCCATTGTTGCGCCGCTCGGCCAGGCGCGGAAATGTCTCGTAGACGCGCTCGACGGTCCAGGCGCCGCGGCGCTGGCCCGCTGCCAGGCGCAGGTGCTCGTCGACGCTGAGCGAGCGCCACAGACGCCGCCCCTGCGGCACATAGCCGACGCCGAGCCGCGCGATACGCGCCGGATTGAGCCCGGTGATATCATTGCCGCGCAGCCGCACCGTGCCGCCGGACGGCCGCAGCAGGCCCATGATGGCCTTGCACAGCGTCGTCTTGCCCATGCCATTGCGGCCGACCAGCGAGAACACGCCGCTGTCGAGCCGGAGATCGACGCCCTGCAGCGCATGCGAATGGCCGTAGTACACGTCGAGGCCGCGGACCTCGAGCGCAGGCGCGGAGCGGCGGATGTCATTCATGACCGCCTCCGAGATAGAGCTCCTGCACCTCCGGATCAGATTCGATCTCCTGCGGTGCGCCTTCCTTGAAGATGCGGCCGTTGTGCATCATCGTCACGCTCTCGACGACGCGTAGCGCCACGTCCATGTCGTGCTCGATGATGATGTAACCGATGTGCGGCGGCAGCGACGTCAGGATCTCGACCAGCTCGCGCCGCTCGGTCGGCGACAGACCCGCCGCCGGCTCGTCGAACAGGATGAATCGGGGCGCACCGGCCAGCGCCAGCGCGATCTCGAGCTGCCGCTGCTGGCCATGGGCGAGCTCCGAAACCAGTTGATCACGCACGGACGTCAGATGCACCGCCTCGATCAGGCGTTCGGTCGCCTGCATCAGTGCATCGTTGACGCTGGGTCGCAGCATCGAAAACCGCGCGCGCGAGACGCCGCGGCAGGCCAGGTAGACATTGTCGCGCACCGAGAGGCCGAGGAACAGCGCCGAGATCTGGTAGGTGCGACGCAGCCCGCGGCGGATCCGCTCATAGGGCGGAAAGGCGGTGATGTCCTCGCCGAAGAAGCGGATCGTGCCGGAGGTCGGCAGAAAGTCGCCGGTGACGCAATTGAACAAGGTGGTTTTCCCGGCGCCGTTCGAGCCCAGCACCGCGCGCCGCTCCCCAGGCCGCACCGTGATCGTGATATCGGTCAGCGCGGCGAGCGCACCGAACATCCGCGTCACGCCGCGCAATTCGAGGGCTGCAGTCGAGCCGAGCGCCGAGAGCCGGTCCGCGACCCTATCCATGGCCGTGACCTCCGGGACGCGACCGCGTCTGCGATGCCTCGCTGCGACGGCGCCACCGATCATAGAGGCCGATCACGCCATCGGACGACCAGAAGACGATGGCGAGGAAGCCGAGCCCGATCAGCAGCCGGAACCGGTTGCCGTCGAGCCCGACCTTCACCAGGAAGTCGAGCGCAAAGGTGCGCAGGATGACGAAGATGAAGGCGCCGATATACGGCCCGACCGGCCGGGTGATGCCGCCGACGACGGCGACGATGAGAATGTCGATGCAGCGCTCGACCGCGACCGATCCGGGCGAGATCTGCCGATAGTTCCAGACCTGCAGCACGCCACCCATGCCGGCGATCAGGGCCGCGAACGCATAGGCGGCGATGCGATGCGCATTGACGTTGAAGCCGAGCGCCGCCATGCGCCTGGGATTGTCGCGTACGCCCTGCAGCGCCAGGCCGAATGGCGCGCGCGACAGATAGAGCACGGCGAAATAGCACAGCGTGGCCACCGCGAGCGTCAGGTAGTAGAACGCGATGTCCATGCGCCAATCGACGCCGAGAAAGTGCGGCGTCGCAATCGTATTGATGCCGGTGTGGCCGTTGAAGATCGCCCAGTTCTGGTTGGTGAAGTAGTAGAAAGCGGCGCCGATCGCGAGCGTGATCATGATGGTGTAGATGCCCTCGGTACGCACCGCGAGCGCGCCGCCGAGCGTGCCGAACAGCACCGCGAGCACCAGCGCCATGGGCGTCGCCAGCCACCACGGCCAGCCCAGGCTGATATTGGCGTTGCCGCTGACGCCGAACACGGCAACCATGTAGCCGGCAAAGCCCGCAATGGTCAGTTGCATCAGGCTGACCATGCCGCCATAGCCGGCGAGGAACATCAGGCTCAGCGCGATGGTGCCGAGGATCAGGGTGGTGCCGAAGATCTCGATCAGGAAGAAGCCGTTGGCGATCAGCGGCATGATCAGCAGCAGGGCCGCGACCGCCCAGGCCCATGGCTGCTCGGTGGCCGACCACGCGGCCGGCTGCCGTGCGGCGCCGCCTACCAGCATGCTCTCCCGCGCGCGAGCCTCCTGGAAAAGCGACATCTCACCGCCTCGCCAGGAGGCCCTGGGGCCGCAGCGCCAGCACCAGCACCATGATCAGGAAGGTCACGACGATCGCATAGGTCGGGATGTAGACCGAGCCGAGCTGCTCGGCGAGCCCGATGATGACAGCGCCGAGCGCCGCGCCAGGGATGGATCCCATGCCACCGACGATCACGACCACGAGCGACGCCAGCAGAAAGCGCGTATCCTCGCCGGGCGAGATCGACTGGAAGGTTCCGCCGACCACGCCGGCAATGCCGGCCAGCCCCGCGCCCAGCGCGAACACCAGCACGAAGACGAGCTGAATCTGGACGCCGGTCGCCGCCAGGATCTCGCGATCATCGACGCCGGCGCGCACGATCATGCCAACACGGGTACGGTTGAGCGCGAGCCACATCGCGACGCCGATCACGACCGAGCCGCAGAAGATCACCAGCCGCACCAGGGGATACTGCAGGAACAACGGCTCGCCCGACGATTTCATCGCCGTCATCAGCGGGAGCTGCACCGGTCCGATCAGCCAGGCCGGCGTCTGGATCTGATAGAAGTCGCCGCCGAACGCCCACAGCATCAGATCGGCGAATACGATCGAGAGGCCGATCGTCACCATGGTCTGGCGCAGGTCCTGGCCCTCCATGCGGCGAAAGACGAGCAGCTGCAGGAGAACGCCGACGGCCGCGACGACGATGAAGGCGGCGACGAAGGCGAGGATCCATGAGCCGGTCGCGGCGGACACGCCGTAGCCCACATAGCCGCCGAGCAGATAGAGCGAGCCGTGCGCAAGATTGACGTTTCGCATCAGGCCGAAGATCAACGTGAACCCGCTCGCGACCAGGAAATACAGTCCGCCCAGCGTGATGCCGTTGAAAACCGCACTCAGGAACACCTTCTTCCGACCGATCGCCTCCTCGAGCCCCGGCGGCCAGACGGCGACGATCAGCCACGCCAGCAGCGCCAAGGCGAGGAGAATGATGAGAGACCAGATCGGGTGGCGCTCGATGAAGCGGCTCATCGTCCCTCCCTCATGGTCAGAGGGACGGATCCGTCATCACAGCGGAAAGGCGCATTCAGCCGAAGATCGCCGGGTGTGCCGGCCATCGCTCGTCCTCCCTCGTCGGATCCTTTTCCGGATCACGTTCCGAAGAGTGTAGCGGCAGACGAGCATGCGCACTTGATCGACAGTCTCTTTTCGCGCGACGCGCAGCAGCACGTCAGGCACGCAGCACTTTTGCAGCGCGGCGATAATCGGTCGGCGCCATGCCGACATTTCCGGCGAAGAAGCGCGTGAAGCCGCTCTGGGAGGTGAATCCGAGATCGAAGCCGATGTCGGCGATCGGCGACTCCGTCGCGACCACCGCATCGAGCGCCCGCTCCATCAGCAGCGTATTCAAATAGAGGTTGGGCGTTACTCCGGTCTGGCTACGGAACAGCCGATAAAAATGCGGCCGCGACAGTCCGGATTCGCGGGCTATGTGATCGAGCTCGATCTCGGCGCACGGACTGTCCGACATCAGCTTGATGCACTTGCGAACTCGAAAATCCGTCACTTCCGCGCACGGCCGCTCGGGCATCTGATCCGAGACGCGCCAGCTCTCCTCGTAGCAACTGTCGATCAGCTGCCGCAGCTCGCCGTCGAGGCAACCGAGCGATGGCGCGCCACATACCAGCGCTGCGGCGCGGCGAATGCAGCGGTCGAGGGCGGCGGTTCGCCGAAAGCAGGTACGACCAAACCGCAGGCCCTGCTCGCGCGCGGCCGACGGCGTGAACCACTCCGCATTGACGTAGAGCACGAAGAAGATGGCGCCGTTGCCGACATCGTTCGGCAGGAAGTTGTGCGGCTCCCACGGATTGACCGCGACGATCCGGTCCTCGCCGATCTGATAATGCTGGTCGCAGACGTCGATATCGGCCGGCGTCCCGCCAACATGAAAGATCAGATGTCCCTCGCGGTGGGCATGCACATTGAATGGCCGATTGAGCTGATAGACCGTCGCGCGGCCGAAGCGAGCATGAAAGACGGCGAGCGCCCTACTCATCACTTCCTCACCGAAATGGTTCTTATTGTTCGTCAGCGTCGATCATTGTTTTGCAGAAAGCAAGAGACGCGACGACGCGGCCCGAGCCCGCTCGAGCCGCGTCGCTCTCTGCAGAAGGTCAGTACTTCTTACATTCGGGCACGGTGCGGCTCGGCAGGCCGATCTTGGCGAAGGTGGCGGCGTCGTATCCCAGCGTCTGGTTGACGTCGGGAATCACCTTCACGACCTTGCTGAACAGCGCGCCCTTGCCATCGTCGACGACCTCGGTGACGAAGTTGGTGCCGATCGCCTGGCGGTTGGCGTCGAGCTTGATCTTGCCGTTGGGAGCATCGATCTCGATCTTCGCCAGCGCCGCCTTTAGCTTGGTCTGGTTGTTCGACAGATCGCCATTGACCTCGCGCAGCGCCAGGATCAACGCCATGGTCGAGCCATAGTAGTTGGTGGCAAGCAGCGACGGGCTCGGGAAGCGCTTCTCAGGCGGGAACGAGTCCTGATAGGCCTTCACGAACTTCTGCCAGCGCGGATCTTCCCAGGTATCGGCCTGCCCCGATGCCGCAATCGTACCGATCAGAGCGTTCTTGGCATTGCCCTTCGACGACAGGATGGTCTGGTCGATCATGATCGAGCCGCCCATCAGGTGCGCCTTGCCGCCGGCCTGCTGATACTGGTTGAGGAAGTTGACGGCATCGGCGCCGCCGAGACCGAGATAGATCGCATCGACATCATCGGGCAGCGCCGCGATCACCGACGCGAAATCCTTGGTGCCGAGCGGCACCCATTGCCGGCTGGAGATCTTGCCGCCCAGGCCGCAGAACTCCAGCGCCAGGCCGAACACCTGGGTATAGATGAAGGAATAGTCCTCGCCGACGGTCGCGATCTTGCGATAGCCCTTGGTCTCATAGGCATATTTGCCGAGGCCGACCTGCCACTGAGCACCATCCATGTTGAAACGGAAGAAGTTCGGCGCGGGATCGACATAGGTCGTCTCCTGCGCACCGGACGCCGCGTTGACGAATGTCAGTTCCGGGTGCGTCTTGGCGAAGTTCTTGACGGCGATGCCCTCGTCGCCCGACAGCGGCGACAGCAGGATCTGCACCTTGTCCTGCTCGATCAGCTTGCGCACGGCACGGACGGCCGAGTCCGGCGTGGCATCGGTCGACGCGACGACGAACTCCAGCTCCTTGTCGCCGACCTTCTTGCCGAGCACGTTCAGCGCGGTGACATGGCCGCGCATTCCGTCCTCGCCGAGCACGGTATAGGTGCCCTCCAGCGTCGCCGTGACGCCGACCTTGATCTTTTCCTGCGCGAATGCCGTGCCGGACAGCAAAAGCGCCGTGAACACGGCGATACCTACACTTCGCATGTGCATCGAACTCCTCCCTTGTCGCCCATTGCTGGGGCACACGAGCGTGTGCCGGCCACTGTTTTGTTGGCCATGTTGGCAGCGGACCTTCCCGACGCCTCGCGTGATCTCTGACGAGCGACGGTGAGCCCCCATCGACCGCGGAGGCTAGCGGATGAGCCGAGGCCGGGCGCAACCCGCCCGGCCTCGGCCTTGACGACGAGTCTCATTTTCCATGATGCGACGCGATAAGCATGTGATGCACTCCGCGTGCATCGCGGTCCCGTCAGGGCTTCGGCGGCGTGGCAGCGGCCTGGCCGCGCTGGCAGAGCACGGGCAACTCAACTGCCTCGGCCCGGCTCCCTTGGGATCGTCTTGGAGTTCAATCGACGCGATCGTACCGCCACCCGAGACCGCCGGATGCGCCGCTTCCGAAATTCCAATCCGCACATGGCAATATCGATGCTTTCGTTCGGATGCCGTAGACGGCGTCCGTGGAACGCGAGCCATTTCTCGACCTGGCGCACGACCACGCGGCCGAGTCCCAGTCGCCGCACCAACTCGTCGCGCGTATGCAGCGAGGCGATGTCGACGATGTAATCGAGCCGTTCCGACATGGTCCGGCCGACGAGCCGCGCGTATTCACTCGACACTAGCAAGGTTACGACCCGCTCAGGCAGATGCGGCTCACCCATTTCCAATCCTGCACTCCACCGTGCCCGCCGGCCGACACGAGATGTCGGTCATCCAGCAGTTGCAGGCACGGCGCCCCCCGATGACAATTCGACCGTGACACGCCAGGGACGGCCAGGTCGTCGCAAAGATGCCCCTTCGGCATCATTCCACGACGTCGCGCGCGGCGCGCGCGTCGTGGCTCCGCATTCGGCTTTCCATCACGAGTACACGCGCTCGGCCCGGTCCTGCGAGGGCGCGGCGTCCTGTTCTCTCGCCGTTGTCGACACGAGCGACTTCGTGATCTCCTGAGCCCGCATCGGCAGCACCGAGAGCAGCGTATCGCTGAGGCCGTGCGAGGTTTCGGCGCAGCCCTGCACATAGACGTGTGGACGAAACGCGGGACTTGTCTGCAGACGATAATCGCGATCAAGCGACGCCGACTCGATGTAGCGGCTGATCGGATCGAGACACCCCGGGATCGGAGATCGCTCGTAGCCGGTGGCGAGCACGACGGCATCGTATGCCGCTCGGCGGCGGACCTCCTCGTCCTTGTTATTGAACTCGAGCACCACCCCGTCCGGGGAGGCATGAGCTGCGACGATCTCGCTGCGCGGATGAAGCGCCAGCTTCCGAGCTCCGGCAACGCGCTGCTGGTACGTCATCCGGTAGAGCTGATCGAGCAGGTCGGGGTCGACCACCGCATAATTGGTATTGCGGAAGCTGCGGACGATTGTCTCGCGCTGCCCGTCGGACCGCGAATAGAAATAATCGGTGTAGTCCGGGTTGAAGATCTCGTTTACGAACGGGCTGCTGTCGGCCGGCTTGAGGGCATGCCCGCGGAAGACCAGATCGATCTGGGCGCCCGGAATCCGCTCGCTGAGATCGAGGGTGACCTCAGCCGCACTTTGCCCGCCGCCGATGACCGCCACCCGCGGCGAGCGGCCGTCCGATCCTGCCGCAAGCGTCGAGCCGAGATAGCCGCTGGTGTGCACGACCCGCGGATCCATCGCGACCGCTCGAAATACGGACGGGATGTGCGGCACGCCGCCGACGGCGGCCACGAGGTGCCGCGTGACGCGTGACCGTTCTTTCCCGTCAGCCATGCGCGTGAGCACGCGAAGCGCGGTGACGGACTGACCGGCGTGCACGGGCTCGACAGCCTCGACTGTCTCTCCATATGCGACCATGGCGCTGAACTGGCCGGCGACCCATCGGAGGTAGTCGTTGAACTCGATCCGGCTCGGATAGAACGTCTTGCAGTTGGTGAAGTCGAGCAGCCGGCCGGATTTGTGAAGATAGTTGACGAAGGTGAACGGACTGGTCGGATCGCGAAGCGATACCAGATCCTTGAGGAAGGAGATCTGCATGTTGCTGCCGGGCAGCAGCATTCCGCCATGCCACTTGAAGTCCTGCTGCCTTTCCACGAACAGGGACCGGCATTTCAAGCTTTGCTGCCTGGCGCAATCGTCGAGTGCAATCGCCAGTGCGAGGTTCGATGGCCCGAAGCCAACGCCGACGACATCATATTCAGGGGCAGGATGATACGACATGGGTGATGCTCCGTCCGCGCTAGGCTTCTATGGGTGCTTCCTTGGGCGCCGGCTGCCACAGCCGGTCGCCGAAGAAGCGCTCGCGCAGCAACATGACCAGGGTTGCCCGCTTGTGTGGGAAGTCGAAGTTCTTGAGCCTGGCAAAGCCCGCCAGATCCAGGTTACGCAGCTGCTGGGAATGCGCCGCCGCCGGCTCGCCGACGATGCGCTCGGTGCGGCAATCGTCGAGGAACATGTAGTGCATGAGCGAGGGAAGCCAGGCCGTGATGAAGCGGCGGCCCCGGAAGCCGTCCTCGCCGACGATCACGTGCCAGCCGCGATCATAGTCCGCCGCCTCGTAGAACGGCGCGATGCGATTTTCCTTTGCCCAATAGAGCTCGAAATAGCCGAAAGGCTGATCACCGAAGGAGCCGATCAGCGGCACCATGTGCGGGTCCGACATGATCCGCGACAGATACTCCCGGTGCTTGTCGACGTCCCCCGCCTCGTTCCAGAACGAGTCCACCCGCGGGTCGTTGAGCCAGCGGTGCACCAGCGGGAGATCGTGAGCGATGTCGACGACGCGAAAACTAATGACGTCGGACAGCCAGGGAATGAAACGGGCGTAGACGGTGCCGACCGGCTTGGGCGGTCGCCGTGGATGGCGCCTGCCATCGGTCATCGTGTAGGATAGCGGAAACGGCGGACATGCGGCGTCCGTCAGCCAGTTCTCGCGTCGCTGCATCACCATGTCCGGACGCAGCGTCAACCTGCCGTCGGTGACCACCGCAAGGCCGTCTCTCGCCAAGGCCGATGCTGCTGCCGGGTTGTCGTCGAGCGCAAGGACGAGCCTCTCCAGCGACGGCGTCCAGCCGAAGACCGCTTCGGCCATCGCCGCGACTCCGCGCGACACGCGGCCCCAATCACCGATGCCGTCGCGCACGGTCAGCCGCATCAGCTCGCCGTCTGACCGGAACGACAACAGCTCCGCGCCATCCGCGATCACCTTTATCCCGTCATCGTCGCGAACGACCGACATTGTCGCGTCAATTGCGACGGGAAATGTCCTGGCGCTGCCTGCAGCGCTCGCGGTCGCGCTCATGCGAAACCCTCCCCCTTCATTGATCTGCACGGGCGTCATCCCTGTCCACTCCCGTTCAGGATGTAGATCGGCCGGCACGACGAAAACAAGAAGGTCCGAGGCACCGCGTTTAGATTAACTACAAAGCTGCGCATCACGGCTTCGTTGCCTCAAATGACTCAATGGACTCCTGCAGAGCCGGCGTGAGCGAGCGTTGCCTTCGTGCCGGCTCGCGGCGCTCGGAGGGGTCGCCCACGTCAATATTCCCGTTGCGCAGGCGCACGATCCGATCGGCGCAGTGGAAGTAGCGATCGTCGTGCGAGATCACGATGATCGTCTTGCCGAGACGTTTGAAGTCGGCGAGCAGCTCGGTGTAGAAGATTTGACGGAACGCCGGATCCTGATCGGCCGCCCATTCGTCGAACACCAGCACGGGCCGTCCCTCGATCCAGGCATTGATCAAGGCGAGCCGCTTGCGCTGGCCTGTCGACAGGTCGGTTGTGGAGAATGCGCCGCCTTCGATGGAGACTTTGTGCGCAAGCTCGAGGCGGTCGAGATAGCGCTGTGCGAGCTCAGATCGCTGATTGCTCTGCTGTGCAAGGGTGTCGAACAGGAAATAGTCCGAGAATATTGTGGTGAAGAGCTGCCGGTAGTCGTCGCGGGTCTCGCTGACGACAGGACTGCCGTCGCGCAGCAGCACGCCGCGATCGGGCACATAGAGTCCGAGCAGCAGCTTGATCAGCGTCGTCTTACCGCTGCCGTTCTCACCGACGATGAAGACGATCTCGCCGCGGCGTATGCGAAGGTCGATCGGTCCGATGGCAAAGGGCCGTTCGGATGAGGACGCCGGGAATGCGTAGGAGACTCCGCGCAACTCGATCGATTCAATCTGGTCGGCAGTCCGGCCGGCCGGATCATCAAGCAGTTCCGCCTCTTCGGTGGTGAAACGGTCCGACAATTCGGCGATCCGACGCATCGCGACCTGGGCGCGGCCGAGCGACGGCAGCATACCGATCAACTGGTCGATCGGTCCGCGCATGAACAGCAGCACCAGAACGAAGCCGCTGGACACCGAGGCCGGGCTGTCGGGCCACAGCAGCGGACGCAGCACGAGCGTGGTCCCGATCACCAGGAACAGGAGAACCGTCCCGAGCGCACGCGCCGTCACGAGCAGATTGATGGCCTTGATCTGGACGTCGCCGATCCGGTCGACGGTCTGCCCTATCAGATCGACATGGACGTGGCGCCGGCGCGGGCGGTGCAGCCGCAACTCCTTGGCGCCGTCGGAGATCGCGCGGTAATGCTTCTGCAGGTCGTCTTCGTATTGGCGCGCGAGATTGAAGCCCGTCATTCCACGCTTGCGAGCGAGATAATGGACGAACGACCCGAGCGCGATCAAGGCTGCCGTGACCAGGAACAGCGGCCACGAGAGCACCGCCAGGTAGATCAGGCAGCCAGCGACGATGACGCCGGACACCAGGAAGGCCGGAAAGAAGAAGGCGAAATCGCTGATGGCGTCGACATCCTTGGTCAGGACCGGGATGAGGCGGTGGGACCGATAGGATTCGAGCTGGTCGATCGGCGCCATCAGGATCTTGGCGGCCAGCGACTTGCGCAGCGAGGCGACGATCCGCTGTCCAACGACGTTGGCGCTGATGTCCGAGCCGACGGAGCCGACCACGATCAGGACACAGAGACCCGCGAACGAGGCGACCAGCCCACCAATGTCGCCTGGCCCTGCGTAAAGGCCGCGGTTCACCACGGCGAGCAGACCCGCAACGCTGGCGCCGCCGAGGAGACCGAGCAGGATGGCTGCGACGAGCAGCAACCAATAAGGCCGCAGCAGGCTTCCGACGTTGGCAAGTCCTGGATTGGATGACGTCATCATCGGTCGCCAGCTCCCATTCCAATGCCGAAGACGGTGGCGAGCTTGTCGCCGATGTCGGCGCGGGCCCGCAGAGCGTCCGGCACGACGTTGCCCATGCGCAGGAACTCGTGGATCATGCCGGGATAGACCTTCAGATCCACGGCGACCCCGGCCGCGCGCAAGCCTTCAGCATAGGCCCGCCCCTCGTCGGCCAGCGGATCGAACTCGGCGAGCACGATCAGCGCAGGCGCGACGCGCGTGAGATCGGATGCCGCCAGCGGCGCAAATCGCCAGTCGTGGCGATCGGCATCCTGGGGGAGATAGTGGTCGAAGAACCAGTCCACGGTCTCGCGCTCGAGCAGATAGCCCGAGCCGTATTTTTCGTAGGAATCCGAGATCTGCTGCGGGCTGAGGCCGGGATAAGCGAGGACCTGAAGAGCGGGCTGCGGCAAGGCCCGATCGTCGCGCGCGGCGATCGCCAGGGCTGCAGCGAGCGTGCCGCCCGCACTGTCGCCACCGACCGCGACACGCCGCGGGTCCAGACCAAGCGCCGGCCCCTCGCGCCCGATCCAGGCGAGCGCATCCACGCAGTCCTCGAACGCGGTCGGAAACCGATGCTCCGGCGCCAGCCGGTAGCCGATCGACAGCACCGCCGCGCCGCTGTCATCGGCAAGACCCCGGCACAGCGGCTGGTGCGAGTCGAGGCTGCCGACGACGAAGCCGCCGCCATGCATGTAGAGCAGCACGGGCATCGGATCGGCGACGTCCAACGGCCGCGGCGCATAGAGCCGCGCGGCGATCTCCGTCCCGTCGCGCATGGGCAGCACAAGCTGTCTCTCGCATGCGAGCGGCGGCGGATCGATATCCAGCAACGGCGAGGAGGCGTCGAAATCGGCACGCGCCTGCGCCGGCGTGAGTTGCGGAAACGGAATGCGCGCGCCGGATTCCGTTCCGAGCTGAATCATCTCGAGCAGTGCAGCGATATCAGGATGAAGGCTCATGATCACCTCATTCAGCCGGTTCGGGCTGCAGATCCGGCGATGTCTGCGCCGCCCGGACGGGCTCCAGCCACGCGCCGAGCGCCGCCAGGAAGGATTCGTTGCTAAGGATCGAGAAGTGGTCGTCGCCGGCCACGCCACAATCCGCCGCGTGCGGCAGCCGCGCCGCGAGCCGATCGCGCTGTCGAAGCCGGCCGGACGTCCACCAGCAGCCGGGCGCTGCAACGAGATCGGCCGGCCATTCGACCGCCCGAGCCAGTTGCGCGAGGTGGCGCCCGACCCTGAAGGCTGCGACGATGTCGTCGACGCCGAGAAGACCGTCGCGCGGCTGCAGCGGCGCCATGCCGATTGCATCGGCGATCAGGCGCCGGATCACCTCGTCCGTCACCGGCGCGTCGGCGGAGCGGATCGCCGACACCTGCGACGTGATCGCTGAAGACTGTACGTCCGGCGCCGTGACCGACAGCAGCGCCAGCACATCGTCGGTCCAGTGCCGTCCGACCGACGGGTGCTCGCCACCATGCGGATGCGGAACGAAGCTGTCGATCAGCGCCAGGCGCTCGACCCGCTCACCGCGCCGTTCCAGTTCGGCGGCAACCAGGCATGCGACCAGCCCGCCGAGCGACCAGCCGATCAGATGATAGGGTCCTTTGCTTTGCTTCCGCACGATCTCATCGACATAACCCACGGCCATTGCCGCCAGCGACTCGTCGATGAAGGACGGTTCGACCAGCGTCCGGCACTGCAGTCCGATCAGTTGTCTCTGTCCCTCCAAACGGCGCGCCAGCGGCGCATAGTCGAACACCGTGCCGAATCCGCCGTGAAGGCAGAACACCGGCGGCGTGCCATCGACCAGCGAACTCAGGGGCAGCAGCGCCGACGGCCGCGTGGATGATGCTGCGGGGGTGCCGAGCAAGGCGCGAATGGTCGGCTTCTGCAGGAGATCGCGCAGCTTGATCTCGCCATCGAGGACCGGGTCGCGGCGAAGTCGCGCGATCACCTTGAGGCTGAGAATCGAATTGCCGCCGAGTTCGAAGAAGTTGTCGGTGACGCCGACTTGCGCGACGCCGAGAACCTCCGCCCACAGCTTCGCCATCGCGACTTCGGCAGCGCTTTCCGGCGCGATGAACGCGGCCACGGCAGCGGTGTCCGGCGCCGGCAACGCCTTGCGATCGACCTTGCCGCTCGACAGCGTCGGCAGACGCTCGAGCACGATGATGCGAGCCGGCACCATGTAGGCCGGCAAGGTCCGGCGCAGCGCGGCAGTCAGCGCCGCGGACAGCCGCTCGGCCGCAGCAGCGGTGGCGTCGCATGGCGCTCGCGGCGCCACATAGGCCACCAGCTGATTGCCACCCGCTCCGGGTACGGCGATCACGGCGGCCTGCGCGACCGCCGGTTTGATAAGCAAGGCTGTTTGAATTTCGCCAAGCTCGATCCGGAAACCGCTGACCTTGACCTGATCGTCGCTGCGTCCGAGATATTCGATCGTGCCGCTCGCATCCCATCGCGCCAGGTCGCCGGTGCGGTAGAGACGTGCGCCCTCGTTCGTCGAAAATGGATCCGGCACGAAGCGTTCCGCCGTCATGCCTGGCTTTGCGTGGTACCCGCGCGCGAGCCCGAACCCGCCGATGTAGAGCTCGCCGGCGGCGCCCGCTGGAACGAGATTCAGGAAGGCATCGAGGATGTAGGCCGTGCGGCGGCCGACGGGACTGCCGATCGGCGCATAGGCCTTGTCACACTCCGCGCTGCCGTCGACCTTCCAGACGAGCGGTGTCACGACGGTCTCGGTCGGACCATATCCGTTGATCAGGATCTGCGGCTTCAGCGTCCGCCTGACCTTGTCGAAGCCGGCCTTCGGCATGGCCTCGCCACCGAACGAATACAGCCTCACCGGCGGCGGATTGCCAGTCTGCGCCACCCATTCGGCGACCTGCTGGAGATAGGCCGGCGGCAGGCCGATGTGCGTGATGCGCTGGGCATGAAGCGTCGCAACGGTCTGCTCGGGCGTCCATAGCTCCGCATCGCGCATGACCAGCCTTGCGCCCTGCGACAGCACCGTGAGCCAGCGCTCATGTGCGCCGTCGAACGCCAGCGACAGGAAATGCAGCTCGCTTGCGTGCTCATCGAGCTCGTAGAGCGAAGCGGTCGCCCTGCAATGCATCGCGAGCGGGCCATGCGCAACCGCAACGCCCTTCGGCCGCCCGGTGGAGCCTGACGTGTAGATCACATAAGCGAGGTTCTCCGGATGCAGATGAGGATCCGGCGCATGATGCGGACCGGCTTCGAAATCAAACGAGGCGAGATCGATGGCCCGAACGCCGGCGATGGCGGCGACGTGACGCGAGCCGGACAGCAGAACCGTGATGCCGGCGTCACGCATCACAAAGTCAATGCGGTCCGGCGGCAGCTCGGGATCAAGCGGCACATAGGCTCCGCCGGCCTTCAGCACGGCGAGCAGCGCTGCCATCGTGGCGTCGTTGCGCTCGACGACGACCCCGACTCGCTGGTCCGGCCTGAGCCCGGCCTCGATGAGATGGTGCGCGAGCCGATTGGCGCGACGATCGAGCTCGCCGTAGGAGACGTTGCTGCCGCCGATCGTGAGAGCGACACGCTCAGGATTGCGCTGTGCATGACCGCCGATCATTTCGTGCACGAGCGGGCGCGTCGCGGCAGACGCCGCCCGACCATTGCAGACACGTGCTCGCTGCACGTCCTGAGCAGCCGCCGCATCGATCGCGCCGAGCGGGGCATCCGGACTTCGCATCATGACCGCAAGCAGATGTTCGAACTGTGCCCTCACCTGCTCCGCCTGATCCGGCGTGAAGTGGCTCGGCATATAGGTGAATTCGACCTGCAGCGTATCCTCGACCAAGACGGACAGATCCATCGGATAGTTGGTGACGTCGACATTGCGCAGCTCGCCGAATTGAAGCGAGCCGTCACCCTGCAGCAGGCCACGCTCGACCGGATAGTTCTCGAACACGATGATGCTGTCGAACATGGTTTCGCCGGCACGCCCGGCCCAGCTCTGGATGTCGTAGAGCGGCGTCTGCTCGAAGTTGCGCATCGCGGCGTTACGGTCCTGAATGGCGCGCAGCCAGTCACCGATCAGAACATCCGGCGGGGGCGCCTCGATCATCGGCAGCGTATTGATGAACAGGCCGATCATCTGCTCGGCGCCGTCGAGACCGGGCGGACGGCCAGCGACGGTGACGCCGAACGTGATGGTCTGCTGGCCGGTGTAGCGCTGCAGCAGCAGCGCCCAGACGCCCTGGATGAGCGTGTTCAGCGTGATGCGCTCGTGCCGTGCGAACGCCTTCAATGCCGCGGTCGCATCCTTGTCGAGCCGCGTGTAGCAGCGGCGATGTCCGTGCGCATCGTGGCGCCGCGCGCCGAAGGCATCGGCCAGTTGCGTCGGCTGGTCGAAGGCCGTGAGTTGTCCTCGCCAGAAGCGCTCGGCCGCCTGCGCGTCCTGGGCCAGAAGCCAGGCAACATAGTCGCGATAGTGCGCCGAACGAGCCGTGAGCGCCCGCCCGGCACAGCGCTGCAGGATTTCGGCGATGAAGCGGGCCGAGCTCCAGCCATCCATCAGGATGTGGTGGTAAGTCCAGATCAGGCGATGGCGATCGTGGTCGAGCCGCAACAGGCGGACACGCTGCAGCGGCGGTACCGCGAGATCGAACTCGGCGTCACGCTCTGCGGCCAGGGTCGCTGACAGCCGCGCCTCATCGACGGCCTGTCCGCGCCAGTCTTCCGTCGTGAACGGCACGCTCGCCTCGCGATGGACCGCCTGCAGCGGTGCGCCGGACAGCTCGCGCCAGAGGAAACCGGTGCGCAACATCGGATGACAAGCAGAGACCTCCTGCCACGCGCTGCGCAGCCGCTCGACGTCCAGCCCTCGGATCTCGACGCTGACCTGGTTGACATAGACGCCGCTGCCGGCATCGCGCAGGCTGTGAAACAGCATGCCCTGCTGCATCGGCGAGAGCGGATAGACGTCCTCGATGCGGTCCCAGTCGACACCAAGCCGCGCGAGCTCCTCACTCGTCAGTCCCGACAATGCGCCGCGCGCGACGGTAACCGGGGGCTGGTCGTTCCGCGCCACCAGGCAGGCCGGCGCGAGCAGCTCGATCGTCTGCAGCCGGAACACGTCTCTCGGCTCCAGCTCGAGACCGGCGCGGCGTGCGCGACTGACCATCTGCAGCGAGATGATCGAGTCGCCGCCGAGCTCGAAGAAGTTGTCGGTGACGCCGACATCCACCTGGTGCAGCAGCTCGGCCCAGATCGCAGCGAGTGCGGCCTCGGTCGGATTGCGTGGCGCGATGCGCTGTCCCTGTCCAAGCCGCGTATCGGGCAACGGCAACGCCTTGCGATCGATCTTGCCGTTCGGTGTCAGCGGCAGCCGCGGCAGCACCATCACGCGCGACGGCACCATGTAGTCTGGCAGCGCTGACGCGAGAGTCGCGCGCAGCTCGGCCCCGTCGAGCGCATCGCCGCCGCTGACATAGCCGACGAGCTGCCGGCCGCCGCCGAGTTCCTGCGCCACCACGACGCTGTCGCGCACGCCGGGCTGTGATCGCAACCGCGCCTCGATCTCGCCGAGCTCGATGCGGTGGCCGCGGATCTTCACCTGATGGTCGGCACGGCCGACATAGTCGAGCAAACCGTCGGCGCGCCACCGCGCCAGATCGCCGGTGCGGTACAGCCGCGCACCGGGATCGCTGAATGGATCGGGAATGAAGCGCTCGGCGCTAAGCACCGCTCGCCGCCAATAGCCGCGGGCCACGCCCTCGCCGCCGATGAAGAGCTCGCCTGTCACGCCGACGGGGGCGGGGTTGAGATCGCCGTCGAGCACATGCAGCGTGGTGCTGCCGATCGGGCCGCCCAGGACGGGTGCGGGATCGCGTGCGTCGAGCCGATGGCGCGCTGACCACACCGTGGTTTCGGTCGGCCCGAAAAGGTTCCAGGCCTCGCCTCCGAGCGCGAGCAGCCGAAGCGCCAGGTCGGGCGCCAGCGCCTCGCCGCCGCTCAGCAAGCGGCAGCCCCGAGGCAGCCATCCGTGCGAACCGTCGTCGTGATCGAGCAGCATGCGCCAGCTCGACGGCGTCGCCTGAATCATGGTCACGCCCTGCCGGGCCACGATCGCCTTCAATCTCGCCGGATCATGGGCCGAGGCGCGATCGGCCAGCACGATCCGAGCGCCACGCGTCAGCGGCAGCCAGAGCTCGAGCACCGCGATGTCGAACGACAGCGAGGTCAAACCGAGCACGCGGTCATCGCGCGCAATGCCGGGCTGCTCAGCCATCGTCGCCAGGAAGTTCGTCACGGCGCCATGGCGCACCATCACGCCCTTGGGCAGGCCGGTCGAACCGGAGGTGTAGATGACGTAAGCGAGGCTTTCAGGATGGATGGCGACGTCGAGATTGCCTGCGTCGACCGTTTCTTCTGAAGCCACCTCGTCCAGCAGCCAAGCCTGGGCGTGGCCGCCTGCCAGCACCGGCGCGAGCCCGTCGTGGAGCGTCGCTTGCGTCAGCAACAGCTTCGCGCCGCTGTCGGACAGCATGTGCGCGAGACGCTCGGCCGGATAGTCCGGATCGAGCGGCAGATAGGCTCCGCCCGCCTTGAGCACCGCGAGCAGCGCCACCATCATCGTGACACTGCGCTCCAGCGCCAGTCCCACCACCACATCGGGACCGACGCCGTGCTCCCTGAGCCTATGGCCCAGCCGGTTCGCGCGCGCATTCAGCGCGCCGTAGCTGATCGTCTCCTCATTGTGCACGAGCGCAATCGCATCGGGCGCGCGCCCTGCTTGGGCCTCGAACTGAGCGACGACACCCGGCGCTATGACGGCCCCGGCCGTTGCGTTGACCCGCGCCAGCAGCGCGATGTCCGCGGGATCATCGGCCGCAAGGCAGCCGACCGCCTGCTCGGCATCGCCAGTGATGGCCGCGAGCAGTTGCACGAACGCCGTCTGCAGCCGGCGAATCTGGGCTTCGTCGAAATGTTGCTGCTGGAAATTGAATACCAGCCGCAGCTCTGCTTCGAGACCGACGCTGACGAACAGCGGGTAGTTGCTCGTTTCGAGGATCCTCGTCCGGCTGACGCTCACGCGGCCGTCTCGGGTTTTCAAGGCCTCGTCCACCGGATAGTTCTCGAATACCAGGATGCTGTCGAACAGCGGACGCCCTGCCTGACCCGCGATCCGCTGAACCTCGGCCAGCGGCATCCAGCCATGATCCCGCAGGGCGAGATTGCGATCCTGCAGGTCGCGCAGCCACGCACCAACCCGCCGCTGCGGATCCTCGGCATCGATCACGGGCAAGGTGTTGATGAACAGGCCGACCATCTCCTCGGCGCCAGCGAGCCCAGCGGGCCGGTCCGAGACCGTCACGCCGAAGCAGACCGTATCCTGGCCGGTGAACCGACGCAGCAATTGCGCCCATGCCGCCTGCATCACCGTGTTCAGCGTGACCCGCTCGCGGGTCGCGAAACTTTGCAGTCGCTCGCTGAGATCGACGTCCACCGCCATGGTGAGTGAGCCATGGCCCACGCGCCCGTCGACCGCAGGCTGCGCCAGCAGGCTCGGCTCGTCGAGCCCGGCCAACGCAGCTCGCCAGAACTCGGCCGCAGCACCATGGTCCTGCGCCTGCAGCCAGGCGATGTAGTCGCGGTAGCGCGGCGGCTGTCCCTGCAGCGCCGCCTGCTCCTCGTGCTGCATCACCTCGGCGATGAATCGGGCCGAGCTCCAGCCGTCCATCAGAATGTGATGATGAGTCCAGATCAGCCAATGCCGGTCGTCGGCGATCCGGATCAGCCTCACGCGCTGCAGCGGCGGCCGCGAGAGATCGAAGCCGTCGGCGCGCTCGCGGTCTGCAGCCGCCATGAGCGCAGCATCCAAAGCGGCCGGGGCGAGCTGCGCCGCACGTTCCCGCCAATCCTCCGCGACGAAGGGAACGTCGGCACTGCGATGCACGACCTGCTGCGGTGGTCCCCGCAATTCACGCCACAGGAAACCGGTGCGAAGCACGGTATGGCGATTGCTGACCGCCTGCCATGCGGCTTGCAGCTTGCCGGCGTCGAGACCGCGGATCTCGGCGGCAACCTGGTTGACGTAGACCCCGGTGCCGTCGTCGTGCAACGCGTGGAACAGCATGCCCTGCTGCATCGGCGACAGCGGATAGATGTCCTCGACCTCGCGCCAATCCAGCGCCAGCGCATCGAGCTCGGCCTGGCTCAGCTTCGACAGCGGCACATCGGACGGCGTCACGCCATGGACGCCGCTCGTGCAGTGATCGACCAGCTCACGCAGCGCCGCCTCAAAACAGTCCGCCAAGCGCGCAATCGTCTCGCGGCGTTGACGCTTCCTGCTGAAGCCGAACGATAGCTCCAGACGACCGTCGAGCACCCTCGCATTGATGGCGATATGGTGGCGCAACGGGCTCGATGCCGCACGCGACGGGCCGGCGCTCTCGGGCGCGATCGAGAACAGCGCAGTCTCGTCCGTGCTGCCATCGACCTGACCGAGATAGTTGAACCCGATGCGCGGCTGCGCTCCCGTCGTCAGCGTCGCACGCTGGGCATCAGAACCCAGATAGCGCAGGACGCCGTAACCAAGTCCCCGGCTGGGGACTGACCGCAGCATCTCCTTGGTCGTCTTGATCAGCACCGCGGGTGGCTGCGATCCAGCTATCAGATGTACCGGAAACGCAGTCGTGAACCAGCCGATGGTTCGCGACAGATCGAGCCCGCCGCCCAGATCCTCGCGGCCGTGGCCTTCGAGCTCGACCGTCATGATTTCGCGGCCCGACCACCGCCACACCGCGCGCGCGAGCGCCGACAGCAGCAGATCATTGACCTGGGTTCTGTACGCCCCGTGCGCCGTGCCCAGCAGACGCGCGGTCAGCTCGGCGTCGATCGCAAGCGGCACGTCGTCGGCGTCGGCGATCGTATCCCGATCCGCATGATCAGAATCGCATGGCACGTCGTCCGCCCGCCGGAGCCCTGACCAGTAGTCCAGCTCGGCAACCAGCGCATCCGAGGCCGCGTGTGCGCGTAGCGCTGCGCCCCATTGGGCGTAGGCGTGCGTCTTGGCCGGCAGTGTCGCCTCTTGCCCGCGCATGAGCTGCTCATAGGCAGCCGCGATATCCTCCAGCAGCACGCGCCACGACACGCCGTCGATCACGAGGTGATGGATCACGATCAGGAGGCGCTGCTCGCCCTCCGGCAGATCCATGCCGACCATCCGCACCAAACGACCATGCGCGAGCGAGAGGCTCGCCTGGACCTCTGCGGCGAGCGCGGTGACCGCCTCGCCGTCGGCCAACTCGCACGACCGCAACAGGTCCGACACAGCCGGCCCCGGCCCGTGCTCGGCGCGCCAGACACCGTCGATGCGTTCGAAGCGCAGTCGCAGTGCGTCGTGATGCGCGACGACGGCCACCGCTGCGCGTCGCAACACGTCCCAGTCGAGCCGCCGCCGCGGCCGCAGCAGCAAAGCCTGATTCCAGTGATCAGGGGCGTCCAGTTCCTGCTCGAAGAAGCGGAGCTGAATCGGCAGCAACGGAAGTGCCCCGGCGATGCGCCCCTGCTCTGCCGTCGTCTCCAGCCGGACGATCACCCGCGCGTCGCGCGCCAGGGCTTCCAGCGTCTGGTGCTTGAAGACGTCTCGCGGCTCGATCAGAAGGCCGGCCCGCCGCGCACGACTGACCATCTGCAGCGAGATGATGGAATCGCCACCGAGTTCGAAGAAATTGTCGGTCATCCCGACATCCGGCTGATGCAGCAGCTCGGCCCAGATGGTGGCCAACGCAGCCTCGGCCGGCGTCCGCGGCGCAATCCGCATCGCCGCAACGGGCGCCTCCGGCGCCGGCAGCGCGTTGCGATCGACCTTGCCATTCACCATCAGAGGCAGGCGGTCGAGGACCATGATCCGCGCCGGCACCATGTGGTCTGGCAGCGTTGCGGACAGGGCCTCACGCAGCGTCGCAGCATCGAGCATGCCGTCGCCGCAGACATAGCCGACCAGCTGCCGGCCCACGCCGAAATCCCTGGCGATCACAACGGCCGCGCTGACCGAGGGCTGCTGCAGGAGTCGCGCCTCGATCTCGCCGAGCTCGATGCGGAAGCCGCGAACCTTTACCTGGTGATCGGCCCGGCCGACATAGTCGATGGCGCCGTCGCTGCGCCAGCGCGCCAGATCGCCGCTTCGATAGAGCCGCGCGCCGGGAGGTCCGAAAGGATCGGGAATGAAGCGCTCGGCCGTCAGCGCCGCGCGCCCGAGATAGCCGCGCGCCAGCCCGTCTCCGCCGATATGGAGCTCGCCCGTCGTTCCCTCGGCGACCGGATTGAGATCGGCATCGACAATGCGCAGGGTCGTGCCCGGGATCGGAAATCCGATCGGCACGCCCGATCCGCTCGGCCCGCGACAGTGCCAGAAGCTGGCATTGATGAGCGCTTCGGTCGGCCCATACCGATTGTCGATCCGGATCGCGGGGAACACCGAATAGACCTGGTCCTTCAGCTGGACCGGCAGGGCCTCGCCACCGGAGAACAGGCGCTTCAAGGTCACGCATCGCTGAACCTCTGGCTCAGCCACGAATTGCGCGAGCATCTGCGGCACGAAATGCAGCGTGGTCACGCCATGCGCAGTGACCGCATCGATCAGCCGCTTCGGCTCGCGATGTGCGCCCGGCGCTGCAATCGCAAGCCGCGCGCCGACGATCAGCGGCCACAGGATTTCCCACACCGCGACGTCGAAGCTGAACGGCGTCTTCTGCAACAGCGTTTCGCCGGGATCGAGCCCGTACTCCCGCTGCATCCAGGCGAGCCGCGCCGCCAGCGCGCCACGCGTGCAGGCCACGCCCTTGGGCACGCCGGTCGAGCCGGACGTGTAGATCACATAGGCGAGGCTCTCGGCATGAACCGGAATCCGAACATCGGAGCCATCAGTGGCGCGCAAACCGCGCCCCTCACGGACGCCGTCGACCACGATCAACTCGGCGCCCGCCCCTGCCGTGATCTCGATCAGCCGATCGCGCAGTTGCGCCTGCGTCAGCACCAGCCGGGCGCCACTGTCGCACAGCATCGCGGCGAGCCGCTTGGCGGGATAGTCCGGATCGAGCGGCAGGTAGCCGGCGCCGGCTTTCATAACGGCCAGCACAGCCACGACCAGGTCGTCGCTGCGCTCGAATGCCAAGCCGACCGGAGCATCCAGAGCGACGCCGGCCTGCCTGATCTGTCGCGCCAGTCGGTTGGCCCGCGCATTCAGTTCGGCGTAGCTGATCCTCTCCTGACCGGAGATCACGGCAATGGCCGCAGGCGACCGTGCGACCTGCTGCTCGATCTGCGTCACGACGTCGACGAAGTCGTCATTCACCGCCCGCGCGACAGGTCCCGAGCCCCAGCCGAGCACTCGATGCAAAGCGGCGGCATCCAATCCATGCAGCTCTGCAACCGGTCGGCTGCTGTCGTCGGCAATGCGCGCGAGCAGACAGGCGAAAGCTGCCTGTATCCGCTCGATCTGCGCCTGGTCGAACCGGCTGCGATCGTAACGGAATCCAAGCCGGATGCCCCTGTCCGTCACGAACACCGCGACCGTGAGCGCATAGTTCGTGATCGAGATCTGCTCGGCACGGCTGGCACGCGGCCCCTCGCCGGCCTGATCGCGCAGCGCCGCGTCGACCGGATAGTTCTCGAACACGAAGATGGAGTCGAACAGCGGCCGGCCGGCGCGGCCCGCAAGCCGCTGAATCTCGTGGAGCGGCATCCAGCCATGCTCGCGCAGGTCGACGTTGCGATCCTGCAAACCGCGCAGCCAATCACCGACCGACGTCTGAGGTCTCGCATCCTCGAACACGGGCACGGTGTTGATGAACAGGCCGACGGTCTCCTCCACGCCCGCGATCTCAGGCGGCCGGCCGGAGATCGTGGCGCCGAAGCAGGCGACATCCTGGCCGGTCAAGCGCCGCAGCAGCTGTCCCCAGGCCGCTTGCAGGACCGTGTTCAGGGTCACCCGCTCGCGCCGCGCCACGACCTGCAGCCGCTCCGTCGTCGCCGCATCGATGACGAGATCGATCGAGCCATGGCCGTCGGCAGGCGCGGCCGGCCCGCCCAGCGCATCGGCAAGCAGGCTCGGCTCGCCGACCGTCGAGAGCGAGCGTGCCCAGAACGCACTCGACGCATCGCGATCCTGCTGCTGCAGCCAGGCAATGTAGTCGCGATAGCGGCCGCGTGGGGCGGACAGCGACGCGCCACCGACATGCTGCATGATCTCGCCGATGAGCCTTGCCGCGCTCCAGCCGTCGAGCAGGATGTGATGATGTGTCCAGATCAGGCGGTGCACACCGCCGCCGAGATCGATGAGACGGACCCGCTGCAATGGCGGACGCGACAGGTCGAAGCCGGCCCGCCATTCGGCTGCGGCCACATCGGCCAGCGCCGCGTCACGCGCGGCCTGATCCATCGAGTCCACACGGTCGCGCCAGTCCTCCTCGACGAAGGGGACAGGAACCTGCCGGTGGACGACCTGCTGCGGCGCGCCCGACAATTCTCTCCACACGAACACTGTCCGCAGCACCGCGTGTCTCGCCGTCACCGCCTGCCACGCCGCGCGCAATCGCGCCGCGTGCGCACCGCTGATGTCGACGGCGATCTGGCTGACATAGTTGCCGCTGTCACCATCGCGCAGCGCGTGGAACAGCATGCCCTGCTGCATCGGCGACAGCGGATAGATATCCTCGATATCGCGCCAATCGCGCGACGCTCCGAGCAGGTCGAGCTCCGGCTGGCTGAGGCCTGAGAGCGGAACGTCCGACGGCGTGAGGCCGTATACGCCGCTCGTGCAATGCGCGACGAGTTCGCGCAGGGCCGCGGAATAGCACGCGGCCAGCCGCTCGATCGTCGCGCGGCGATAGCGTCGGCGGCCGAAGCTGAATGTCAGCCTCAGCTGGCCATCAAGCACTTGACCGTTGATGCTGAGCCAGCGCCCGAGCGGCGCGCTGGCGCTGCGTGACGGCCCCGCGCTTTCCGGCGCGAGCGCGAAGGCAGGGTCAGAGCCGGCGCCGAACTGGCCGAGATAGTTGAAGACGATCCGCGGCTCGGCTCCGCCCGTCAGGGCGGCGCGCTGCTCGGGGCTGCCGCAATAGCGCAGCACGCCGTAGCCGAGCCCGCGCGCCGGGATGGCCCGTAATTCCTCCTTGATCGATCTGATCAGCGTGGCGCTATCGCCAGCACAGCCGGCGAGTCGAACGGGAAACGCGGTCGTGAACCAGCCGACCGTTCGCGACAGGTCGAAGCCCTCGAAAATGTCTTCCCGGCCGTGACCTTCGAGCTCGACCAGACATTCATCGAGCCCGCTCCAGCGGCTGACCGCGCGGGCCAGCGCCGCCAGCAGCAGGTCATTGACCTGGGTCCTGTAGGCAGCGGGCGCCTGCTTGAGCAGTTGCCCGGTCATGTCGGTATCGAAGGACACGACGACATCCTCACCATCGGCGACGCGATCGGTCTCGCCGTGATCATCGTCGCATGGCACGTCGCCGGCGGCGGTCCGCTGTCTCCAATAGTCGAGCTGACCAGCCAGCTCCTCGCTGGCGGCGTAGTCTTCGAGACTGATGCCCCATGACGCCATGGACCGGCTCTTGGAAGGCAGAGCAATCGCGGCCGCTCCCTGCGCCACCTGTCGATACGCCGAGGCGATGTCCTCGAGCAGCACGCGCCAGGACACGCCATCGACGACGAGATGATGCACGACGATGAGAAGCCTCTGGCTGCCGTCGGCAACGTCCATGCCGACGAGCCGCAGCAACGGTCCCTGCAGAGACAGGCTTGCCTGCGCGGTCGCGGCAGCCGAGGTGACCTCAGCCGCATCGGCGACGGTGCGGATCCAGAGCAGATCGGCGCTCGCCGGCATCGCGCCGTATCTCGCCTGCCACTCTCGGTCGCTTTGCCGAAATTGCAGCCGCAGGGCATCGTGATGCGCCACCACGGCCTCGACCGCCTGCGCCATCACCCACCAGTCGAGCCGCGCCGACGGCACGAGCATCAACGCCTGATTCCAGTGATGCCGTTCGCCGGCGTCCTCGGCAAAGAAGCGGCGCTGGATCGGCAACAGCGGCACCGGATCGCCATCGCGCGCAAGCGGCTCAGCGGATGCAACGACGGCCCGATCGCGACGCGCGACCCGCGCCAGCTCCTGCAGCGTCTGATGCCGGAACAGGTCGCGCGGCTCGATGGCAAGCCCGCACTGGCGCGCACGTCCGACCACCTGCAGCGAGATGATGGAATCGCCGCCGAGCTCGAAGAAATTGTCGGTCAGGCCCACCCGCGAATGGCCAAGCAATTCGGCCCAGATCGCCGCCAGCTCCAATTCCGCGGGGGACTGCGGCACGACGTAGTCGGTCTCGGCGGACAATTGCTCGGGCGTCGGCAAGGCGTCGCGATCGACCTTGCCATGCGCCGTGAGCGGCATCTGCGGCATCAGCACGATCCGCGCCGGAACCATGTAGTCCGGCAGCTCCTCCGAGAGCGCCGCCCGCAGCCCGGTCTCGTCGAGGCCGTCCTCGCCGCAGACATAGCCGATGAGCTGCTGGCGTCCGGCGATCTCGCGTGCCACCACCACCGCCGACCGAACACCCGTCTGCCGCGTCAGCCGTGCCTCGACCTCGCCTGGCTCGATGCGGAAGCCGCGGATCTTGAGCTGATGGTCGGAACGTCCGACATAGTCGATCACGCCGTCGGCACGCCAGCGCGCCAGATCGCCCGTGCGGTACAGTCGCGCGCCCGGCGCACCGAACGGATCGGGGATGAAGCGCTCCGCCGTCAGCGCCGGCCGATTCCAATAGCCGGCCGCGAGCCCCTCGCCGCCGATATGGAGCTCGCCGGTGACGCCGACCGGAACGATGTTGAGATCGCCGTCGAGAACATAGGCCGAGCGCCGGCCGACAGGACGGCCGATCGGCGCATAGCCGCAGTCGATCTCGGCATCGGCGTCGACCTTCCAGACCAGCGGTGTGACCACCGTCTCCGTCGGACCATAGCCATTGATCAGCTTGCGCGGCCGCAGCGCCTGCCTGACCTTGTCGAAGCCGGATTTGGGCATCGCCTCGCCGCCGAACGAATACAGCGACACGGGCGGCGGATCGCCGCTCCACGCCGCGAAGTCGGCGAGCTGCTGCAGATAGGCCGGCGGAAAGCCGGCATTGGTCACCCGCTGCGCGCCCATCACGTCGAGCGTCTTCTCCGCCGACCAGAGATCGGCATCACGCATCACCAAGGTCGCGCCGCAGCCCAGCGCGGTCCACAACCGCTCATGCGCGCCGTCGAACGTGAAGGAGAGGAAGTGCAGCTCGCGCGACTGCCGGCCCATCTCGTAGAGCTCGGCGGTGGCCTCGCAATGCATTGCGAACGATCCGTGAGCGACCGCAACGCCCTTCGGCACGCCGGTGGAGCCGGACGTATAGATCACGTAGGCGAGGCTCGCGGGATGGACATCGACCGCCGGGTCGCTCTCCGTCGTCTCAGCCGCCATCGCGCCGAGATCGACGACCGCGATCCCCGGCATCGGCGGCCATTGCGATCGTCCCGCCGCATCGACCAGCACGACGCGCGCGCCGGCATCTCGAACGGTGGCGGCCAGCCGCGCTGGCGGATGATCAGGATCGAGCGGCAGATAGGCCGCGCCGGCCTTCAGGACGGCAACAAAACCGGCGACGAGATCGGGCGAGCGCCGCATCGAGAGCCCGACGAGCTCGCCGGGACGAACGCCGAGCGTTGCAAGATGCTGTGCGATGGCGTTGGCGCGGCGATCGAGCGCCTGATAGGTGATCGTCTCGGCCCCCAACACCAGGGCCGCTGCGCTCGGCGTCTCCTTTGCGTGCCGGGCGAACATCCGATGCACCGGCTGGAACGGCATGAGCGCGGGAGGGCAAGCGTTCCACTGTCTGACGTCGTCGCGTTGCCGGGCCGACAACAGCTCCAATGCCGCGATCCGACGTGTGGGATCCGCGACCATCGCCTGTAGGATCGTCAGCCAATGCCCGGCGAGCCGTGCGATGGTCGACCGGTCGAACAGCGCGGTGGCAAAGGAGAACAGCGCCGAGACGTCTCCCGACGGCGCCTCCTCGCTGTCGAGAGCGAGGTCGAATTTCACCGTGTCGATCTCTGCCGCGATCGTCTCGATCTGCAATTCGGACGCAGCCGGCGCATGCGCCGGCTCGCGCCGATGCTGATGGTTATAGAGCACCTGGAATAGCGGCATCTGGCTCAGGCTGCGCTGCGGCTGCAGCACGTCGAGCAGCCGCTCGAACGGAAGATCCTGGTGATCCTGGGCCTCGAGCGAGGCCTCGCGCAGTGCCTTGATGACTTCGCCGATCGTACCCTGACTGTCGATCCGTGTGCGCAGCACCTGGGTGTTGACGAGCAGGCCGATCAGACGCCGCGTCTCCGACCGGTCGCGATTGGCGAGCGGAACGCCGATGCTGATGTCGGGCTGGCCGCTGTAGCGATAGAGCACCAGCTTCAGCGCCGCCAGCAGAACGACGAACAACGTCGTGTGCTGTCCCCGCGCCAGCTCGCGCAGGCGATCGGCAAGCTCCGCCCCGAGCGACAGCCGTATGGCATCGCCGGATTGATCGGCCTGGGCTGACCTGGGCCGATCGAACGGCAGCGGCAGCATGGCCGTGTCATGGAGACGGCCGGTCCAGTAGCGAAGCTGCCGCTCCTCCTCGACGGCACCGAGCCACAGTCGCTGCCAGGCGGCGAAATCGGCGTAGTCGATCTCGAGCGCCGGCAGCGAGGCCGCCTCGCCGCGGGCGGCGGCGTGATAGAGCTGCCAGAACTCGTCGGTGAGAACCTGCATCGACCAGCCGTCGGCGACGATGTGGTGCAGCGTGACGGAGAGGATATGGTCGTGCTCGCCAAGACCCAGCAGCGCCGCGCGCAGCAGCGGTCCGGATTCCAGATCGAACGGCAACGCCGCTTCCTCACGCAGCAGCCGGCGCGCCTGCTGCTCGCGGTCATCGCCCGCGATCTCGATGCGGCGAAGCGCGACAGGCGCCGGCAACCCTACGATCTGCTCCGGCTCGCCGTCGTCCTGCCGGAACGTCGTGCGGAGCGCAGCATGGCGCATGACGAGTTCATCGAGCGCCCGTTGGAGCGCACCAACATCAAGCCGACCCCGCAGGCGGATCGCGACCGGCATGTTGTAGGCGGAGCCGCCCGGATCCATCCGCCACAGGAACCAGAGACGGGCCTGCGCGAACGATAACGGCGCGCGCTGCAGATGCTGCCGGGCGATCGGCAAGATCGACAGATCGATCCCCTTGGCCGCCAACTGCGTCAGGAACGCGCGCTGCTTCGAGGCATCGAGACGCACCAATCGACGCGCGATTTCGCCGAGCTGCTGGGCCTGGAGTCCGGACTGATCATTCATTGGCGAACTCGACTTCCTCAAGCAGATCGAACATGGCGGCGATGTCGTCGCTCCGCCTGCTTGTCGGCGGGTCCGCGGCGAGCGCAGACGCCATGGCCTCGATCGTGGTCAGTTCGAACAACCGCTTCAGCGGCACCTCCCACGCGAGATCGCGCTTGATGCGGCCGACGAGCTGGACGGCCACCAGCGAGTCGCCGCCGAGCTCGAAGAAATTGTCGGTGACGCCGACGTCCGGCCTGTGCAGCAGCTCTGCCCAGATCGCCGAGAGTGCGGCCTCGGTCGGATTGCGCGGGGCGATGCGATGCGCTTCGGGAGCCCCGACATCGGGCCGCGGCAGCGCCTTGCGGTCGATCTTGCCGTTCGGCGTCAGCGGCAGCTCCGGCAGCACGATCACGCGCGACGGAACCATGTAGTCCGGCAGCGCTGCTGCGAGCGCAGCGCGGAGGCCGCCGCCGTCGAGCGTATCCTCGCCGCTGACATAGCCGACCAATTGACGGCCGCCGCCGAGCTCCTGCGCCACGACGACGCTGTCGCGCACGCCCGGCTGCTCCCGCAGCCGCACCTCGATCTCGCCGAGCTCGATCCGATGTCCGCGGATCTTCACTTGATGATCGGCGCGGCCGACATAGTCGAGCACGCCGTCGGCCCGCCAGCGCGCGAGGTCGCCGGTCCGGTACAGCCGCGCGCCGTCGCTGCCGAACGGATCCGGGATGAAGCGCTCCGCGCTCAACGCGGCGCGTTTCCAATAGCCGCGCGCGAGCCCGTCACCGCCGATGAAGAGCTCGCCAGTGACGCCGACCGGCGCCAGATTGAGTTCGGTGTCGAGCACGTACAACCGGGTGTTGCCGATCGGGCTGCCGAGCAGCGGCACCGGATCGGTCGCATCGAGGCGGTGACGCGCCGACCACACCGTGGTCTCGGTCGGCCCATACAGGTTCCAGACCTCGCTGCCCAGCGCGCCCAGCCGCCGCGCCAGGTCCGAGGCCAGCGCCTCCCCGCCGCTCAGCAGGCGACTGCCCTTCGGCAGCCATGGAGCCGTCTCGTGTGTATCGGCCGCGTCGTGATCGAGCAGCATGCGCCAGCTCGACGGCGTCGCCTGGACCATGGTCACGCCGTGCCGTGTCACCATCGCCTTGAGCGCCACCGGATCATGGGCCGTGAAACGGTCGGCGAGCACGATCCGTGCGCCATGGGTCAGCGGCAGCCACAGCTCCAGCACGGCGATGTCGAACGACAACGAGGTCAACGCCAGCACACGGTCGTCGGCCGCGATGCCCGGTTGCTCGGCCATCGTCGTCAGGAAGTTCGTCACCGCGGCGTGACGCACCATCACGCCCTTGGGCCGACCGGTGGAGCCGGAGGTGTAGATGACGTAAGCGAGGCTCTCCGGATGCACGTCGACAGCAAGATTATCGGTCTGGCCGAGGCCCTCGCCAGCCGCCACCTCGAGCAGCCATGCCTCGGCCTCGCTCCGGGCCAGCACCGGCGCGAAACGGTCGTGCAGCGTGGCTTGCGTCAGCAGCAGCTTGGCGCCGCTGTCGTTCAGCATGTGCGCGAGCCGCTCGGCCGGATAGTCCGGATCGAGCGGAAGATAGGCCCCGCCCGCTTTGAGCACCGCGAGCAGCGCAACCATCATCGTGACGCCGCGCTCCAGCGCCAGCCCGACCACAACATCCGGCCCGATGCCGCGATCCCTGAGCCGCCGCGCCAGGCGGTTCGCCCGCGCATTCAGCGCGCCGTAGCTGATCGTCTCCTGCCCGTGTACGAGCGCGATCGCATCGGGAGATCGCGCCGCATGCACCTCGAACTGCCGGTGCACGCAGAGCGTATCCGCGAAGCTGACAGCCGTCGCATTCCAAGCGCGCAGCAGCCGCGCGCGATCGTCCTCTGGAACGACATCGAGCTGGCGCACCGGCGAGTGCGGCGCCGCTTCGAGCGCCAGCGCCAGCCGATCGAGCGACTGCTGCATCATCGCGCCGACCCGCTCGGGCGCAACCGGCGCCACGGCCTGGACCGTCAGGTGAAGTCCATGACCGTCGTCATCCACCGCCAGCATCAGCGGATAGTTGGTACGCTCCTCGCCACCGAGCCATTCGACGCCACGCAGAGCCTGGATGGGCTGCGCGTCTGCCCGCGCGTCCTGCCGCTGGCCGTGCCGATAGTTCAGGATCGCGGAGAACAGCGGCGTCGGCGGCGCGACGCCGCTGCAACGCTGGGCCATTGCCAGCGAGGCATGCTCATGAACCATCAGCTCCGCCAGCCGCGCATGCGTTGCGCGAACGCTGTCCTCAACCGACGTGCCGTCGAGATCGAGCCGCAACGGCAGCGTGTTGATGAACAGGCCCAGGCTGCGGCCGGTATCATGGCCAGCCTGCATGCGGCCGAGCAGCACGGTGCCGAACACGACCTGCTCACGTCCGCTGCTGCGCGCCAGCACCTGGCCCCAGGCGACATGACAGAGACTGGCGAGGCTCGCGCCAACGCGCCGCGCCTGCGCGCGCAGCCGCGCATCGAGCGCAGCCGGCAGGGGCAGCTTTGCCTCGCGCACGCCGGCGCCGTCGCTGCGCACCTCGATCAATCCGAACGGCGCCGTCGGCGCATCGATGTCGGCGAGCATGCTGCGGAAGAAGCGCTGCTGAGCATCCTGTCCGCCCGACTTGCGAGTCTCGGCGACGAGGTTGCGGAATGGAATCGACGGAGGCAGAGCAGTGCGGCGTCCCGACAGGATCAGTTGCACCTCCTCATGCAACGCCTGCAGGGTGGAATGGTCGCCGACCATGTGATGCAGCACGACCAGCAGCAGCAGGCGATCACTTCCTGGGTCGCGGGCGACAACGAGACGCAGCAATGGCGCCTGGGTCAGATCGAGCCTGCAGGACTTCGGATCGAAGCGGCGCGCCAGCTCGACCTGGGCCGGCGCGTTGCCTTCGAGCTCAACTTCGGTGACGCTTAGCGGTGCCTGGCGCCAGACCACCTGCGCCGGCACCGACAGCCCATCCCAGAGGAACGACGTCCGCAGGACGTCATGCCGGTCGATCACGTCCTGAACGGCCGCAAGATAGCGATCCAGCAGATCACGGCCCGCAAATGCCATCTGCGCGACCAGCACGTAGGGGTCGCCCTCGGTCGCGAGCAGATGATGGAACAGAATTCCCTCCTGCAACGGCGACAGCGCGTAGATGTCCTGGACGTTGGCGACGCCGCCCGGCACACGGCCCACCACGCGGTCGATCTCGCCCTGGCTCATCGCGATCAGCGGCAGCATGTCCGGCGTGATGGCCGGGCTCTGCGCCGTGATCGGGTTGTCAGGAATTGCGGTCTCCTCGCTTTGCCGCAGGCTGGCCGCGAGATCGCGCAGCACCGGCTTGGCGAACACCATCTGCGCGTCGATCGTCAGCGCATGGCGCTTCAGCCGATCCAGCATGCGGACGACGAGCAGCGAATGGCCGCCGAGCTCGAAGAAATGATCGTTGCGACCGACGCGCTCGACGCCAAGCAACTCGCGCCAGATGGCAGCGAGCGTCTGCTCGGCTTCGCCCTGGGGAGGATCATAGGTGGCGTGCGAGAACGCCTCGTCGTCCGGCGCCGGCAGCGCCTGCCGGTCGACCTTGCCGTTGGGTGTCAGCGGAAGTGCAGGGACGCGAACGATCGCCGACGGGACCATGTAGTCCGGCAGGCTTCCCTGCAGATGTGAACGGAGTTTCGCGGCCCACGCGCCGGTGCCGTCGGCGTCCTCCGCCGGCACCACATAGGCGACGAGCGTGAGATCGCCCTGCGCATCGCGCCGCGCCAGCACCGCCGAGTCCCGCACTCCGGCCTGCGCATTCAGCCGATGCTCGATCTCCCCGAGCTCGATGCGGAAGCCGCGGATCTTCACCTGATGGTCGTTGCGGCCCAGGAATTCGATGTTGCCGTCGGCGAGATGGCGGCCGAGATCACCGGTTCGATACATCCGCGCATCGGACGACAGCCCGAACGGATCCACGGCAAAACGCTGCGCCGACAGATCGGGACGGTTGAGATAGCCGCGGGCAACTCCTGCCCCGCCGATCCAGATCTCGCCGACGGCACCGCGCGGCACCGGCATGCCCTGGGCGTCGAGCAGATAGATCCGCGCGTTGGCGATCGGGCGACCGATTGGGACGACAACGCCGGCGAAGCCGGGCGGACGGCGCCATGCGGTGGCGCAGACGGTCGCTTCCGTCGGCCCGTAGGCGTTGAAGACCGCAATCCCGGGCGGCAGCGCTTCGAACAGCTCCGGCCTTGGCAACTCGCCGGCGAGAACCAGCACCTCGAGCCCGGAGAGCCGGGCGAGGTCCGAGCGGCCCTGCAGCATCGCGGGCGGCAAGGTGGCGTGGGTGATGCGATGTTCGACGAGATAATTCAGCAGCTCCGCCGCGTCGCGATGCTCGCGGCTTCCGAGCAGATGCAGCTCGGCACCGGCACAAAGCGCCATGACGATGTCCCACACGCTTGCGTCGAAGCTGAAGGAGGCGAATTGCGCGATCCGGCTGTGCGGACCGGTGTCGAACAGCCCGATCTGGGCCTGCGCGAGATTGACCAGGCCGTGGTGCTCGATCATCACGCCCTTCGGCTGTCCGGTCGAGCCCGACGTGTAGATGACATAGGCGAGGTTGCGCGGCGTCAGGCCACGGGCAGCAACATCCGGTGCGCTCTCCGGCAGCCCGCTCCAGGCCGGCGCATCGCTTTCCACATCGATCACAGGGTACGCCACGCCGCCGAGCGTGCTAGCGCTCTCACCGTCACAGAGCAGCAGCGTCGGCTGGGCATCGGCCACGGTCTCGCGCAGCCGCTGCGGCGGATAGGCAGGGTCAAGCGGCAGATAGGCCGCTCCCGCTTTGAGAACCGCGAGCACGCTGACGATCGCATCAATGCCGCGCTGCTGGCAGATCGCGACCAGCCGATCCGGACCGGCGCCCATCGCAACGAGATGATGCGCGAGGCGATTGGCGCGCACCTCGAGCTCGCGATAGCTCAAGCTGACCGCGCCATGCACCAGCGCCACGGCGGAGGGGCGGCGGCGCGCCTGCTCTGCGACGAGCTCCTGGATGCAGCAGTCGGCTGGCGTGAACGACTGCGTCCGGTTCCAGACATCCAGCAGCAGCGTACGTTCCTCGGCCGGCAGCAGCTCGATCCGATCGACCGGCTGGCTGGTGTCGGCGACCATGGCGCGCAACGCAGCCAGCAGATAGAAGCGATAGCGCTGTACGGTCTCGGCGTCGAACAGCGCCGTCGCGTAGTTGAGCTTGCCAGTGATGCGGCCGCCACTTTCGCTGAGATCGAGCTCGAGATCGAACTTGATCTTGTGCTGCTCGATCGCAAGGCGTTCGACCGCCAGGCCGGGCAGTGCGAACGAGCCGACATCGTTACTCTGCCACGCGAACACCACCTGGAACACCGGCGTGTATTCCGGATGCCGCGGCGGCTGGAGCGCCTCGACCAGGAGCTCGAACGGAAGATCCTGATGATCCTGCGCCGCGAGGACCGCCGTCTTGACGCGGTCGATCAGCTCGGCGACAGCAGGACCATGCGAGAGGTCGAGCCGCAGCGCCAGCATGTTGACGAAGAAGCCGGCTAGGCCTTCGAGCTCCGAACGCATCCGATTTGCGCTCGGCGTGCCGATCACGAGATCCTGCTGGCCCGCCAACCGCGACAGCACGATGGCCCAGGCCGCCAGCACGATGACGAACGGGGTGGCGCCGAGAGCGTGGCCCAGCCGCCTGATGTCGGCCGATAGACCGTCGTCGATCTCCACCGGCACCGCGGCGCCGGCGTTGGATCGCGGCGCAGAACGCGCACGGTCGGTCGGCAATGTCAGCAAGGATGGCGCATCGCGCAGCACGGCGGTCCAATGATCGAGCTGCCGCCGCAGCCGATCTGCCGTCAGCGAATGGCGCTGCCATGCTGCATAGTCCGGATACTGAATCGCGAGCGGCGGCAACGGATCATCGCCGCCTGCGGCGAAGGCGCCATACAGTGCCGAGAGCTCGCGGACGATGACGCCCATCGACCATCCGTCGGAGATGATGTGGTGCTGGCTGAGCAGAACGACGTGATCATCGTCGCCCAGACGGATCAAATGGCTGCGGATCAGCGGCCCCCGAGCGAGATCGAACGGCGCGCGCGTGCACTCATCCAGCACGTCGCCCAGCCGCTTCTCGCGGTCCGGCCGGACGCGAAGATCATGCATCTCCAGCGGCAGGCTGGTGTCGGACGGCAGCAGCGCAATTCGCGGCGCGCCGTCCTCGGCGACAAAGACCGTCCGCAGCGCCTCGTGCCGGGAGAACAGGCGGTCGAGGCTGCGGCGCCATGCGCCGATGTCGAGCCGGCCGCGCAACCGCAGCGCCACGTCGATGTGATAATTCGCGCTTCCGCCATCGAGCTGCGCCAGCAGCCACAGCTGCTGCTGCGCGAAGGAGAGCGGCAGCCGGCCCCCGCGATCGACGATCGGGATCGTGCTTGTGTCGCGTCTGGCGGCGTTGCGGCCGCGCTGTCGCGCGCGCGATGCCAACCGGCGCAGCGCCTCCGGATCGAGGTCACGCAGAAGAGGCTGTCCTGATTGTCCGCTCATGATAGCTCCGCCGTCATCAGTTCCTGGAGCTCACCTTCGGCGAACTCCTGCTCGATCAGACTGATCGAGAGGACGCGCGCGAATTCCGCCAATTCCGGATGAGCGAACAGCTCGGACAATTGCACCGACGTGCCGAACTCCTGCGCGACACGGCCGAGCAGCCGCACCGCCAACAGAGAGTGGCCGCCGAGCCTGAAGAAGTGATCGCCCCGCCCGATGCGGTCAAGGCCGAGCAGTTCCGCCCAGATGCCGGCCACGATGATCTCGATCTCACCGACCGGAGCCTGATAGTCGTCCCCCGCCTCGCCTTGTGACGCCAGCGGCAGCGCCTTGCGGTCGACCTTGCCGTTCGGCGTCAGCGGCAGCCGCGGCAGCACGATGACGCGCAACGGCACCATGTAGTCCGGCAGCATGGCCGTGAGCATCGCGCGCAAGTCGCCGCCGTCGAGGGTGCTGTCACTGCTGACATAGCCGATCAGGTGCCGCCCGCCGCCGAACTCCTGCGCGACCACGACGCTGTCGCGAACGCCGGGCAGTGCGCGCAGCCGCGCCTCGATCTCGCCGAGCTCGATGCGATGTCCGCGCATCTTGACCTGGTGATCGGCGCGGCCGACATAGTCGAGCGTGCCATCGGCACGCCAGCGCGCCAGATCGCCGGTCCGGTACAACCGCGCACCAGCACCGCCCAACGGATCGGGAACGAAGCGCTCTGCGCTGAGCCCGGCGCGCCTCCAATAGCCGCGCGCCAGTCCCTCGCCGCCGATGAACAGTTCGCCGGTCACGCCGGGCGGCGCCAGATTGAGATTGGCGTCGAGCACGTAGAGCGTGGTGTTGCCGATCGGACCACCCAGCACCGGCATAGGATCATTGGAATCGAGCCGGTGGCGCGCAGACCACACCGTGGTCTCGGTCGGCCCATACATGTTCCAGACCTCGCCGCTCAGCGCGACGAGCCGCCGCGCCAGATCGGGAGCCAGCGCCTCGCCGCCGCAAAGCACGCGACAGCGACGAGGCAGCGCGGTCCCGTCATGATCGAGCAGCATGCGCCAGCTCGACGGCGTCGCCTGGATCATGGTCACGCCGTGCCTGGCCACGATCGCCTTCAGCGCCGTCGGATCCTGCGCCGAGGCGCGATCGGCCAGCACGATCCGGGCGCCCCGTGTCAGCGGCAGCCACAGCTCCAGCACCGCGATGTCGAACGACAGCGACGTCAGGGCCAGCACGCGGTCGTCCGATGCGATGCCCGGCTGCTCGGCCATGGTCGCCAGAAAGTTCGTCACTGCGCCGTGACGCACCATCACGCCCTTGGGCAGGCCGGTCGAGCCCGAGGTATAGATGACGTAGGCGAGGCTCTCCGGATGAATGGTGCTGCCGAGATTGTCGGCGTCGCCCGCATCATCGTCGCGATCGAGCAGCCAGGCCTCGGCTCCGCTATCGGCCAGCGCAAGCGCGAACCGATCCTGCAGCCCAGCTTGCGTCAGCAGAAGCCTCGCGCCGCTGTCGGTCAGCATGTGAGCAAGACGCTCGGCCGGATAATCCGGGTCGAGCGGCAGGTAGGCCGCACCCGCCTTCAGCACGGCGAGCAGCGCGACGATCATCTCGGCGTCGCGCCCCAGCGCCAGTCCGACCACGACATCGGCGCCGATCCCGCGTGCCTGCAGCCGCCGCGCCAGCCGGTTTGCGCGCGCGTTCAACTCGCCGTAGCTGATCCGGCGGTCACCGCCGACGATCGCAACCGCGTCCGGGACAGCCTTCGCCCGCGCCTCGATCTGCGCCACGACGCCGGGCGCTGCGTCGATCAACGGACGTGGGGATGACGTCTCGCCAATCGCAGCTCCACTCCAGCGCAAGAGCCACGCCAGCGCCTCCCCATCGACCGTGCGAAGGTTGCCGGTCGGACGGGTGGCATCCGCCGAAATCTGCATCAGCCAGTCCCGCAACGACGCGCTCACCCGTCGAATCGCGTGCTCGTCCAATTGCGCACGATCGTAGTTGAAGTCGAGGCGCAGGCCCTCGGGTCCGTCGAACACGATGACCGCGATCGGATAACTGGTCGGCGTCACATGTTCGACCCGCCCGATCTGCGGCCCGGCACCGTTGCGCGCGGTGAGCGCCTGATCGATCGGATAGTTCTCGAACACCATCAGGCTGTCGAACAGGGGCTGCCCGGCCCTGTCGGCGAGGCGCTGGATCTCGTGCAGCGGCAGCCACTCATAGTCGCGCGCCGCGACGCTCTGCGCCTGAAGGGTTCGCAGCCAATCGCCGGTCGCGGTCTGCGGGTGCGCGCGGTCGATCAGCGGCAGCGTGTTGATGAAGAGGCCGACCATGTGCTCGGCGCCGGCAAGCTCGGTCGGACGGCCCGAGACCGTCACGCCAAAGCAGACCGAGCTTTGCCCGGTATACTGCCGCAGCAATTGGGCCCAGGCCCCTTGCAGCAGCGTATTCATCGTGATGCGCTGCTGCGTCGCGAACCGCCGCAGGCGGGCAGCGAGATCGACGTCCACGCGCAGCGTCAGCCGGCCGTGGCCGCTCGCAGCGTCGATCGCGCTGCTCGCGCGCAAGGCGTCGGCGAGCGGCGTGGGCTCATCGAAGCCGCGCAGCGTCTCGCGCCAGAAATCCACGGCCGCCGCGTGGTCGCGCGTCTGCAGCCAGGCGATGTAGTCGCGATAACTGGCTTGCGCCGCCGACGGCGCTGCGCCGCCGATCTGCTGCAGCACGTCTGCGAGCAGCCGCGCCGAGCTCCAGCCATCGATCACGATGTGATGATGCGTCCAGATCAGCCACAGCCTGTCATCGCCGAGCCGGATCAGCCGCAGCCGCTGCAGCGGCGGCCGGGTGATGTCGAAGCCGAGCTCACGCTCGCGCCGTGCCGCCTCCGCAAGCGCCGCCTCGATATCCGCCGCCGCGGCCCCATCAGCGATACGGCTGCGCCAATCCTCCTCGACGACGGGCACGTCGAGCTGCCGGTACACGATCTGCTGGGCCACTCCGGACAATTGCTGCCAGACGAATCCAGTCCGCAGCACCGCATGCCGCGCACTCGCCGTCTGCCATGCCGCACGCAACCGCGCCGGCGTCACACCTCGAAGCTCGATCGAGAGCTGGTTGACATAGACATCATCAGCGCCATCGCGCAGGGCATGGAACAGCAAGCCCTGCTGCATCGGCGACAGCGGATAGATGTCCTCGACGGAGCGACAGTCGATCGTCGCGCAGAGCCGGTCGAGCGCCGCCTGATCGAGCCCCGCGAGCGGAACGTCGGACGGCGTGAGACCGCCGGCGCCGCCGAGGCAATGATCGACGAGACCGTGCAGCGCCGCCCGATAGAGCTCCGCGAGCCGTTCGACGGTCGCGCGCCGATAGCGCCGGCTGCCATAGCGGAAACCGAGACGCAGCTGCCCGTCACGCACCTCGCCGTTGATGGTGAGCCAGGCCCGCAACGGCGCGTCGGCGGCTCGCATCGATCCCGGGTTTTCCGGCGCAATCCGGTACGGCGCCGACGCGCCGAGCTGGCCATCGAAGCGGCCGAGATAGTTGAAGACGATGCGCGGGTTCGGCACCGCGGCCAGCGCCTCGCGATGCTCCTTCGCACCGAGATGGCGCAGCACTCCATAGCCGAGCCCGCGATCGGGCACGGCGCGCAGCGTCTCCTTGACGCGGGTGATGAGCGCGCCGTCGGTCTCGCTGCCGCTGTCGAGACGGACCGGGAATGCGGTCGTGAACCAGCCCACCGTCCGTGTGAGGTCACAGTCCGCAAGGACATCCTCGCGGCCGTGGCCTTCGAGCTCGATCACGACGCCATCGATCCCACGCCAGTTCCAGACCGCACGCGCCAGCGCAGCCAGCAGCAGGTCGTTGACCTGCGTGCGATAGGCCGCAGGCGCGGCATCGAGCAGCCGTTCGGTCAGCTCCGCCTCAAGGTTCAGCACGACCTCCTCGGCGTCGGCTTCGACGTCGGTGCCACCATGGTCGTCGTCGCAGGGCAGCTCGCTGCCGTGGGAGGACGCCAGCCAGAACGGCAGTTCGTCTCCGAGCCGATCGGAGGCCGCATGCGCTCGCAGTCGCTGCACCCAGGAGGACGGCGTGGAGCTCTGGGGCGGCAGGTTGACGGCGCCCGCCTGCCCCGTCAGCTGCTCGCAAGCCGACGCGATGTCCTCGAGCAGAATCCGCCATGACACGCCATCGACGGCGAGATGGTGAATGGCGACCAGCAGCCGCTGGCTGCCATCGCGCATGTCGAATCCGACGGCGCGCAGCAGAGATCCCGATGCCAATGACAGGCTCGCCTGCGCCGCCGACGCGATCGCGCTGACGTCGGCCGGCTCGACTGCCGTGCGGAGCCAAAGCAGCTCAGGCGCGGCAGGCAGGTCGGACGGCACCGCCTGCCATTCACCCGCGACCTGCCGATACGTCATGCGAAGCGCATCGTGATGCCCCACGACGGCAGCGAGCGCCCGCTGCAGCACGCTCCAGTCGATCCGGTCCCGCGGGATCAGCAGCACCGCCTGGTTGAAGTGATCGCGGTTGGAGATATCCTCCGCGAAGAAGCGCAATTGGATCGGCAGCAGCTCCGCAGCGCAGGCGTTCATTGCGTTGCGTGCTGCTGCCGGCGGCGTGATGGCCGGCGCGGAGGTGGTCGCAACCACGCCGGCCAGCGCCGCTATCGTCTGCTGCGCGAACATCTGCTTCGGCGTCAGCATGACGCCGCGCTTGCGCAGCCGCGCGATGATCTGCAGGCTGAGGATGGAGTCGCCGCCGAGCTCGAAGAAATTGTCATTGCGGCCGATCCGCTCGCGGCCCAGCACGTCCTGCCAGACCGCGGCGATTGTCTCCTCCACCGCGCCGACCGGGGCGGCATAGGATAGCACGGCGTCCTCGTCCGGCTGCGGCAGCGCCGCGCGGTCGAGCTTGCCGTTGGCGGTCAGCGGCAGCCAGTCGAGCACGACGATGCGCGAAGGCACCATGTAGTCCGGCAGCATCGCCGAGAGTTGCTGCCGCAGCGTCTCCGGCTGCAACACGGCGCCCGCTGCAGCGACACAATAGGCCACGAGCTCCTGACGCTCCTGCTCAGCATCGACGGCGCGGGCCACGACGGCCGCATCGGCGATGCCTTTCAGCAATGTGATCGCGCGACTGATCTCGGCGGGCTCGACGCGGTAGCCGCGCAGCTTCATTTGATCATCGCGCCGGCCGAGGAACACGATCCGGCCCGCTTGATCACAGCGCACCAAATCGCCGGTCCGGTAGATGCGTTCGCCTGCGGGTCCGAACGGATCGGGAATGAAGCGCTCGGCCGTCTGTCCAGGCGCACCGCGATAGCCGCGCGCCAGCCCGGCGCCGCCCACATAGAGTTCACCGGTGACCCCGGCCGGGACGATATTCAGCGTATCGTCGAGAACGTAGGCGCGCAGGTTGGCAAGCGGCAATCCGACCGGCAGCACACCTTTGGCCTCGGCGTCCGTCCACTCATGGGTCGTCACGCCGACCGTCGTCTCGGTCGGGCCGTAGTGATTGACGATCCGGCAGTGCGGCCGCAGCCGGCGGACCTCTTCGATCAAGCCGGGATCGCAAGCCTCGCCGCCGAGAATCAGCACGTCGCGCGGCAGAACGTCGGCCGAGCGCCGCGCCCGCAACAGGCCGCGCAGATGGCTCGGCACGATCTTGAGAATCCCGACCTCGCCGTCGCGCATCGCTTGCGCAAACGCATCCGCATCGAACGCGGCATCGGCCGGAAGAAGATTCAAGGTTGCGCCGCTCACGAGCGCGCCGAACAGCACGGTGTGGCCGAGATCGGCGGCAACAGTCGAGACCATCGCCATGCTCGCGTCGGCGCGTGGCCGCAGCCGGGACAATAGCGCCTGCACATAGTTGGCAAGTGCACCGTGTGACACGGCGACGCCCTTGGGCGCGCCGGTCGAGCCCGACGTGTAGATGATGTAGGCAGTCTGCGCCGGATGAACGTGCGGGCGAATGAACTCGCCGCGAGACGCATCGCTGCGCGACTCGCCATCCAGCGCGACGCATTGCAACGCGCTCGCCGCAGCGAGGCATTCGCCGGTCGCGATCAGGGTGTCGATGCCACCATCGTGAAGAATACGGTCAATACGCGCCACCGGCCACGCCGGATCGAGCGGCACGGCGGCGCCGCCCGCCTTCAAGACGCCGAGCAGCGCCGCGACGAAGCTCGGCGACCGCTCGATCCACAGCGCCACCGGCGTCTCATGCGTGACGCCCGCCGCAACGAGCGTGCGCGCGATCTGGTCCGACCAGCCCACGAGCTCGGCGACGCTGACGGTGTCCTGTCCTTGGCGCAGCGCGATCCGATCGTCGCGGCCCGCGAACGCAGCGTCGATCAGATCGAGGATGTCCATCGATGGGAAGCTCTTCACCTCCGCCGCGACGACCTGCCTGACGTCTCGCGCGATTGCGAAGTTGCGCAGCGGCCGGTCGATGCCCGCCGCGATCTGCCGCAGGAAATCGACGAGCTGGCTCCCGATCCGCTCGACCGTGGCCGCATCGAACAAATCAGTTGCGAAATTCAGGCTCGCATTCATGCCCTTTGGGCCGTCGATGATGTCGAGCGCGAGATCGAAATGCGAGCCGGCGAGATCGACGATGCGCGGCTGGGCGTGCAGGCCATCGCCGAGCGCAAATCCGGCCGGCGCGTCCATGTAGTTGAACTTGACCTGGAACAGTGGATTGTGGCCGCCGGATCGGGTCGGCTTCAGCGCATCGACGAGACGGTCGAACGGCAGATCCTGATGCGCCAGCCCGGAAATGACCTCCTCCTTCGCCCGCGCCAGCAGCTCGGCGAAGCTCATGCCATCGGCCACGTCGGCCCGCAGCACCAGCGTATTGACGAAGCAGCCGATCAAGCATGCCAGCTCGGCCTGGCGGCGGCCGGCGACGGGCACGCCGACACGCAGGTCGGAGCGGCCGGAGTAGCGGAACAGCAGCAACTGATAGGCGGCGAGCAGCAGCATGAACATGCTGACGCGATGCTCCCTGGCGAGCGCGCGGAGCCTCAGCACCAGATCTGGCGCGATCTCGACGTGAATGGTGTCGCCGCGATAGCTCGGTACAGGCTGGCGCGGCCGGTCGAACGGCAATGCGAGCGGTGTATCCGCGTCGCCGAGCCGCCCGCGCCAGTAGGCGAGCTGCTGCGCAGCCTCGGGGCCGGAGAGCCAATCCCGCTGCCATGCGGCGTAGTCGGCATATTGGACGGCGGATGGTGACGGCAGCGCCCCTGCCCCGCGCCGGAGCCCGTCATAGAGCGCGGCGATCTCCGCCAGCAGCACGTCGAGCGAGAGGCCGTCGGCTACGATGTGATGCGCCGACAGCAGCAGCACGTGGCGGTCGTCCGCGAGCTGCATCAGCACGGCGCGCAGCAGTGGGCCATTGACGAGATCGAACGGCCTTGCCAGCTCCTCGCGTGTCCGCGCCGCGACCCGCGACGTGCGCTCCGCCGCCGGGCTGCGCCGCAGATCCTCGACCGCGACCGGAATGTCCGGCGCCGCATGGATGACCTGCACGACGCGGCCATCCGGGGCGGAGAAGGTGGTGCGCAGCGTCTCGTGGCGGGCGACGATTTCGGTCAGCGCCTGCACCAGCAGTGCCTGATCGAGCGGGCCGTCGAAATGAACCGTGCAGGCGATGGTGTAGGCCGTGCCGGCCGGATCCATGCTCCAGAGAAACCACAGCCGCTCCTGCGCGGGAGACAGCAGCTCGCGTATGCCCGCCGGTGCCGGCTGCAGCGGCGGGAGCACTTTCGCGTCCGCGCTGGCGGCATCGATAAGCTCTGCGAGCGCGGCGAGCGTAGGCGCATCGAAGAAGCCGCGCAGCGCGAGCTCGATTCCGAACTGCTCGCGCACCATCGCCGTGATCTGAGCGGCTGCGACCGAGTTGCCGCCGAGCATGAAAAAGTCGTCGTCGCGGTCGACATTCTCGCGCCGGAGCACATCCCGCCAGATCAGCGCAAGACGGCGTTCGGTCGCCGTCGCAAGCTCCGGGGACGGCGATGGGTCCGCCGCCTCGCGTCGCCGCTCGAACACCATGAAGCTATCGAGCGTGCCCTGCGCCCACCTGGCGCGACAGGCGGACCGCTGCAGCTTGCCGCTGGTGGTCAGCGGCATGCCTTGCGGGTTCAGCAGCACGACCACCGCCGGATATTCCTGCGTCTGCCGCATGACCGCGTCGCCGATCGCCTTGATCAGCACGTCGGCCGGCGTTCGCCGCAGCACTGCCCTGCTGAACTCGGCAGCTACGCCGATGCCTTCGGCGCCATCGATCTCGACCGGGAAGGCCGCGACACGTCCCTTCCGCACCGAGGCCACCTCGGTCTCGACGGCCTGCTCCAGATCGAATGGATAGATGTTCTGGCCGCGGACGATCAGCAGATCCTTGAGCCTTCCCGTGACGACGAGTTCGCCGTCGCGGACGAAGCCGAGATCGCCGGTCCGCAACCAGCGCGCGCCGTCGCGAACGACGAACGTCTGCTGCGTCGCCTCGGGATTGTTCCAATAGCCCAGCGCGACGCTCGGACCTGCGACCCAGATTTCGCCGACCTCATTCCTCTCGGCCTCGGCGGACGCATCGACCCTCATGATGCGCACGGCGTGGCCGTCTGCCACGGCGCCGCACGCCATCAGGTCCGTGCCCTCGCCGGCGTCCGCAACGCGCCCGCCGGCGAGCGCTGCGGGATCGAGCGTGTGACAAACCGCCCGGCTCGCGCGGTCGCCTGCTGTCACCAGCAAGGTCGCCTCGGCAAGGCCGTAGCACGGCGTCAGCGCGCGAGGATCGAAGCCCGCCGGCCGGAAGCGCGCGGCAAATCGATCCAGCGTCGCGCGGCGCACGAACTCTGAGCCGGAGAACGCGAACCGCCATCGGCCGAGGTCCAGACACGCGATCGCCTCGTCCGAGATCCGGTCCGCACAGAGCGCGAACGCAAAGTCCGGCCCGCCGCTGCAGGTGCCGCCGTGGCGATGGATGGCGTCGAGCCAGCGCCGCGGCTGCTCCAGGAAATTGCGCGGCGACATCAGCACCGCCGTGAAACCCGTGAACAGCGGATTCAGCAATCCGCCCATCAATCCCATGTCGTGATAGAGCGGCAGCCAGCTGACGAAGACGTCATCCCTGGTCCCGCCGAGCACCGCCTCTATTGCGATCTCATTGGCGACCAGGTTCCGGTGAGTGACGCAGACACCCTTCGGCTGCGACGTCGACCCCGACGTATATTGGAGGAACGCGATCGCTTCGCCGTGCAAGTCCGTCTCGCGCCAGGATGCGGCGGCATCGACCGGCACCTCGTCGACGGCAACAACATGAGCCTTGGGCTCGCCGAACGCAGCGACGACGGCGTCGCGCAGACGCGCCTGGGTGAGAATGAGCCGCGGCGCCGCATCGCGCAGGATGCCGTCGAGCCGGCTCGTGTAACGCTCCTTGCCGGTTTCCGGCGGATAGGCCGGCACGGCAATGACCCCGGCATAGAGGCACGCGTAGAACGCGACGGCATAGTCGGGACCGTTCGGCAGCAGAATCACGGCGCGCTCGCCTGCGCCGGCAAGCTGCTGCAGATGTGCAGCCGTTGCGCGAATGCGTCGATCCAGCGCCGCGAATGTCAGCTCGTCGACGACATCGTCGCCTTCGATGAAGCGCAGCGCCGGATGATCGGCACGCGAGGCGGCATGCTCGCGGAGTCGTTCGACGAGGGTCTGTGTCGGCATCTTCCGAAGGTCCGATAACAATGTGAGGATCGATCGCGCAGGCTCAATTCACGCGATGGGCTTGCGCCATCGCGACGATCACCCTGCGCGGCCCCTTGAACGGCTCGCGCGCGTGCGCCGTCAGCATGTTGTCGAGCATGACGACGTCGCCGGTCTGCCAGGGAAAGACGATCTTATGCCGGTCGAGCACGGCTCTGACCGTGGCCAGCGTCTCATCCTCGATCGGCGCGCCGTCGCCGTAGAACGCATTGCGCGGCAGCTCGAGCGGATCACCGACGATGTCGAGAAGACTTTCCCGTACCTCGGGTGCGAGGCTGGAGACGTGGAACAGATGCGCCTGATTGAACCACACCATGTCCCCGGTCACGGGATGCACCGCGGTCCCCTGGCAGACCTGCCGCGTCCGCAGCTCGTCGCCATCCTTCCATTCACAGGCGATCGCATGGGAGGCGCAATAGGCCTCGACCTCGGCCTTCGACTCCGTGCCGAACACCTGTCGCCAGTCGACATCGAGTCCGCTGCCATAGTTGCGAACATACATGACGCCCCGCTCGGCGAAGCGGTTACGGATCGCAGCCGGAATGTCGCGATGGATCGACCGGCTGTCGGCGACCGGCGTCTCGCCGCCCTGCTGTGCCGCCTGCTCGCAATAGAACCAGATCTTCATCGGCCAGTCGCGCGTATAGGCCTGCTCGTTGTGCAGCGGGATGCTCTGGTGCGGCGGATATTCGGTCGAGGTGTAGACGCCGGCGCTGACCTGCGATCGGGGCGTCGAGCCGAATTCATAGGACAGCAGCGGATGGCCGAAGCTCGCGGCGAAGCTCCTGAACGCCTCGGCGCCGTCGAGATGGAAGCCACGGAAGAGAATTCCGCCGCACGCGTAGAGCTGGCGCTCGATCATGTCGCGGACCTCGCTGACGGCCTCCATCAGCGGCTGCTGCGTGCGGCTGGCCCGCAGAAGGAACGGCAGCGATTCTTGTTCTACTTTAGATTGTATTGTGAACATGACTTCTCCCCGTCTCCCGTCGATTTCAGCATCGAAGTTTCTTCACCAGCCGGCTTTTCCGGCTGGGTCCTGCTTTCGACGCGCCGCTCAAGGCCCCGCGCGAGCAACGGCGGGCTCCGGCCATGCCCGACGTACCAGCAATGCGGCAACGAGCTTCAGCAGATCCGCCTGCTGGCTGTGGATGAAGAAATGGTCGCCCGGCAGCATGTCGCGGCCGAACGTGCCGGAGGTCTCGGCCCGCCATGCCTCCAGTGCCTCGGCACGCGTTTCGTCGAGCTCTCCGCCGAACACGTGCAGCGGACACGGCAACGGCTGGCGCCGCCGATACACGTAGTTCCCGCACATCAGGAAATCGGCCCGCAGGATCGGCAGTGTGCCGCGCATGATCTCCATGCTCTGCAACGCCTCCGGCGGCGTGCCGTTCAGCCTGAGAAGCTCCTCGCGCAATGCGTCGTCACCGAGCGGCTCGCGCCAGCGGCTGCCGTCGCGCACGGCAGGCGCTTCCGTTCCGGACACGAGCAGCATCTGCGGCCTTGGCGCGCCGAGCGCGAGCAGCCTGTGCGCGAGCTCGAAGGCGAGCAAGCCGCCGAGGCTGTGCCCGAACAGGACGTAAGGCTCCGCCAACGGCGTCCCGACCAGTTCGGACGCGAGCTGATCGACCAACGCCGTCGCATCCGTTTGCAGTGGCTCGTCCATCCGCGCGCCCCGTCCTGGCAGCTCCAGCGGCTGGACCTCGATCCAGGACGGAAGACCTCTCCTCCAGCGCGCATAGACCATGGCGCTGCCGCCGGCATAGGGCAAACAGATGAGCCGCATCGCAGCGATCTCCTTCGCGTCAGGATTCGGCTGATGCGAGAGCGTTGTCCTGCATAAATTTGCGCAGCGAGAGCGGCCGCATGTCGGTCCACACCTGCTCGATATGGTCCAGGCATTCCTTCTTGCTTCCGGTCATGCCGACGGCCGTCCATCCGTTCGGAATGTCCTTGAAGGTCGGCCAGATCGAATATTGCTCTTCGTGATTCACGACGACGGTGAAGGTGACGTCATCTCTGTCGAAGACCATCATGCCCGGCTACTCCTACTAACAATCGACGTTGATGAACAACGAGTAATGCAGTTGATAATGACAGTCAAAAGGATACCGCCGATCGAAGTTTTTAATCTCTCCAAGGTGACACGCAGGTGACGATTCAACACGAGGATGTATCGGCTCCAACTAGATGATTTGCTGACCCGACCGCTTTGTCACCGCGGAGATGATCACGCCTCGACGCAATCGATGAGCTACGCAACTTTTCATCAGATTGGAATCGAACGCCGTCCGCATCGCTCAGACTAACAAGGCCGCCGCACAACGGCCGTGCGGCGGCCCCATCATCGCCAACGCGTATCGACGTCCTAGAAATTGAACGTCGTGGAAACGAGATAGGTGCGCGGCGCCCCCAGGGTGATCACACCGCTATAGGCCGACGCCCAATACGCCTTGTCGAAGACATTCTCGACGCTCGCCCGCAGCACGATCGGCTTGCCGTTCCAGGGCGAGGTGAAGGTGTAGCGGGCGCCCAGGTCGACGCGTGTCCAATCCGGCAGCGAGAGTTTGTTGGCCGCGTCGACATATTGTGCACCGGTGTAGACGACCCGCCCCGTCAGCGTCAGATCCCGCACGAACGGTGTATCCCACTCGGCGCCGAGATTCACGGTGAGCTCGGGCACGCCGATCGCCCGCTTGCCGTCCGTCAGGCCGCCCGAGGTCTTCTCCTGCACGCCGTGAATATACGCGACGCCCCCCAGCAGCCGAAGCGTCGGCGTAACCTCGCCGAACACGTTGAACTCGGCCCCCGTATTGCGCTGCCGGCCATTCAGCTCTTGAGTCAGCACTCCCCCTGAACTCGTGGTAATCACGCTGGGGCGCGAGATATCGAATGCGCTGACGGTGGTCGTGATTCGGCCGAAGTCGACCTTGACGCCGGTCTCGACCTGCTTGGTCTGCCCTGGCGGGAAGACCGTGCCGCTGTTGGCATAGCCGGCGGCGACGACGGTCGGGGTCTGCAGGCCTTCGATGTAATTGGCATAAAGCGACACAAACTCGACGGGCTTGACCACGAGTGCATAGGCTGGCGTCCACACCGAGGTGTCCTCGAAGGGGCGGCTCGATGCTGGAGTAACGAGATTCGTGACTTCCGTTCCCGCGGTTTGTCTGCGCACACCGACGGTCAGTTGAATCCGCTTGTTCAGCAGCGACATCGTGTCGGAGACGCCGATGCTCCAGAGATTGGCGCCGACGGCCTGGCTGGCCTGGAGCGTCGCAAAGCTTGGCAACGCGATGTTGGTCGGCTCGCTGTAAAGACTCCACGTGGACGACCTGCCGACAACCACCTGCTGGTTATAGGTGCGGTCGGTAACCGAATAGCCGACATTGATGGCATGGTTGATCGGGCCGGTATCGGCCGTCATGCGCAGGCCGGCCTCCCCGGCGTACGTCTTGTACGTCTCGCTTCCCGTTCCCGGAGTCCCGGACAACAGGCCAGCATTGCTCGAGAGCACCGGCGACGGATAGCGGTAGTTGATGTTGCTGTCGTGATAGCCGAATCCGGCATAGGCGGTGATACGATCGTTGAGATCGACTTCGCCTTTCACCGTCGAGAAGAAATCGGTCGGCGCATAATACGCCCACGGCACCTGGAAATTGGTGCCGGACGACGGTGGCGACGGAATGCTGGTGACGGCAGTACCCACGCCGAAGAATCGCAGCGGCGGATTCAGCTTGTCCGCCTGATAGCCGACATCGGCATCGATTCGGACATTCTCGCCATGATAGTCGACGGCGAGGTGGGCATTGCCGAACTCGTCGGTCTGCCGGTTCCAGGGGGTATCGCCGTTCGAATACTTGCTGTTCAGCCGGACGCCCCACTCCTTGTGCTCGCCATAGCGACGGCCGATGTCGATCTGCTCGCCGAATTGCGTCTTGGACGCATAGGTCGCCGTTAGCTGCGTGATGTCGGTGTCGAGCGCGTGCTTGGTGACGAGATTGACGCTACCGCCGACCGCGCCGCCGCTTGAGGCGCCAGTGCCGCCGACCGTCATGCCGTTGAGCAGAGCCGCGGGCCCCTTCAGCAATTCGACCCGTTCGATGAAATTGGCGCCCGTCGAATAATATGGCGCGATTCCGGCCAGCCCGTTCAGGGCGTAGTCACCGCTGTCGTAGTAGAAGCCGCGGATGAACAGGCTGTCGGCGCCGCCGCCGGCGGCTTGGATCGTGCGCACCGAGGGATCATTGATCAGCACGTCGCGGATCGTGCGCGCCTGCTGGTTCTGGATCAGTTGCGATGTGAAGCTCGTCTGATTGAACGGCGTGTTCATCACCCCGCGGTTGCCCAGCAGCCCAAGGCCGCCGCCGCTCGCGACCTGGCCGCCGGCATAGGGCGACGGCGGCGCGCCGATCGTGCCCGTCGACGGCGTCACGTAGGCCACCGGGGCGGTCGGCGGCAGGTTGCGCGGCGCGACGCGGCGCTGCTGAGCGGTCCGCGTCGCGGTCGTCTGCGGTCTCGAAGCGGTCTGCCGGACTTTCGGCTTCGGCGCGTCGACGGTCACATCGGGGAGCTTGGTCTGCGCGAAGGCCGATTGAACGCCTCCGACATTCAGCGAGAGCGCCAATGAGCTCACAAGTCCCAACGACATCGTCAATCCAACGTCTTTATCCCAAATGCGACAGACCATCCTGACACCCCGATCATTCCAAGTTCCAACTCGGCTCGTCGGTGGTCCTAACACACAGGTATTTGAGGATGGCGCCGCGCGACGTAGAACTCGTCTAACGAGCGACAGCGTCGCCGAAGCGATCAGCTCAACAGATTGTCGCTACTACGAGATTCTTTTCACTCCGCTTCTTTGAAGCCTTCAAAAGAAGCGCATGTCGCGCGGATTTCGCGAAGAAGACCGACGTGGTCGTGCCGGCTGATACAGCTCACGACACCGATCGTCTCGAACTCATCGAAATAATTCCGATCAATCGTACGATGATAACTAATCACATTGCCACTTTTGAATCAATCTTTGCTTTCAAATGCGCCACATCTCCGCCGCGCCGCGCGCAGATCGAAGAAAGCACCGGGACCATTGTATCTGTTTGTTTCCAGGGCGGAGCGACGCCGCTCGCGTCGGCGCTCGCTGCACGAGACCGATCACGCGCCGCCGACGCAGCGCGCTGCCATCGCAATGAGGCGCCGCGCGCGAGAGGACGCGTGAGAGAAGAGATGCGTGGGATCGTTGGCCGGCCGAGCGCATCAGGGTCATCGCGCCGAGCGCGTCGTCCAGCAGCGCGGATCGAGGTCAATGATGCGGGGTATGTTCCGCCGACCGACGGCGGACGTCGGCGCTCAGAGCGGCAGATCCTGCGTCCCGGCCTGAGCGCCTTGCGCTCCGGCCTTCGCGCCGCGGCTTAGTTTCGTGCCGTATGCGAGCGACAGCAGAATCGGAATCGACAGTCCGAGCCAGCACAGGCCGTCCCAGAGCCCGTCGCCGAGCAGTCCGAAGGCGAGCCCGGCTGTGGCGACCAGGCCGATCAGCAGCGGCGCACGAAACACCTGCCAGGTCGAGAGTTGCGCGACGCGGGCAGATGGCGTCGCCGATGCGGCCGAGGAGCTCATGGCGACACCACCGCGGGCGCTGCCGACCTAACGACGCCGGACACCTTCCTGCGGAAGCCCCAGCGCTTGGCGGCCCACAGATAGAGTCCGCTGCACAGCACGATGATCGTGATGACATCGAGAACGGCCCAGATGATCTTCAGCGGCAGTCCGCCGTAGTCACCGAAATGCAGCGGCCGCGACACCTGCAACGCGGTGAGATACCAGGCGAGTTCGGGCGCGACCATCTTGCTGCTGTCCTGGGCATCGACCAGAACCGGCTCGAACATGCGCGCGGTAAATGGCGTGCGGCCCTTGGTCCAGATCATCAGATGCTGCGGGCTGCCGAACCGCGTCGTCGTCGGCAGGGTGATGGACGTCACCAGTCGGTCCGGAAACGCGGTGCGGACGGCGCCAACGGCGGCCTCGATCGATTTTGCCTCCGCCAGCGGCTTGCCCTGATAGGGCGCGAGCAGTGCCGGCATGGTCTTTGCGCGCCAGAGATCGAACAGCGGCACCGCCAGCGTGTTGATGGTGCCGGTCAAGCCGACCGCGAGCGCCCAGCTCACCGTGACGATGCCGAGCAGATTGTGCAGGTCGAGCCATTTCAGCCGGGCCGAGCGATCCCGCACGGTGCCGAACTGCAGTCGCCGCATGAACGGCCAGTAGACGACGACGCCCGAGACGATGGAAGCCGCGAACACCAGTCCCATCAGTCCGAGAAAGAGCTCGCCCGGCAGGCCGGTGAACATGTCGCGGTGGATGCGCAGGATCACGTCCATGACGTCCTGATGCGGCGCCTCCTCGCCGAGAACGACGCCGGTGCGCGCATCCACGGTGAGGCGATGAAACTGCCCGGGCACCGGAATGGCGGTCGGCGACATCGCGACCACAATCAGCGGCTCCGCCTGCTTCAGGCTCACGAACAGCGCATGCTGATCCGGCAATTGCTGCTTGGCCGCCGAGATCAGGCGGTCGAGCGGCAGCAGCGGCGTGTCGGCCGGCATCGCCGGCGCGGCGATCTCGTCCTCGAAGAGATGATCGATCTCGTCATGGAAGATCAGCGGAAGCCCGGTCAGGCACAGCATCAGCAGAAAGATCATGCTGATCAGCGACGTCCACGTATGGACCTGAACCCACAGCCGCATGCGCTCGAACCCACCCTTCTTCATCGACGTTGCACGTGATGATCCGAACGTCCGGCAAGAGAAGGGCCGCAGCAAACTGAATCGATCTAAAACCGTTGGAATTTCTTTAAAGTAGCGCGCCTGTCTGCCGCAACCAGCGGAGCTACAACGTGAATTTCGATCGCGCCTCGCACCATCGACACATATCGAAAAGCTGCCGCGCATGGCCGCGCGGAATGCAACCGGCTCTGGCTGCATCCGACGATGCGCCAGGGCCGGGCCGCAAACGCCGTCTCAGAATGGATAGTGCCGTTCGCCGGTCTGCACCGTGATCCAGCGCAGCTCGGTGAACTCGTCGATCGCGGCCTTGCCGCCGAAGCGGCCATAGCCGGAGGCCTTGACGCCGCCGAACGGCATCTGCGGCTCGTCATGCACCGTCGGCGCGTTGACGTGGCAGATGCCGGACTCGATGCGCTTGGCGACGCCGATCGCGCGGGCGATGTCGCGGCCGAACACCGCCGACGACAGACCATATTCGGTGTCGTTAGCGACGCGCACGGCCTCGTCGACGCCGCCGACGCGCACGATCGTCACCACCGGGCCAAAGCTCTCCTCGCCATAGATGCGCATCGCCGGCGTGACGTGATCGACGATGGTCGCGGGCATGATCGTGCCGGTGCCGCGGCCGCCGGCGGCCAACACGGCGCCCTTGGCCACCGCGTCCTCGATCAGGCCGCCGACACGGTCGCAGGCGGCGGCGCTGACCAGCGAGCCCAGCACCACATCGCCCTTGCGCGGATCTCCGTAAGGCAGGCTGTTGGCCTTGGCGGCGAACTTTGCGACGAATTCATCCGCCACCTTGTCGTCGACCACGATGCGCTCGGTCGACATGCAGATCTGGCCCTGGTTCATGAAGGCGCCGAACGCGGCGGCGTTCACCGCGGCGTCGAGATCGGCATCGTCGAGAATGACCAGCGGCGCCTTGCCGCCGAGCTCGAGCAGCGCGCGCTTCAGATGCCTGGCACAGGCGATGGCGATGAGACGGCCGACGCGCGTCGAGCCGGTGAAGTTGACGCGGCGGATCGCGGGATGGGCGATCAGCGCCTCGACCACCGCCTGCGCATCCTCGGGCGCATTGGTGACGACGTTGACGACGCCGTCGCCGAGACCGCCTTCGGCCAGGCACGCGCCGATCAGCCGGTGCACGCCCGGGCTCATCTCCGAGGCCTTCAGCACCACGGTGTTGCCGCAGGCGAGCGGCATCGCCACCGAGCGGACACCGAGGATGACCGGCGCATTCCACGGGGCGATGCCGAGCACGACGCCGACCGGCTGGCGATGCGCCAGCGCAATGTTGTCGGGCACGTCGGTCGGGATCACCTCGCCCGCGATCTGCGTCGTCATCGCCGCGGCCTCGCGCAGCATGCCCTCGGCGAGATGCACGTTGAAGCCGGCCCAGCCCGCCGTGGCGCCGGTCTCGGCCATCATCAGCGCGATGAACTCCGGGGCGTTGCGCGCCAGCGCATCCGCAGCCGCATTGAGCCGCTTGCGGCGCTCGCCCGGGCCGAGCCGGGACCACGCCGGAAATGCCGCCGCGGCGGCATCGGCGGCGCGCAGCGCGTCATCGATCGACGCCGCCGCAACGATGGTTGCGATCTCGCCGCTGATCGGATTGAGCCGCTGGAAGGTGCGCTGGTTGGTGGCGGACTGGTCCTTGCCGCCAATCAGGAGATTGATCGCGTTCATGGGGCGCTCCTAGGTCGATCGGGTTGTTACGGTTGCGGAAGCCGGCGCGCGCGACTGGCCGAGATAGGCGCGCTGGATGTCGGGATTGTTCTTCATCTCGGACGCCGGCCCCCGGCCGGCGTTGCGCCCCTGCTCGATCAGGTAGACGCGGTCGGCGATGTCGAGGCTGGCGCGCGCGTTCTGCTCGACCATCAGGATGCCGACGCCATCGCCGCGGATCGTCCTCAGCGCGCGGAACACCTCGCGGCTCAAGAGCGGCGACAGGCCGAGCGACGGCTCGTCGAGCAGCAGCAAATCGGGCCGCGACATCAGTGCGCGGCCGATCGCGACCATCTGCTGCTCGCCGCCACTCATGGTGCGCACCGCCTGCCCCATGCGCTCGGTAAGGCGCGGAAACAGCGCCAGCACGTGCGCCAGCCGCGCGGCCTCGCCGTCGCGGGCGCGCGAAGGATAAGCGCCGAGCTGGAGGTTCTCGGCGACGGTGAGATCGCCGAACACGCCGCGGCCCTCCGGCACCAGCGCGATGCCGCGCTCGACGATCAGATGCGGCGCGAGCGAGCCGATGTCCGTCCCGCCGAGGCGGATCACGGACCCAGCCGATGGCCGGATCAGTCCCGCGATCGCCTTCAGCAGCGTCGACTTGCCGGCGCCATTGGCGCCGAGGATGGCGACGATCTCGCCGCGCGCGACCTCGAGCGCGACATCGGTGAGCGCCTGGTGCTTGCCATAGGCGTGCGACAGCCGCTTGATCTCAAGCATCGGGCTCTCCGAGATAGGCTGTGATCACGGCGGGATCGGCCAGCACCTCGCCCGGCGTTCCGCGCGCGATCACGGTGCCGGCGCTCATCACGACGCAGCGGTCGCACAGCGCGCGGATCGCATCCATCACATGCTCGACCATCACGATGGTGATGCCGCGGTCGCGCAAGGAGGCGATCAGCTCGATGCCGGTCTCCAGCTCGGTCGGATTGAGCCCAGCCAGCCATTCGTCGAGCAGCACAAGACGCGGATGCAGCGCCAGCGCGCGGGCCAGCTCCAGCCGCTTCTGGTCGATGTAAGTGAGGTCGCCCGCCGGCATCTCCGCCATGCCATCGAGGCCGACCAGGGCGAGCAGCTCATGGATCGATTCTGTGGCCGCACCGGTCTGGCGCGTGCGGAACAACGCCGCCGCCGCGACATTCTCGGCGACCGTCAGGTCCTGCATCACCCGCACCAACTGGAAGGTGCGGGCGAGGCCAAGCCGCGCAATCCGGTGTGCCGCAAGACCGCTGATGACGATGCCACCGAAGCGGATCGTGCCGGCCGAGGGCACGAGCGCGCCCGAGAGCATGTTGAGCAGCGTCGTCTTGCCGGAGCCGTTAGGACCGATCACGCCGAGGATCTCGCCGGCGCGGACGTCAAGGCTCACACTGTCGACGGCGCGCAGGCCGCCGAAGGATTTGCCGACGGCCTCCGCAACGAGCAGCGGCCGACCGTCCTGCTCGGGCTTCGCGGGCACGACCCGGCGCTCCCGCCGCCAGGTGCTGTCGACGAGCCCGATCACACCGCGCGGCAGCGCCATCACGATGCCGATGAAGATGAGGCCGAGCACGATGCTGAAATGATTGGGCAGCGCCGCGGTCAGCACCTCGAACAGCAGCACCAGCGGGATGACGCCGAGCACCGGGCCGATCAGCGATCCCGCGCCGCCGAGCAGCGCCATGATCACGACCTGGAACGAGATCATCGGGTTGAACGCGATCGCCGGATCGATATAGGTCCAGCGCGGCGCCATGATCGCGCCGGTCACCGACATGAACACCGCGCTGAGGATGAAGACCCCGAGCTTCACCGCGGTCGCATCGATGCCGGAATGGCGTGCGGCGGTCTCGTCGGCGCCGATCGCGCGCAGCGCGAGGCCATAGCGCGAGCGCGTCAGCAGAAAGCCGGCGAGGAAGACCAGCGCCGTCAGCGCGCAGAGCTGCCAGTACAGCATCTCCTGGGTGATGTCGCTGAACAGATAGCGGCCGACGGATTTGTGGATGTTGACCTCGTACCAGATCACGAGCTGGCGGATCAGCTCGGCCAGGCCGAACGAGAAGATGATGAAGTAGATGCCGGACAGCCGCAGCGTCGACAGGCCGGTGATGGCCGCGACGACAGCGCCGACACCCGCAGCGGTCATCAGTTGCAGCGGCCAGCTCAGCGTCTCGCCCGTCACCGCCGCCGTATAGGCGCCGATGCCGAAGAACGCAGCCGTCGCCAGCGAGACGTAGCGGGTCGGCCCGGAGAACATTGCCCAGGCGGTCGCCAGCACGGTGAAATAGAGAATGCTGATGCCGAGCGCGAGATAGTAGCCGTTGGCGTAGAGCGGCAGCGCAGCTGCCGCGGCAACGCCGACGAGCCCGATGCACCAGGCGAGAATCTTGCCGGGGCTGATCACGACGCCGCCTTTCCGAACAGTCCGGTCGGCCGGATCAGCAGCACGGCGAGAAACATCGCAAACGTCGCCGCCAAGGTCAGCCCGGGATCGACCAGCCGCGCCACCGCGGTCTCGACGACGCCGAGCAGCAGCCCTGCGGCCAGCGCGCCCATGACGTTGCCGACGCCGCCCATGATCACCACCACCAGCGCCTTCATCGTGAACACGACGCCCATCGAGGCATTGAAGGTGAGGAACATGCTGACCAGCACGCCGCCGGCCGCGACCAGTCCACCGCCGAACGCAAACGCCAGGCCCGCGAGCCAAGCGACATCGATGCCGACCAGCCGCGCGGCATTGGCATCGACCGCGACGGCACGCACGGCTGTGCCGATCCTTGTTCGCGTCAGCGCGAGATAGACGCCGGTGCCGATCAGCGCGGCGAAACCGAGCGCGACCAGCCGGTTCACCGCGAGCGTCGAGCCGAGCACCGTCACGGGAATGGAGAGGTAGCTATAGCTGTAATACTGCCCGCCGAAGGCCACCAGCATGACGCCCTGGATCACGAACAGCACGCCGAAGGTGACGAGGATGCTGTCAACCTCTTGCGCGCCGGCGTCCTTGCTCCGGCGGATCAGACGCTGCAGCAGCAGACGATAGAGCAGCCAGTTCAGCAGCCCCGCCATGGGAATCGCGAGCAGCAGCGCCAGCAGCGGGCTCAGCTGCAGGCCGGAATAGAGCGACAGCGTGCCAAAGGCGGCCGCGACCAGCGACTCGCCATAGGACAGGTTCATGATGCGCGCGACGCCATATTGCAGCGTGAGTCCGAGCGCGATCAGGGCATACATGCCCCCCAGCACCAGGCCGGGGAGCAGGATGTCGAACATCAGCATGGGGCGCGTGCCTCTTGCGCGAAGCCCGCGGACGCACGCCGGATCACGCGCGCCCGCGAGCTCACGACCTCGTTCCGGCTATTTCCATTCCGGCTTCGGCACGACAGCGGCGCGTGCGCCCGGCAGCGAGGCCGGCGCCAGCGCATAGAACTCGCCGTTCTGCCACTGGCCGACGCCCCACACCTCCTGCAGCAGGCCGTCCTTCAGCTTCACCTTGCCGATGATCGTGTCGAAGGTGCCTTCGCGGATCTCCTTGGCGACCGCGGCGCGATCGACCTTGCCGACCTTCTCGATCGCCTGCTGCAGCACCTGCAGGCTCGCATAGGTGATCGGGCTCGCCCAGCGATCCGGCTCCTGCCCGGTCGCCGCCTTGTGGCGGGCAAGATAATCCTTGAGCGCGGGCGCGTCGGCATTCCAGCCGCCGATGCCCATGACGCCGTCGCTGCCCGCGCCGAACTTGCCCTTGAACAGCGGAAACGCCGTGCCGACGCCGACATAGAAGATCTTCGGATTGTACTTGAGCAGTTGTGCCTGCTCTGTCAGCCCGATCGTATCCGGCGGATAGCTGAAGGCGACGAAGGCATCGGCATTGCTCGCGATCGCATCCTTGAGCAGCGGCTGCAGATCCTGCGACCCCATCGGATAGGTCTTGTCGTAGGCGACGGTCAGTCCGGCCTTCTTGAAGGCCTCGCGCCCAGCGGCGGCGAGCTCGATGCCGAACTGGTCGGCGACGCTGACCATCGCGACGGTGCCGCCGATCTTGCCCTCGCTCTTCAGCTTGCCGAGCAGCTCGGCGAGCGCATTGGAAATCTGCGCCGAGGTGCCGAGCCAGAAGGTGGCATTGGCCCAGCGCTTGGCGAGCTCCGGCGCCTTGTCGGTCACCGACGTCACCGCGAGATGCGGATAGCCGAGCCGGTTGAGAGTCGGACCGACCGCGAGGTTGAGACCGGTGCCCCAGGGCGACAGGATGAAGTCGACCTTGTCCTGATTGGCGAGGCGTTCGATCGCCTTCACCGCTTCTTCCGACGAGCTGCGGTCGTCATATTCGACGATCTCGACCGGCAGGCGCTTGTCGCCGAGCTTGATGCCGCCGGCCGCGTTCACGTCCTTCACCCAGAGCTGGTAGTTGGGCAGCGTGGTGATGCCGGCGCCGCCGGCATAGGGGCCGGTCTTCGAGATCGCATAGCCGATGCGGATCTTGTCCTGCTGGGCCTGGGCGGCCGATACGGCAAAGCCGGCTGCGATCGCCGCCGCTCCCGCGATCCGCAACACCTGACGACGGTTGGTCGAAGTCATCTGTCTGTCCTCCTCCCATGTTCACGCGCGCGGACCGCGCGGGTGAATCGGTGACGTTCCTCTGCCCCGACGTCGTCCGCGGTTTTTGTTTGCGGTCGTCGGGACTTGACGAGGGAAACACCGCAGGCTTGGGTGGCGCAATGGACAGTTCCGGTAAAAGAGTGCACTTTTCTGGGGTGACGATTGCGCGTAATGCCGCGCCTCGGACGCTGCCGCCGACGGCCCGTGGCACCCCGGCAGCGCTCGGGGCCGAAGCCATTCCCTCGCATTTCGAGGCACGGCGCTGGGCCCTGCGCTCGGATGCCGCGCGGCCGTTCGTCCACCTGCTCTGCCTGACCGCCGGAACGGCCTCGGTACGCTTCGCCGAAGACGACATCCAGATCTGGGCCGGTGCGGCGCTGGTCTGGGTGCCGGCGGGAGGGGCCGAGCATCTCGACGTCGCGGCCGGTTCCGCCGGCCATCTCCTGCGGCTGCGCTCCGGGCTCTGGCACCGCCACCTGCCCTCCTCGGCCGAGCCCGCCTATCTCGACCTCGCAGGCACGGAGGCCGTCCTGGCCTTCTCCGTCACGACCGAGTTCGCCGCGGTCATCGCGCGCTCGATGGCGGCGATCGCAGCCGAGATCGAAAATCCCTCACGGCGCGGCGCGGCCTCGATCATCTCGTCGGAGCTGACCCTGTGCGTGCTGCGCTTCTGGCGGCTGTTTGCCGACGAGAGCGCCGGCGAGGCGCAAGGCTCCAGCGCCGAGATCCTGAGCCGCTTTCGCCGGCTCGTCGAGGAACGCTTTCATCAGCAACTGCGGGTCGCCGACTACGCTGCGCTGCTCGGCGTGACGCCGGATCGCCTGCACGCGCTGTGTACCCGCATGCTGCAGCGGTCACCGAGCGCGCTGATTCAGCAACGCGTCATTCAGGAGGCGGCGACCCGGCTCGAAACCACCACCGCGACGATCAAGCAGATCGCCTTCGCGCTCGGCTTCAAGGACAGCGCCTATTTCAACCGCTTCTTCGTCAGGCACACCGGTCAATCACCGGGCGCGTGGCGCAAAGGTGTTTCGTCGCAGCGGACCAAAGGCCAGTCACGGGCCATCCTCAACTTCGCCGACTGGCCGTGACAGAGCGGCGCAGCCAGGCGCCTCGGTCACCCTCTTCGTCATTTCAGGACGACGCGTCAGCGTCGGACCAGCAAATCTCAGGCTCGGACGGGCGGCGCAACCGCTGGATGCTCAATGCGCCGAGAAACTGATTTCCGCTGCGCGATCAAGCTGATTTGGCCTGTCCAGTCCCCGCGCCGAAAATATTCTACTTTCGTTTTTCCGGAAATCATGGTTCTATCCCCCATCCCGTCTCGAGCTGAGGGGCGTATCGCGGTCGTCACGACATGCGAGGCGGGGAGCGGTGGGCGTGGTGGATTGCAGCGCGGGTTGCTCGCGCCGACGAACAATCCGCCACGCACGGTCAAGTCGCTCGGTCCTGATATCCCGATGCTGATATCAACTCACGTCGAGGCTTTGCTTCGCGTGGGGATGATGGCCAGAAAGCCCGGCGCACCAGGGAGAAAGCGAAGCAGCCGTTCAACCATCGCGCAGGGAGGGCCGGATTTCCGGCTGACCTGTGGTACCTGCCGCCTGCATTTTTTTCGCAGGCGGGCCACGGGCCTCAGTCGAGGTCCGGCCTTCCCTGCGCCCTCACGCTTTCCCGGGGGCCTCACGATGTATCACCCGGACGGGCCATCCGCCGCGGGATCGCGAGATCATGCGCGACTCTCTCCGCAGGAGAGGCGACCTGTTGTGCCCACATCGAAGGCAAATCGTCGCAGCCTTGAACGGTCCCGCCAGCATCGAGGACTCCCGAGGGAGCCGTCCGACATCGTTCCCGCTCCCCGGAGCGATCGCGAGTATTGCGGCACCGTTGCTACCTTGCCACGAATGCGCTATGAGTTGGACATGATCAGCCGGTCCTGGTCGCGCTCAAAATGCCAGTACCGCAAACCGATGCATCGCGCTCGGCGCGCGACGTCGGTCGATACGGACGCCGTGACCGCGCCCGCATCGCCAGCTCCGCGCTTCGCGCTCATTCGCATTCCGTAGCCGTGTCCGGGAGCCCGAACGCAGATGGATTGTGAAACCTGTGGTCGCCCCAATCCACCGGGCTCGGACGTATGCAGCGGGTGTGGCGGGGTATTGCGGCAGCCGTCATCCGATACGACGACGAGTTCGCGCCTGCTCGGCATGCATCGCGCCGAGCGGCGGCAGGTCACGGCGCTGATCTGCGATCTCGTCGGCTCCGTCTCGCTCACCGTCAGGCTCGATCCGGAGGATATGACCAGCGTCATCGACGCCTTCCTGACGACCTGCGAAAACGTCATCGGCCGCCATGGCGGCGCCATCACGCAATATGCCGGCGACGGCGTGCTCGCGTATTTCGGCTATCCGCGTGCCGGGGAAGATGATGCGGCCACCGCGATCCGCGCCGCCATCGCCCTGCGCGACGCCGTCGGCCGGCTCGAGGCGCCGCACGGACAGGCGCTGCGTCTGCGCATCGGCATCGCCACCGGCCTCGTCGTGGTCAGCGACCTGCTGCCCCGCGCCGACGGCCGCCCGGTCGACATCGTCGGCGAGACGCCGAATCTCGCGGCGCGGCTGCAATCGATCGCCGCCCCCGACAGCATCGTCGTGGCCCGGACGACCGAGCGCATCGCGCGCGGCATGTTCGACTTCCGCGATCTCGGCACGTTCGCGCTGAAGGGATTCGCCGCACCGGTCGAGGCATTCGAGGTGCTGGAAGAAGCCGCCGTCGCGAGCCGTTTCCACGCCCGCATTCGCGGCGAAAGCTCCCCTCTGGTCGGCCGCGACCAAGAGCTGGCGCGTCTGTTCGATTGCTGGGCGGCGGCGCGGTTCGGCAGCGGACAGGTGGTGCTGCTCCATGGCGAGCCGGGCATCGGCAAGTCGCGGCTGGTCGAGGAGCTGCGCCGGCGCGTGGCCGACGTCTCCCAACTGCAGATGATCTGGTACTGCAGCCCCACCCGCTGTGACAGCGTGCTGTATCCGATCTCGGAACAGCTCGCGCTCATCGCCGGCTTCGACCGCTCCGACGGCGCTGCGACGCGTCGCGACAAGCTCGACCGCTTCATGAACGAGCACGGCGTCGGCGACGCCACGGCGCGCGCCGTGCTCGCCGATGTCCTGGGCGTCGCTCCCGAGCCGGACAGTCCGCTGCAGACGATGACCGTCGAGAAGCGCTCGGAGGTCACGCGGGAGACGCTGCTCCGGCTGATCGACCTGATGGTGCCGACCGGGCCCGCGCTGCTGGTGCTGGAAGACGCGCATTGGAGCGACACGACCACGCTGGAGCTGCTCGATCGGGCGATCCGGCGCGCCGGACAACGCCGCTGGCTGATCGTGGTCACGGCGCGGCTCGAATATGAGCCGCCCTGGGCCGCGAGCCCGCAGGTCACGCGGCTCCAGCTCGGACGATTGAGTCACGGCGACGCCGAGCGGATCTGCGCCCATGTGGCCGCTTCGGCCGCGCTGCCCGCGACGACGCTGCACCAGATCGTGAGCCGCGGCGAGGGCATCCCGCTGTTCCTGGAAGAGCTCGCGAAGTACGTCATCGAAGCCTCGGCGGCGCCGGCTTGGGACGGTCATGCGAGCGTGGCCATCCCCGCCTCGGTGCAGGATTCCCTTGTGGCGCGGCTCGACCGATTGGGACCGGCGCGACGGATCGCCAATCTCGGCGCCGCCATCGGCCGCCGCTTCAGCTACGATCTGTTGTCGGCCATCGTGGCGGAGCCCGAAGCCAGGCTCGGCGAGAGCCTGGATCAGCTCGTCAAGTCCGGCCTCGTGGAGAGCAGCGGCGCGCCGCCCGACAGCCTCTACACGTTCAAGCACGCGCTGATCCGCGACGCCGCCTACGAGTCCCTGCTCCGGCGCGAACGCCAGACATTGCACGGCCGGATCGCGGCCGTGCTGCGCGATCGCTTTCCCGAGACGCGGGACACCGAGCCGGAGTTGCTAGCCTACCATTTCACCGAGAGTGGCGCGATCGCCGAGGCCATCCCATTATGGGCGGCCGCGGGTCGGCGTGCCGCCTCGCGCGCCGCGCATGTCGAAGCGGCACGACATCTGCAAACGGCGCTCGACCTGCTGCGTCATCAATCCGCCGAGGGCGAGCGCGCCGGACTGGAGCTCGAGCTCCTGATCGGGCTTGCCGTCAGCCTCGCCGCCTCGCGCGGCTACACCGTGCCCGAGGTCGGCAAGGCGCTCTCCGAGGCCAGGGCGATCTGCGACGCACTCGGCAACACCGCCGGCCTGTTCGCCGTGCTGCGCGGCATCTGCAGTTTCCTGATCATCGCGGGCGATCTCGACGGTGCCGAGGAGATGGCGCATCTGTGCCTGGGAATCGGCGAGCAGACCGGCCTCCCCGAGCACCGGATCGAGAGCGGCATTGCCTTGGGCTACATTCTCTTCGCCAGAGGCGACCTCCCCGCCGCGCGCCGGCTCCTGGCCGCCGCGGTGCAGCTCTATCAGGTGTCGGACGGCGCGCGGCTGCCGCAACTGTCCTCGCAGGATCCGCTGGTCGCCGGCCAGGCCTCGCTGCTGCAGGTGCTGCATGCGATGGGAGACGATGCCGGCGCGGCCGCGATCGCCAGCGATCTCATCGCGCATGCGCGCCGGCTCGGACGCCCGTTCGACCTCGCCTGGGCGCTGTCGTGGCTCGCCTTCTATCAGCTCGCACGCGGCGACTATGAGGATGTCCTCCTCGCGACCGAGGAGGCCCTGAGCATCTGCCGCGACCATGGCTATCCGCTCTATCAGCTGGTGGCGGGCAGCCTGGAGGCGCACGCCCGCGGCCATCTCGGCAAGAATCCAGACGAGGCGCTCGCGGCTGCGTGCGAGGCACTGCCGGCGTTCCAGACGCTCGGCATGATGCATTTCTCCTGCTTCTATCTCGGCGAGGTCGCCGGCCTGCAACTGATCGTCGGCAAGACGGCCGAGGCGATGCAGACGATCGACGCGGCGATCGACGCCGCGCGACGCTATGGCGACGGCTATTTCCTGTCGCCGCTGCATCGGCGGCGCGCCGAGATCCTGGCCGCCCTCCCCGACACCGCACCGGGGCAGGTGACGGCCGCGCTACGCGAGGCCGTCGCGGTCGCCGAGGCGCAAGGCGCGTCGGCGTTCCTGCGCCGGGCAGCGGCGCGGCTCGCCGCCATCGACGATGACGCGCCGAGGCGACAATCGGCGTGACGACCTGCTCAGGCCATGGGGCTGGCCACGGCGACGGTGAAATCGATCTCGGCCCAGATGCGCGTGGTCGCGGTCAGCACGAGCTTGCCGTCGACGGGCGTGCCGAGCCCGAGGTCGCGTATGAACGGCAGGCTGTCGAGAGCGCTCATCTCGATCGACCAGCTGCCCGACTGCAATTGCCAACTGCGCAGCCCCGTCAGGTCGAGCGCGCCGTTCAACAGCGTCTTGTAGCTCGCCGCGGTGAGGCTGTCCGCCGACCGCGCCTGCTTGAGATAGAACACGGGGATCGGCAGGCCCCAGACGCCGCCCAGGAACGACGCCATGCCCGGCCCGCTCGTGAGCTGCTTCATTCGCTCTTGGTCGGCCCCCGCACAGAGCTGCCGGAACGCATCCGCCGGAGAGGCCGCTGCCGTCGGGGTCGATCCCGCCGTGCCTTCGATTCGGATGATGCGCTGCTGGGAGGCATGGGCCTCCGGCCCGTAGCCGGCAATCGCCAGCCCCGAGACGTCGAACGGATCGTTCGATGGCGCGCTGGCGGGCTGGGCGATCGTCGCGTGATATTTGGGAAAGCCCCAGACCTCCTGCCCCGCAACGACCGACCAGGCATTGTCGACGAACAGATAGGCCGGCACGAAACCGATCGATTTCGGCAGCAAAGCGCCCCGCTCGTAGCTGCCCACCAAGAGCCACAGCCCGATATCGGTCTCGGACATCGTCCCCTGCTCCGCGAACGGCGGCGTGGCGGCCTGGCTCCTGCGCACCTGGATGACGTTGACGAAGGCCATGTCCAGCATCACGCGGAACTGGTCGCGGCCGGCGACGCGGTTGAAGGAGCGGTCGAGAAATCGCTGGCAGGCGCCGAGGTCGGCCGGCACGGCGAAGCCGTAGAAGGTCGAGTCGTTGCAGAGGTAGGGAGCCGGCGGAAGCGTGATCCATCCGGCGTAGTTGACGTAGGCGTTGGTGATGTAGGGTTCGGGACTGGTCGAGACGATCGGAATGTAGACGCCCGACAGCGCCGAGGCGGCGGCAAGGCCGGACATCGCCGCGACCTCCACGCATCCGGCGTTGATCTCGGGCACGCGGGTCCAGTCGCCGGCGAGGAAGAGATTGTCGTAGCCGGACTTGCCGGGCTCCATCCGATGCCGCAGCGTGCCCGGCAGGCTCAGCACATAGCGCTCGCTCGGATTGATGTTGGCGCGCCAGAACTGAAAGTCGAGCCGCGCCGATCCGCTGATATCGCTCGGCGCGTGCAGGAGATCCCAGCGGAACGTGCTGCCGCTGCCGATGTTGGTCCACAGCGTGTCGAGCCACGAGGTCATCCAATCGTTGGATGCGCTCTTCACATAATCAGCAGCCAGCTCTTCATTGTTCGGCGCGCTCTCGTCGCTCATGATGGCGCAATAATAGGCGACCGAGCGCGGCCCCGGCGCCGGCCAGTCCTCGGCCGGCAGCAATTGCGACATGTCGGAATAGGTGTCGAGCGGCGGCTTGCAGGTGGTGACGATCGGCCCCATCGTCTCGAGCGACGGTCCAGGCGCCACGTAGGGACCGCCGAGATCTGCGACCGCGCAGTCGAGCCAGAGCTGCAGCGCCATGGTGCGCACGGTTGGGAGATTGTCGACCATGTCGGCCCAGGCCGGCTTCTGCTGCACCAGAGACTGGCAGATCTCATTGAGCGCGCCGACCGAGATGCCGAGGACCACCTTGTCGAAATCCTCGCCGAGCTGCAGGCTGAGCCGCGCCGCCGGGGGCGGCTGCGGCGGGTTGGGAGGACCATAGGCGTTCTCGAAATTGTAGCCTTTCAGCGCGTAGTACTCGCCGTTCTCGATCTCCTTCCATTTGGGCTCGGACGGCCAGCACCAGTAATCCTTCACCAGGACCAGGGGATCATATTTGCCATCGACGAACTCGACCTGCTTGTCGATGTGGATGGTCGCGATGTTGCTGCCGTCCTCGGTCGGCTCGAGACTCGTGACCTTGTGAAAGAACTTGAAGTTCACGCCGCGCCGCGCCAGCACCTGGTAGATCGGCGTGCAGATCGTATCCCCCATGCCAACGACGGATTTATAGAAGAACGCGCCCTTGTAGGTGAAGAACAGCCGCAGCAGTCCCTGAACGGCCGAGCAGGCCGACACCTGCTGCTGCGACGGCTCGCGGGAGCCGTCGCGAAAGGCGAAGATGTATTCATAGAGAGCGGTCACGATGGCGTTGTTGGCGGCCTCTTCATCCTGCTGCGCCAGAAAGCTGCGGAATTCGTACCGGTCGAGAACCTCCAGGCCGTCCGTCAGGCAGTCGTTCTCGATGATGCCGAGCAGCATGCAGATGCCGAGATTGGCGAGGATCAACAGCCGGCGCAGGCCTTCCTCGAGGCCATCGATCTTCTGGTGCTCCTTGACGATGCCGCGGAACGCATGGAGCAGCGCCGCCATGTCGCCCTGGGCATCGCGGCGGATCGCTTCCACGTCACTGTGCAGCTTCTCGCCGACGCGGTGGGCCAGCAGCAGCAGCGGGTGGCCCTTGCCATCAGGCGCAACGGCCGCCAGCCGGGCCCGCCGCTCGGCGGGCATAGCGGCGATCACCTTCGCCAGCTCGGCATTCTGGTCGCCCGGCCAGTCGTCGAGGTAGTAGTTCAGGTTGAAGATGATGCTGGCGATGGTCCGCAGCAGCAGGGTCGAGAGCGGCGGCACGATGTTGTCGGCGGGTGCCCACAGGCTGTCCCGGCCAGGATAGACCGATTCATCGACATCCGGCTGGAACCAGAACGGCCAGGGCAACCATTGGCCATCAATGTCCTCGGCGTAGAAGATCTCGTTCTGCCGCTTGAACGCATCATCGATCGTCCTGATCGGATCGCTCGGCGGCGCATCGAGCGCCTTCAGCGCTGCACGCAGGATGGTGAAGGCATTCTCGTAGAAGCCGGCCCAGATATGCAGCCCGTGCTCCTCGATGCGCTGGCCCTGCTTGGCGTTGCGTCCGCTGGCGGTCTTGCCCCCGAGGCGCCAACCGAGCTGATACAGGGTGATCTCGTAGCGCTCGCCGCGCGGATCGATCTCGCTCAAGGCAAAGGCTGCGCTCAACGCGCCGATGCCGCCGCCCAATATCGCCACGCGGGTCTTTCTTGCTGCCATGTCGATGATCCTGCCCTGACCTCGGACGTTCGTGCCCGGGCGAGCCGGTACGACGTCGTCCATCGGCGCACGGCTCCGCGGTCCGCGCGGCCCGTGCGGTTGAATGACATTCGGTACTATGGGTTTACAAAATCGGCGCCGCGCCCAGTTCAATCCGCGTGGCGATGCAATGAGGATGCATCGAATACCTATCACAATCTCCACGCGATCATCAAGCGGCGCAAGGCGCATCGTCGACCTCAAGTGAGGCGACGGAGGCCATGGCATCCTTCCCGCCGGCTACGTCGTCATCCTCAACTTTTACGAGAAAATCTGCGGATTGCCACCGCTCAAAGACAGCGCCCCGATCACGCCGCCGTCGATCACGCCGGATCGGAATGCACGTCGCCGGGTCCGTCGAGAAACAGCGGCAGCCGCACGACGATGCGGGCGCCGCGCGGCGCGTCGGTGATCTCGATGCTGCCGCGATGGGCCTCCACCAGCGTCCGCACCACCGCCAGCCCGAGCCCGGCTCCGCCGGTGCCGCGATTGCGCGACGTGTCCAGGCGCGTGAACGGCTCCAGCATGGCCTTGCGCTGGTCCCGGGGAATCCCAGGCCCCTCGTCATCGACCGTCAGCACGGCGTGCTCCGGCTGGCGTTGCAGCGAGACGTGCGCCGCCTCGCCATATTTGAGCGCGTTATCGATGATGTTGGCGACGATACGGCGCAGCGCGACGCGGTCGCCCAGCATCAGCAGCTCGCGCCCGTCGCCTGCATGGTCGAAGCGCACCCGCGCCCGATGCGCGCGGCGATCCTCAACCTCGGCGCGCACCAGCTCGTCGAAGGCGATAAGCTCTTGCGGCAGCTCGCCGGCACCCGCCCTGCTCGCGAGCAGCGCGTCGTCGAGCAGACGGATCATGTCGGAGATATCGACCACGGCGCGCTGCCGCTCGGCGTCATCCGGAATCAGGTCGGCACGCAGCCGCAGCCGCGTGGCAAAGGTGCGAACGTCGTGAGCAATGCCGCCGACCAGCGCCATGCGCGCCTGCATCAGATCGGCGAGCCGGTCCTGCAGTCGCCCGAACGCCGTGACCACGGCGCGAACCTCTGGCGCATTGCGGCGGACGTCGGGCAGCGGTACCGCCGCCCCGCCGGGGTCGACCCGGTCGACGGCGGCCGCAAGGCGCACCAGCGGCCGCGTCTCACGCTGCATGATCAGGAGCGCGAGCAGCGCGACCACCGTTCCGAACAGGCCTGCGCCGAAGCCGATCGGCAGCCCCTGTTGGGTCAGCACCAGCGACGAGCGCGAGTCCACGACGAGAACATCGCCGCCGTTCAGGCCAATGCGAAACTCCAGGGCATTCTGCGGCGCCCGCGCGAGCCGGGGCAGCCACCGGCCGTCCGGCTCGGGCACGGAGGTGATGGTCAGCGGGCGCGCACCCAGCGCGCGGGCATAGGCGTCGCGCAATCCGGACCGGACCGGCGCGGGCTCTGTCCGCGGAGGCCGGACCGCCGCGTCGGCCCCGACCAGCCGGACCTCGAAGCGGTCGGAGGACACGGCATCGACGACCCGGCCCCGCTCCGTCCCGGGCGTTCGTTCGATCAGCTCGGCGAGCACAGCCAGCCGCGTCGGCGGCGGCGCCGCGCCTTCGAGCTCGGCGGTACGGGCGCGGTAGAACCGCGCCAGGGTGACGATCCAGATCGCCAGCAGGCCGATGATGACGATGAGGCCGATACGCATCGCAAGCGTCAGCCGCATCATCACGCCACCGGCCTCACCGTCGCCGTGAACAGGTATCCGCCGTTGCGGACGGTGGTGATCAGGTTCGTTCCCGGGCTTGCGGCATCGAGCTTGCGCCGCAGCCGCGAGATCAGCATGTCGACGGTGCGGTCGAACGGGTCGGCGGCGCGGCCGCGCGTCCAGTCCAGGATCTGGTCGCGGCTCAACACCCGCCGTGGCCGCTGCACGAAGCAGGCGAGCAGGTCGAATTCCGCCGAGGTCAGCTGGATCGACGCGGCCTGCGCATCCACGATCTCGATGCTGCGGGCATCGACATCGACCACGAACCGGTCGAAACCGAAACGCCGGCTCGCGTCACGCGGTGGGCTCGCCTGGGAGCGCCGCAGCAGCGCGCGAACGCGGGCCAGAAGCTCGCGCGGTCCGAAAGGCTTGACCATGTAATCATCGGCGCCGAGCTCCAGCCCGACCACGCGATCGATCTCGTCGCTCTTGGCCGACAGCATCAGGATGGGAATGTCGTCGCTCTGCCGCAGCCGGCGGCAGATCGAAAGCCCGTCCTCTCCCGGCAGCATCAGGTCGAGAATGATGAGATCAGGCCGCAGCCTTCGCAGCACGGCATCCATCGCCGGCGCCGTGGCGGCGACCTCGATCTCGAACCCTTCCCGGCGCATGAAATCGCTGACCAGCCGGCTGATCTCCGGGTCGTCCTCCACCATCAAAAGCGTGGCCGCAGGCATGCTCATCGCCAGGACTGATGCCCAAAACCCGCGGCTTGGCAATGGGCCGGGAGCCACTGTTACAAGCCGTTACGCGGCAGCCAAATACCGGGATGCGGACGACCAGGACGCCGCCATCCGGCCGGCCGAGAAGGCCGCCGCAGGCGCAAGGCACGCCCTCCACGCAGGCGACATTTAATTTTGCAGAGCCACTTGCTGAGCAAAATCAGATTTAATATAAATTAAATCGCGCGGCACTCCAATATCATTTAATGGTTATAAAACAAGATCCTCGTTCTCGCAGGCAACCGGGCGGCTCCGACGTCCGAAGCGCAACTGAAAAGCCTCACAAAAATGCTGCACAATCCTAACGCGAGCACGGTTGCCTCCCCCTCTCCACAGGAGCAAGGTTGGGAACGTAGCGGACCCGGACCGTTCGACATGGCGCTGGGATTCCTGCGCCGGCACTATCTGGTGATCGCGATCACCACCGTGCTTTCGCTCGTGGCCAGCTTCGCCCTGCTGAAAATCCTACCGCCCACCTATTCGGCGGACGTCAAGATCATGCTCGGCACCTCGAAAGCCGCAGTTGTGCAGCCGCAACCGCCGGTTCAGGACGAGCCGCCGCTCGACATGGAATCGCAGATCGAGATCCTTAAATCGAAGTCGATCGCGACAGCGGTCATCGACAAGCTCAACCTGGCGGACGATCCCGACTTCAACGGCAAAGCCAGCCCGCTGCATGGTGCGGTTGATGCGGTTCGCCGCCTCGTGAGTTCGGCGCCGCAGCCGAACGGGCCCTCGATGGACGATCTCCTCGACGAATTCCAGCGCAGGATGAACGCCTTCAGAATTGGCACGAGCACGGTCGTCGAGGTCGATTTCAGCGCCAGCGACCCCAATCGGGCGGCGATGATCGCCAACGCCATCGTCAAGGAGTATTTCGATCAGCAGTTGAAGGCGGAGGCGAACGAGCACCGCACAATCACCGCCTGGCTTCACGACCGCCTGCAGGATCTCGGCAACGACGCGACCGCCGCCGAACGCTCCGTGAACGAGCTGAAAAGCCGGTACAACATCGTCTCGGCCGACGGCAGGTTCATGGACCAGCAACAGGTCACCGAGCTCACCAACCGTCTGGTGGCGGTGCGCACGCGTACCGCCTCGCTGATGACCCGGCTCAATCGGTTCGACGACATGCTCGCGACGAGCAATGCCGATATGACGATCGACCGCGTAGCCGCGGTCTCCGACTTCTCCCCGGCAGAGCTCAGCGGCAACGTCAATCCGCCCGACGGTCTCTCCTTGAGCAATTCGAACAGCACGCTCATCATCAACAGCTTGCGTCAGCAATATCTCGATAGCGCCAAGCGCGAGTACGAGTATTCCGCCAAATATGGCAAGGATCATATCGCGGTCGTCAATATCCGCGCGACGATGAAGAGCATCCGCCAGGCCATCGTCGACGAGGTGCGGCGCCTTGCCGACGTCGCCAAGCACGATTACGAGGAGTCCAAGCAGCAGCAGCAGGAGATCGAGAAGCAGCTGGCGCAGGCCGTTGTCCGGTCGCAGGATACCAGGGCGGCCGAGCTCAGCCTCCGCGAGCTGGAGACCAGCGCCAAGAGCTATCGTTCCCTCTACGACACCTTCCTTCAGCGCTACATGGGCTCAGTCCAGCAGGGCTCCTTCCCGATTGCGAAGGCGCGGGTGATCTCAACGGCCACGCCGCCGAAGAAGAAGATCAAGCCGAAGTCCATCGTGCTGATGGCGATCGGCCTGTTCGGCGGCTTGGCGCTCGGCGGCGGCCTGGGCCTGCTCGCAGAAGTCAAGGACCGCAGCTTTCGGACGACCGACCAGGTCGAGGATCGCCTGCGCCTGCCCTGCCTCTCAGTCGTCCCTCTGCTCAAACGAGGCGAAGTCGACAGGTTCACCAAGAAGGCGACGGTCAACGCCGTTGCCAAGGCCGCCCCCGACAAGGCCGAACCCGACAGCAGCCAGCGCATGGTCTCGAGAGGCCCCGGGACCTGTTGGGCCGCATCCGCCATGCCCACCTCGCGCTTTGCCGAATCCATCCGCTCGTTGAAAGTCGCCATCGACCAGGATCCGAGCCGGACGTCGCGGAAGGTCTTCGGACTGACGTCCGCCCTGCCCAACGAAGGCAAGTCGATCATCGCCGCGTCGCTGGCTCAGCTCATCGCAAATTCAGGCAAGCGGGTGATCGTGGTCGATTGCGACCTCAGGAATCCGTCGCTTTCCGCCATGCTGGCCCCCGATGCCGGCACCGGGATCGCCGACATCGTCCTGGGAGGATGCCAGCTCGCAGACGCAGTCTGGACCGACCCGGTGACGCGCCTGGATTTTCTGCCGGGAATGGGCGCCGCACAGCGCGACACCAGCGATATCCTCGGCAACGAGCAGATGCGCAAGCTGTTCGAGCAGCTGCGGGCATCCTATGACTACGTCATCGTCGATCTTCCGCCGCTCGCGCCCGTTGTCGACGCGCGCGCCATCTCCGCGCTGCTCGACAGCTTCGTCCTCGTCGTGGAATGGGGACGCACGCCGGCCGAGGTGGTCGAGCACGCGCTGAACACAGCTCCCAACGTCTACGATGCCCTGTTCGGCGTCGTGCTCAACAAGACGAACATGAAGGCGCTGAAGCGCTACGCCAATCACTTCGGCGACTACTACAACCATAAATATTACGCTCGTTACGGGAGCGTGATGGCCGAGTAGGTCTGTCAGCGCGCGCCATCGAATGAGCCGGTGACAGAGGAGAGATCGGCCGTCAGCGCTGGTGCTCGGGGCGAATGGAGGGATGGGCGATGCCGGCACGCTCCAGAGCGCTGCGGACATAGACGCCTGAGAGATAGCCCACCTGGACTGCAATCAGACCGGCGCCGGCATACAGCGCGGCCGACAGCCCGCTGACGATCGAAGCCGCGATAGACTCCATGAAGACGATCGCGGCGAGCGCCAGCAGCGTGCGAACCGTGAACATCGTCCCGGCAACGACCCCGGCTGCAAAATGAAGCGTTATCACCCACATCAGTTCATGCCTCCTCGGGCGTCTCGAGAGGCTAGCGGCCAATGGTTAGCGATGAGCTAAGCCGCCCGGGAGGATTCGAGCAAGCGCACTGGAGCAACACTTCCAGGCGAAAGACGCCGCTACGGCCCGCTGAGCGGGTGCAGCACTGTCTGGCGGTTCTGCCAGCGTGCCCGGTAGAGCCAAAGCACCGCGGTCACCAGGACCACATCGAACAGGCCCATCATTGTCTGGCCGTAGACCTGCGGGTGAACGCCCCCCAGGAGGAGCGCGAGTTTGACCGCTTGCCGCACCACCTCCGACCCCAGGAACGCGATCAGCGAGTTCTGGCCGACGTTGAGGATGAGCGCGACCGCCGGCGATCGCCGGGTGCGCGCGAACACCGCCCACAACAGCGCCAACAGCAGCGGCAATGTCCAAAGCAGGTTGAGGAGCTTGTCGAACCGATAGGGGTATTTTTCGCCATTGCTGGGAAAGCCGAGTCCGTAGTCGAGCAGCAGCCCGAAGATGAAGATCCCCGCCAGCGCCGTGTAGAACGCGGGTCCGATCAAGCGGTTGGACCGATGGAGATCTCCGAGCCAGATGCCAATCATGAAGAACATCTGCGCCTGGAGCGAGAACAGCAACAGAATGACGGCTGGATTCTCGAACTCGGTTGCCGTGGTCGTATTGCTGAACCAGGTGCAGGCCACGAAGATCGCAGCCGACAACGCCAGCACCAGGAGCCTGCGGCGCTTGAACACCAGCAGAATCAACGGAAGCAGCAGGAACATCAACCCGTAGAATTTGAGGATCGTGATGCAGGTCGGCTCGGACTGGAACGTCAGAACGTCGAAAATCGCCTGCCCCACCGGTTCTCGCTTCTTCCCCAGGACAGCCATGCCCATCGCGACCGGCACCGAGATGACGAAATAGGCGGCGAGCACCTTCAACCCGCGGACAACGAGCTCTCCGTGTCTCTCCTTGTGCAGATAGACGTACCCGACCATGAACCCCGAGATCACGACGAACAGTTCGGCGAAGGGGTTGAATTTCGTGAACAGATCGACGGAGTCCGGAAAGACGTTGGCTGTGTGATGATAGAATACGAACAGCATCGCGCAGCTTCGATAGAAGTCGATCAGAAGCTCGCGTCCTTTTGGACCTGCAGCGCTCAACGCTCAATCTCCGAACACGAGTCACTCCATGGGCGGCGATCAGCCGAGGGGCGCTGGTCGGACTCACGGCTCAGGCAATCCTTCGCAACGCCGGCGAGCGCCGCGGCGGCGATCATCGAACCACCGATTGCGGGAGCTGTGATGCGATCGGTGACGAGCCTCCCCCTGTCATTGCCGGTCCAGTCCGCCGAAGCGGAAGATGCGGGCCATCAGCGGCGAAACGCCCACGAACGTCGCTATGCAGCCATGGGCTTCCAGTTGCTTCCTCAGCATCAGCAGCAATCCGAGGAAGCGCGCATCGATGGCGCAGACGTTCGAGAAATCGAGCGTGACCGGCTTACGGGACGCAGCAGCGGCACGGAAAACCGGGATGGCCCTGTCCACGTGGCGCGCATCGGCGGGCCCCGACAGGCTGAGCGTGACCGCTCGCGCTCCATGGTCCTGCGTGATGGTCAGCGCCTCACCCCGCTCGTGCGTGCGCCGCATCCACCAGGTCCAGACCACGAACGGCAGCACGTGGGTGAGCATGAGGCCGAGCATCGCCGTCCCATCGTTCCAGTAGCGACGCCAGAGATAGGGCTCCTCCTTGATGCGCCACAGCCATTCGAAGCCTGATCGACGCAGGATTGCAGGTGCACGCTTCACCGTCCCGGCCTGGAAGTTGAGCGCGGCACCGAGGTGGGCGCGGACCGGAATCTCGAGACGCTCATGATTGCGCTGCAACCATGATTGTCCCTTCACGCTACTCAGAGAGGCAACCAGGAAGTCGGCCCCACTGGCATTGATCTCGTCGATGATGTGATCCCGGCTCAACTCCTCGGCCGACAAGTAGCCGGGGTTCGACCAGCCGACGCATTGCAATCCCGCCGACTGGCCGTTCAGCGTCCGGGCGGCCCGTTCGGCGGCTCCCTCCGGGCCGCCGAAAAGAAAGAGCTTCAGCGCGTTCGCTGCTCCGGCCTCCGACTTCAGCGCGTCGAAGATGTCCGCGCCGGCCGTCCGGCTCTTGATCGGAATCCCAAGCAGCCGGGCGATCCAGACCACCGGCATGCCGTCCACCGTACAGAGATCGCTCAGGATCAGCGACTCCCTGAAGCTCCTGTTCGACTGGCTGGCGACCAGGAAGTTGAGATTGGGAGTCGAGATGAGAAGCCGCGTTCTGCGTCGGGCAGCGTCGCGGATGCGGCGCAGCACGCCGCGCATGCCGATGGCATCGACCGGTATCCCGAGGACGCAATAGACGTCGCGCGCGAGGTCGTCGGGAACTGCGGGGTCGGTCATGGCTGCAGCATCGGCCTCCGGCCGACCGCGACCCGTCCCGGAGCGCCCTACGCGATAGAGGGCGGATCCCGGCTCCTGCAATTCATGCGTGGTCAGCATCAGCCGCTCTCCCTCAATCTGCCCCGCCGCACGAAGATGCCGGGTTGCGGACCCCGGCCGCACCTCCCTGACGGAGGCGGGTGACCAAAATATCACTATTTAATTTTAAATCACACGACGCATTTAATACGATTTATTTGTGAATACCAGAGCAGATTTGCGGCGCAGTCGCAGCAATGTCTCCCAGGCGCACAACGAGGCGCTTTTATTTAATTGCATCTCTGGATAATATCGCTCGACAATATTCCTGGCGGCTGCCGGCCCGGCCGCCCCGTTCGAATGTCTGAGCCAGATTGTGATGCCGAGAATTTCAGCGACGACGTCGATGTCGGCCGGGCCGCGGGCCTCTGCGGGGACGTTCGACGTCTGCGCGCTGATACCGGTGCTGGCCTTCGCCTACTCGTCCCTCATTCAGCCGCTGATCTATTTCAGCTTCCCACCGTCGGCGGGGCTCCAGGGCCTGCTCGAGAGCCGGATTGAGAACCGGGTCTTCTGGCCGGTCCTCGCAGCCGTCGCCATCGTCGTTGCGATGCAACGCCTGGCCCGCGGCGACCGGCTTGCCCTTCCGCCCAACATCATCGCTCTCTGCGCTTACTTCGGATTGGCAGGCGCCAGCATCGGATGGGCATTCAAACCCGAGTTCGCCTTCGTCCGCTTCGTCCAGGAAGCGATGGTTCTGACCGCCGTTGTGCTGCCCGCCTTGTTGTCGAACCCGAACGCCAACATCATGCGCGGAGTGTTCCTCTGCTTCGCGGTCGGCGTGATCCTCAACATACTATTGCTTCCCGGCGGCTATGCGACCTACGCGCTATACGGCAACACGCTGGTCGACATCGGCTACCAGGGCTATTTCTCAGGAAAGAACCTGCTGGGCGAGTTTGCCGCCATTGCGTTCCTGCTCTCGATTCACGAGTTGCTCTATCCCGGAACCCGCCGCGCGCTCGGGATCGTCGTTGCCGTCGCTGCCATCGCCCTGATCTTCTTCTCGAGCTCGAAGACTGCGCTCGGTCTCGCTCTGGTCGCTCCCGTCCTGGCCATCCTGACGCTCGCGATCGCGAGAACGCTGCGGCTTGCGCCGATTCTGATTCTCACCGCGATGATCCTTGGCTACTTCATGTTCGGCGAGCTCGCGGGCTTCACGACCGGCCGCATCGCCTATCTGCTGACGGGCGATTCCAGCTTCACCGGCCGGACGACCATATGGGCCTTTTCGGAGATGGAGATCGCGAAGAGGCCGCTCCTGGGATGGGGCTATCAGAGCTTCTGGCTGGTCGGGGCAGACGCACCGAGCATCACCGAGGCACCTGGCTGGGTGAAGGCCATGCCGAACTCCCACAACGGCTATTATGATGCGATGCTCGAGCTGGGCTATGTTGGTCTTGCCTTTCTCCTCGTCTTTCTGGCGGCCACCGTTCACGTCATCGGTCGCGTGGCGCGCTACGACTACAAGCGAGCGTGGATCCTGCTGTCCGTCGCCTTGTTCGTAATGTTGTATGATTTTCTCGAGACCTTGTGGCTGCGCGCTTTCGACGTGTCCTGGGTCGTGTTCGTGCTCGTCACGGTCGAGGCCGCGCGATACTGGCGGAGGTCGCAACAGAGCATGCCCGCCTCTCCTCAGCCCGTGAGCAGGCGACCGGCTCGTTGGAGCCGCACACGACCGGCATGGCGGCCGCGACTCGGTGTCCGCACCTGACGGAAACCCGTTGGAGCCTCACGCCAGCTCTATTGCGTTGTTCCCGGCGTCGCCGCGAACGGCGTGCCCGCATCGAATCTCGCTTTGGCCGGCAACGTATGCAGCTTCGTATCGCCGGTCGGATCCACCCAGGGCCACGGATGATTGCCGAAAAAGCCCGGCTTGGCGCTCAGATACAGCGACGCCGGGAGCGGCTGCGCCGCGAGGCCGTCGGTCCAGACCACCTTGCTGGTGAGATAGTCGAAATTGCCACCGCGGATCACCGTGGCCAGCGTCTTCGGGTCTGGCGCCATGGTCCATCGCTCCGGATCATAACCAAGCATCCAGACGTTGCCGACACCGCCCTGCCCCCAAACCGCCGTGCCGGCCTGCATCGAAGGATCGTCGTAGGTCCAACCGCTCATGCGTCCCGGCCGACCCAGCACGTTGCCGGCGAACGAATCCCACCACGAGCCATATGCGAGACCCACGGCTCGAATGCCTGAACGATCGACGAAGCGCTGGCGTTGCCCCGTGAGATGGTTGCGGAAAAAGGTCAGATAGATCGCGTTGCCATGGGTGTAGTCGCTGTCGGCATTGTGGGACAGATTGCCTTCGAACAGGACGTGATGGGCGCCGGCCATGTGCGATGCGTTGATGCCGACCTCGACCCAGCCGGGGTTGTCGAAATCGAACGAGTCGTCGACATAGTTATAGCCGACGACGCTGCCGGCGCCGGACGACCGGAACACCATGTTCTTGCAGACGTCGACGAGGATGTTGTTCTCGATCAGGACCTCCGAGGAGCCCGCCGCCAGGCTGATCGCGTATCCGGCGCCGCCCGGCTGCGGCCACGAGCCGGTATGAATGTAGGAATCGCGGAGCTCGACCCGGAACGAATTATTGATCGCCACGCCCTCGCCGAGCCACTGCGTCACCTCGACGGATCTGGCCCAGGAGTAAGCGGCGGCTTCGAACCGCAACGCGCCGTCCGCCCCACCGACGATGCTCAGATCTTCGACGCCCACATTGGCAACGTGGATGTCGCGATGATTGGCGGCGTGGCGACCGCTGTTCGGGTCGGTGCTGTAGGGCGTGAGTTGCGCCTGGTGATCCCTGCGATAGCTGATCGTGAGCGGCGAGGTGAATGTCACCGTGCTCCCGGTCACCGAGGCGATCTCCTTGATCTCGGCGGTCGCCCGGTCGGCGCGGGCGAACCACGACATCGGCTTCGGCAAGACGCCGGGGGCCTGGTCATAGGGGCCTCCCGCATTCGCGCCGGCATTGTCATCGCCCGGCTGAACCGGATCGTGCATGTTCCAGGCGACGCGATCGCCTTGCCAGACCTTCGCTCCCGCCGGAAAACCGGCAGGCGTCGCCTGCCACGATGCGCCTGAGACTTCGTCGAGCAGGACGAAATCGCCCGGCTTCATATTCGCGGCGCTGGCGAGGGTGACGGTCGACGTTCCCTGTTCGCCGTCGGCCAGCAGGTTCTGCGACGCGCTGCTGTCGGGGCCATTGTTCCAGCGCGAAGGTCCGACGATGATGACAGGCTTGGGATCATAACTGTACGAGCTCGGGTCGACCGGCGTGAGGATTCCCTTCGTGCCGGCAATCACGGCCGACGTTCGTGCGCGTGCGCCGTTGGTTTTCACCAGCCTGGTCGCACCTGCGCCCGCGCCGCGCAGCGTGACCGGGCGACTGATCAAGAGCGGCTCGTTGACGATGAACGTACCGGGGTTGAGCATCACGACCCGGCTGGCGGGCGCAGCGTTCAAGGCGGCCTGGATCGCGCCGCTGTCGTCTCTCCCGCTCGGAGACAGCGTGCGATAAATGATGGTGCGGCTCGGAATACCGCCGGCTGACATCAACCCCGGATTCCAGGCGGCCAGGCGCTCCGCCGGCAGGAGACTGCCGGCCAATGCCGGCCGGGTGGACGCGGCCGGCTCGGCGGCCTCGACAGCGCCGCTGAGGATCAGCAGGGCAAGCGCGGCCGTGCAAAGCGCCCGGATGCCCACGGCATCGATCCGGCGCGACACCCGTGCAGACGACCGGGACGGAGCCTGAGTGCAACCGGGGATCACGAGGCGGACGCTATCCATGGGACCTTCTCGCAGGACCGACCACACATTGAAATGGCGCGCCGACTAAAAACACCATGACTTTGACACGCGCCATGACATAATATTAAATCACGATTTAATTTATTGAAAGGCGACCGGTGGCTCCCCTGCTCGCGGCAGGTTTGCATCGGTCCTTCCGTCTTCCGCAAGGGATTTGATACGTGACGCCATCGCGCCGCTACCTGCTCGTCTCGCCCTGCCGGGATGAGGGCCAGTACCTCCGCCGGACTCTCGACAGCGTCGCTGCGCAATCGGTGCCGCCGGCGCTATGGATCGTGGTGGACGACGGATCGACCGACGACACCCCCGCCATTCTCGAGGAGTACGCCCAGCGCCTGCCCTATCTGCGCGTGATCCGCCGCGCCGATCGCGGCGGACGCAAGGTCGGTCCTGGCGTGATCGAGGCGTTCTATTCCGGCCTGGAGACGGTGCGGCTGGAGGATTTCGACTATCTCTGCAAGCTCGACATGGACCTCGATCTGCCCGAGCGCTACTTCGAGCTGCTGATGGAGCGAATGGAGAGCGATCCGCGGGTCGGGACCACCTCAGGCAAGCCGTGGTTCGTCCACCCGCAGACCGGCGCCCTGGAGCCTGAGGTCTGCGGCGACGAGATGTCGGTCGGGATGACCAAGTTCTACCGCGTCGCCTGCTTCCAGGAGATCGGCGGCTTCGTGCGCCAGGTCATGTGGGACGGCATCGACTGCCACCGCTGCCGCATGCTCGGCTGGATCGCCGAGAGCATCGATACCGAAGCACTGCGCTTCATCCATCTGCGGCCGCAGGGCGCCAGTCACAAGGGCATCTGGACTGGACGCCTGCGGAAGGGCTTCGGCCAGTACTTCATGGGAACGTCGCCGCTGTACCAGTTCGCGGTGGCGGTCTATCACCTGCCGGCCTATCCCGCCTTGATCGGCAGCGCAGCGATGCTGTGGGGCTATTTCCGGAGCTGGCTGGCGGGCCTGCCGCGCTACGACGATCTCGAGTTCCGGCGCTTCCTCCGCGCCTATCAGCACGCCTGCCTGCGCCTGGGCAAGCGCGCCGCGACGGCCCGGATCGATGCGGAGCGGGCTCAGCTCTGGCGGGCCAGCCACGCCGCAGCCGATACGCGATGACGCTCGGCGGACAGATCGCCGCGGTACTGACGCGAGAATTGCGAAGCTAGGTGTTTCTCCGACTCCATTTGGACAGCATGGCCAACATTCTCGAGTTCAGCCGCCTTCGTGATGCTTCCGCCGTGCCGCCGATGACGTCTGTCGACGGCGGTGCGGCCGCGCCGACAGCGTCACGCGGGAAGAACGCGCATGGCAGCGCATCCCTGCTCATTCCATCACTCGACGGCATCCGCGCGCTGTCGGTGCTGATCGTGGTCCTGGGCCATTCCGGACTTCAGGCCATGGTCCCCGGCGGCTTCGGCGTCACCATCTTCTTCTTCCTGAGCGGCTTCCTGATCTCCACGCTCATGCTCGCCGAGCATGAGCGCACCGGCGCGCTCGACGTTCCCAGCTTCTATGCGCGGCGCGTGTTCCGGCTGATGCCGCCTTTGCTGCTGTCCTTGGCGATCGCTTACGGTCTCACCGCCGCGGGCCTGCTGGACGGCGGAATGACCGCCAAGGGGCTGGCGGCCCAGGTCCTGTATTTCGCCAACTACTACGGCCTGTTCTTCGATCCAGGCAATACGGTTCCCGACGGCACCGGCATTCTGTGGTCCCTGGCGGTCGAAGAGCACTTCTACATCGTCTATCCCTTGCTGATGACCCTGCTGCTCGGATCGGTGCTGCGGCCGCGCACCATCGGCGCGCTGCTCGGGCTCGTCTGTCTCGGCGTCCTCGCCTGGCGCATCCATCTGGTGCACGCCCCGGAATTCTTCTCCGACCGCACCTATTACGCCTCGGACACCCGCATCGACTCGATCGCCTATGGCTGCATTCTGGCGCTGGTCATGAACCCGGTGCGGCAGCGCTCTTCCTCCGGACGGATGTCGGCGGCTCAATGGGCGCTGCTCGTCGGCGCAGCGGCGGCGCTGCTGGTCTCGCTGGTCTACCGTGATGCGGTGTTCCGGGAGACCGCCCGCTACAGCCTTCAGGGACTGGCACTGATGCCGTTGTTCTTCTTCGCGGTCCGCTTCGCCGACGCACCGCTGTTTCGTCATCTCAATCACGCCTGGGTGATGACGCTCGGCACCTATTCCTACGCGATCTATCTGATCCATAACGTCGTGATCCGAACGATCGACAAGAACTTGCCGGCGATCGGCGCCAAACCCTACATCCTGTTTCCGCTCGCGCTCCTGATCTCGGTCCTCTACGCGGCGGCCATCGAGCGCTTCATCGAGCCGTATTTCAAGCGGCTCCGGCACAAGTTCAGGCCGGTGCCTGCCGCAGGCCGAGCGCAGGATAAGTCCGGCGCAGACTGGCCGCTTGGCGACCGTCTCGTCGAGAGTGCGACGACACGCGCATCTTGAGCGCATCGGCCCTCGTCAACGCTCACCGGCTGCTGCAGCCGGCACCAAAAGCGCGTGCACGGCGCCCTTATGAACCGATCGGTGCACCCACCCGAACAAATGCGGCAAATTGTGCAATTCAATTTATTTAATCGCGCATTTAATACTCGACCCGAGCCAACGAATACTTTCGGGGGACGGGTGGATGCGGATCGCGAGCGCAGTTGCACGACGAATTCGACGAAATACGCTCGGTCCCCTGCCGGACGATCCGGCGCTGAGACCGTTGAGGTCGCCGCTCCAGATCGATCTGTCGGGCAAGGTCGCGCTGGTCACGGGAGCGGCCGGAGAACTCGGCCGTCCGATCGCCCGGACGCTGGCGGCCTGTGGTGCCAAGGTCGCCATCCACTATCTGACGGCACGCGCTGCTGCCGAACGACTCTGCGATGAGCTGAACGAGCTTCAGCCGCAGCACGCGTGTACGATGTCGGGTGACGTTGCCGTGCTTGAAGATGTCCAGGCGATGCGCCGCATCGCCGAGAGCACGCTCGGCCCCGTCGACATCGTCGTGAACAATGCAGTGACATGGTTCGACGAACGTCCCGTCGTCGAGCAGACACCCGACCAGTTCGACAAGGTGTTTCGCTCCTCGGTCCTGCAGGCCTGGGCCACCGCGCGGGTGTTTTCCGGCCCCATGATCGAGCGAAAATGGGGACGCCTGATCTCTCTGGGCACGGAGATGACGAGCCTGGCCCTGCCCAACCGAGCGCCCTACACGGCAGCCAAATGCGCCACGGACGGCATGCTGCGGTCCCTGGCGCGGGAGCTCGGACCGCATGGCATCACGGTCAATCAGGTCGCCCCGGGCTGGGTCATCTCCGACAAGGACCGTCGTGACCGTGACGAGGTGCAGCCGCTCTACGAGCGGTCCGTGCCGCTCGGACGGCGCGGCTACGATCAGGACGTCGCCAACATGATCGCGTTTCTGGCCTCGGACCTCGCAGGCTTCGTGACCGGCGTTCGCGTGCCGGTGTGCGGCGGAAGCGTCATGCCGGAGGCCTGAGCACGCGCATCTGGCGCCGGCTCTTCTGATGTCGGACGTCAGCGGAAGACGCGGTGACGGTGGCACCAACGCACGAACACATAGATCGACCATACGCGCGACCAATAGATCCCCGGAGCGCCATCGAGGAAGGCGCGCCAGAGGCGCTCCACGGCCGTGGGGTCCAGCCCCACCGGCGCAACGGCCTGCGGGTCCCGCAGGGTCCGGTCCATTGCATCCTGCAGGCCGCGCCGGATCCAGCGATCGAGCGGCAGCACGAACCCGCTCTTCGGCCGGTCGAACAGCGACGGATCGAGGCCACGCAGGCCTATCCGCCTGAGCATCGCCTTGCTTCGCAGCGGCTGATAGCGCGTCGCATCTGGCAGCCGGTCGACGCTTTCGAACAGCACCTGATCGACCAGCGGCACCCGCTGCTCCAGCGAGGCCGCCATGCTCGCCACGTCATTGTCGCGCAGCAGGCGCTCGCCCAGAAACAGGCGCTGCTCCATGACGCTGATCGCCGACAGCGGGGCGCGTGCGCGGGTCTCCGCGGTGATCTTCGCTCTCATCGCGGCCGGCAGCCCATCGCTCAGCGTATCGACGAGGTCCGGCGCGAGCAGCTCGCGCTGAAAACCGGGCAGGAACAGCGCATAGGCCATCTGGTAGAGCGCCAGAAGATCATCGCCGCGTCGAACCATCTCCGGGAGCTTGGCCCAGCGCGTCTGCGGCGCGACCGTCCCGCCCGAGGGTGACAGCATATTGGCAGCCAGCTTCGCCGCAGCAACCTTCAGGCCGGCCGGCACCCAGGCCGTACGCTTCGACCATCGCTGCAGGACCGGCAGGTCGCGAAACGACGTGTAGCCGCCGAACAGCTCGTCGCCGCCGGTCCCCGACAGCGCCACCGTGAAGCCTGCGCCGCGGATGGCATGCGACATGTAGTAGGAGTTCAGGCCGTCGAAGGTCGGCTGGTCCAGGCTGTCGAGCGCCGCTTCGAGGTTGTCGACGAAGTGCTGCTCGGTCAGCACCACCTCGTGATGCTCGGTCCCGATCGCGGCGGCGATCTGCCGCGCGATCGGCCCCTCGTTCAGCTCCTGCTCCTCGAACGCCAGCGTGAAGGTGTGGATCCGGCTCTTGGCCGCACGCTGCGCCAGATTGGCCATGACCGAGGAATCGACGCCGCCCGAGAGAAACACCGCAAGCGGCACGTCGCTGGCGAGATGCAGCCTCAGCCCCTCCTCCAGGATCGCGGCAAGCTGATCCTCATCCATCGTCGGGTCCGAGGCGCGCTCGGGGATCGACCAGAAATCCTCGTCGCGGATGGTGTTGCCGACACCGTCGAACGCGGTGAGATGGCCGGGAGACAGCAGCTCGACCCCCTTGACCGCCGTGCCGGGGCCGACCACGAAGCCGTTCCAGACGCCGCTGGCGACGGCCTGCGGATCGAGCTGGGGCCTGCCCAGAAGACCGGACGCCAGGAGAGCGCGCAGCTCGGATGCGAAGGCCACCGACCAGCCCGCATCGGGCTTCGACGCGCGGGCGACATACAGCGGCTTGATGCCGAGGGGATCGCGCGCCAGCAGCAGCCGGCGCTCCTTCGGGTCCCAGCAGGCGAACGCAAACATGCCGCGCAACCAGGCCACCGCCTTTGGCCCATGCAGGCCGAGCGCGCGCAGCATCACCGCGGTATCGCCCGTCGAGCTGAACTGCTGGCCGTCGTTGACCAGACGCTGCCGCAGATCGGCAAAATTATAGATCTCGCCGTTGAAGACGATGACGTGCCCGGTGACCGGATCGATCATCGGCTGCACACCGGCGGGCGACAGATCGAGGATTGCGAGCCGGCGGTGCGCCAGCAGCGCGCCCCAGCCACGCTCGTCCGCGGCCGAGGCCCAAATTCCCCCGGCATCCGGACCACGATGGAGCATGGCGTCGTTCATCCGCTGCAGCGCGGCGCGGTTGTCGTCGTCCACCCGTCCGATGATCCCAGCGATGCCACACATCAGAACAATCCGCTTGAGACGCGCGACGTCAAAATGGCGGACGACACGGAAACGGCCTCGCGCGCGAGATCGAGCACGACCAAAAGCCCCCTCCATCTCAGGCGCCGTTGGACCATCGCGGCCCTCAAATGGAAGCAGCCGTTCCAGACGACCAGGACGCCGGCGCTGCCGCCGAAGCCGGCAACGGACCGTAGGTCCGCGCCCGACATTGTTCGTAGTCGAGCGGCGGCGTCCAGCCGAGCGTGTCCCTCAGCCTGCGATTGTCGAAGCGCAGCGGCTTGAGCATCGCGTCGAATTTCTTGGGCGTCAGGATCGCCGGCACTTTGGTCGCCCGCCTGAACACGGTCGCAAACGCCAGCCGTACGGTACTGCTGGCGAGCCAATGCGGGATGGGCAACCGGAGGCCGCGCTCGCCGGTGCCGCGCATGTAGTCCGACAGATAAGTCCAGACCCGTTCGCCGAGACCGTCGACGACGTTCAGCGTCTGGCCGATCGCCCGCGAATCCGTGGCCGCCAGCGCGAAGACATCGGCGCAGTTCTCGACGTGGGTCATGGGGATGCGGGTCAGCGGCCCGATCACGACGTGGTGGCGCCCGATCTGCTGGCCGAGCGCCGCAAGATAGCCGTGACCGCGTCCCCAGATGAAGCCGGGACGTAGGACGGTGAGGTCCCAGCCGTGCTTCTCGACGTAACGGCGTGTCACCCGCTCCTGCCACCATTTGGCGACAGTGTAGCCGCCGCGGGTGTAGACATCAGGTGTCTGCTGGAGCGGTGCGCTTTCGTCGAGGATATCGCGCGTCGCCGTGTAGTCGTAGACCGAGAAGCTGCTGCACAGCACGAGCCGGCGGCAGGCGCTGCCCGCCATCGCCTCGAGCAGCCGCTCGGTGCCGCCTACCGTGCCGGCGAATTGCGCATCCTCGCCGCCGGCGACCACGGCCGCCAGATGGATCAGCACATCCACATTCTCGAACGCGCGAACAAGGTCGCGCGAGGTGCGCAGGTCGGCCCTGACGATGTCGACCGACGACGGCCAGCCCAGCGCGTCAACGCGCGTCGCCGGACGCACCACGGCGCGAACCTCAATGCCGCGGGCCAGCAGCGCATCGACGACATGCCGGCCGAGAAACCCGTTGGCGCCAGTGACCAGGGCTTTCATATCGCCAGCTTCCTCATGTCCGCCTGCTCCGTCGGCTTCATCGCTTCGACCATCCGATTGACGGCCAGGACGTCCTCCATCGTGATCGGCAAGGCCGTTCCCGAGCCTAGCGCCTGATAGGTGCGTGCCAGGCACTCCCACAGCCCCTCATAGGCCCCTGGGCCCTTGAACTTGCGCAGCAGGGTCGACAGCGCCGCGCGGCGGATGTCGCGGCCCTCCTCCAGTCCGCTGAAGAATGGGCGCAGCGGCTTCGGCACGTTGCGGGGGCCGTCGAACGTCAGCCGCGTCTCGAACAGATTAGCGGTCGCCTGCATCCGCTCGCCATAGACCCGCAGCCAGAACGCGTCGGGCTGAGCGCTCGCGCTGAAGCCGAGCGTCGCCGTGCCACGCTCGGCCTCGACGACGCTGCGAAACTCGTCGAACGGCAGCGGCGACGGCTTGCGCTTGCTCCAGACGGTATGCGCGTTGCGATGCGGGCCGACGAATGCATGTGACAGCGAGGCGAGATGCGGCAGGAAGTCGGCGATCGCACCGCCCGCAAGGCTGAGCGCCGGATGCGGCGAGTTCGGATCGGCAAAACCGTCGGGACCGAGGATGTCGAGGCATATCTGCACGTCGACATGGGTGACGGCGCCGAACTCGCCGGTCTCGATGCGACGCAGGATCTCCTGCGGTGCCCGGTTGAAGACGTAGTTGTAGTCCTCGACGACATGGCGGCCGGTCTGCTTGGCGCGCAACGTCAGGGTCTGCAGCTCGTCGAAGGTCGAGGTCGCGGGCTTCTCCACGATCACATGCGCGCCGGCCTCGAGCGCATCCATCGCCAGCCGGAAATGCGAGGTCGGCGGCGTCGTCACATGCACCACATCGGGCCGGACGGTCTGCAGCATCGCACGATGATCGGTGAACCAAGACGGGATGGCGTAACGCTCGGCTGCGGCCTCCGCCGTCGCCGGCGACAGATCACAGATGCCGGCCAGTTGAACGCCCGGCAAACTGTTGAGACAGGCCAGATGCTGGCGGGCGATCTGCCCTGCCCCGATGAGCGCGGCCTTCATCACGATCTTGTCTCCAGGATCTCGCAGTAGAAGTCTTCAAGCGCCTGCGCCGCCGCGCTCCAGGCATATTTCTCGACCGCCACCTGCCGCGCCGCGCCGCCGATCCGCGCCGCGAGATCGGGCTCGGCGAGCAGCCGATTGACCGCGCCCGCAAAGGCGTCGGGCTCGTCTGCGATGAGGATGTCGCGCCCGGGCATGGCCTCGATGCCCTCGGCACCCAGGCTGGTCGAGACGATCGCCTTGCCCATCGCCATGGCCTCGACGATCTTCAGCCGCGTGCCGCCACCGAGCCGCAGCGGGACGATCACCGCCGCGGCCGCGGCGAGGTGCGGCCGCAGGTCCGGCACGAAGCCGGTCAGCTCGATCCGCGGCCCGGCCAGCGCCGTCAATGCCGGCGGCGGCCGTCCGCCGATGATCTTGCAGCGCGCATCGGGATGCCGGGCGGCAATACGAGGCCAGATGTCCCGCACGAAATGCGTGACCGCATCGATGTTCGGCACCGTCGACAGCAGGCCGAAATAGACCAGCGTACGGCCGTCGGGCGCGGGATCGGTGCTGCGCGGCTGATAGAAGTCGATATCGGCGGCGTTGGGGATGACCGCAGTGCGGGCGTTCGGAACGTCGTCATGCAGACGCTTCTCGTCGTCCGCGCTGCAGAGATAGACGCCATCGGCTTCGCGATAGGCCGCGATCTCCTCGCGGCGCAGCTTGCGCCAGTTCGCACCGGCGTAGAGCCGGCGGCCCAGACTCGCGCCCGTGGCGGCGAACTGCCGCGCCAGGTCATAGGCGATCTCATGCGAGTCCACGATCAGCCGCGGCCGCGGCGCGCCGGCCGGCGCCTGACGGAACAGGCAGTGGCCGAGATAGGGAAATTCGAGATTGACGATGTCGAACGGTGTCGTCCGCAGCACCCGGTCCAGCGCCCGCTGCAGCTCCGGCAGGGCCACGCGCAGCCGATCGAAACTCCGCAACGAGACCAGCGAGCGCAGCTGCAGCAGCCGCTTCGCCAGACCGTCACGGCCGTAGGGGTTCGGCACCAGCACCACGTCGCGGCAATAGGCCTGCATGGCCCGCCGACACTCGTCGATGTCGAAGGCGTCATCGACCAGCATCACCGCCGTGAGGTCGTGGCGGCGCGCGAGCTGGGTCATCAGCCCGTGCATGCGCGCCTGTGCCCCGAACCGCGGCGGGCTCGCCGGCATGTGCGAGACGCTGAGGATGCTGAGCCGCCGTCGGTCGGCGAAACCGGCTGCGGACCATTCGGGTTCGCGCTGCGCCGATGGCGCAGGATCCGCCTCCATCACATCCAAGTCCGGGTGGTTGTCGCTGGCCATGACCATTTAAAGCATTTAAATCACGGGGTGTTTTATATGGGGTATTCAATGATTGCGATAGTTAATCGCGACATGCGGTGCTGTCCGAGCCCCCTTTCGCTCCCTCTCAGCGCTTGCCGGCGAAATCCTGCACGATCGTACCTGCGATCCTGAGCGGCTCGCGGACCCGGAACACGCCGACGACGATCGCGAGATAGAGACAGCCGCAGAAGCACCCGGACAGGAACATGCGCAGGAGGACGGGATAGGCCCCTAGAAGCGCGGCTTGCAGCCACCAGCCGGCAGCTGCGGTCGCGACGGCGCCGATGGTCTGCGGTCCGACGGCCCGGATCACGACCTCCGCACCGATGCCGATCGGACGTCCGGCATACATGACCGACGGCAGCGCGATCAGCGAGTATCCGACCACGACGCCCCAGGCCACGCCGACCGGCCCAAAGGGCAACCCCACCAGCACCGCAACGACCTGCGCGACGAGCGAGATGATCCCCCAGGTCTGCCACCGGTCCGCCCGTCCGAGCGACAGATGCAGCCAGCCCTGCGAGCCCTCGACGACGTGCGAAATGCCGCGCAGCGCGATGATGCTGAGCAGCGCTCCCGCAGCCTGCCACTTCTGCCCGAGCAGGACGACGGTCAGGTCCTCGGCGGTGACGGAGAGGATCGCCGCCGCCGGCATCACGAAGAAGGCCAGGATCGAGAGCGCCGCCTCGTACTTCTGCCGCAGCGCGACCGGATTGGTCTGCAGCTTGCTGAGCGCCGAGCTTCCCACCGCATGCGTCTGATTGAGCGCCGCATAGATCGAGTTGTCGTACAGGTTCATCGCATTCTGGTAGTACCCGACCTGATCGGGCCGGTAGAGCAGACCGAGCGCGATCCGGTCCACCGCCCGTGACAACGTATAGGCCACGGTGAATCCGACCACGTGGAGGCCAAAACGCACCATCGATCGCACCTCGGCGTCGAACACCGGCGCGCTGGGCCGCCAACGGCAGGCCGACCACGCGGCGACCACGACGCAGATCGATGTCACGACGGGGCGAATGACCAGCGCCCAATAGCCGTAGCCCTCGAATGCCATGGCGACGGCGGCAACCGTCCCCGCCAGCGTGCCGAACAGCTGGATCCGACCGATGCGGCCGAACTGCAGCGTGCGCCGGAGCAGCGCCATGTGCTGATTGGTCAGCCCGGACAGCACGAAGGTGATCGCGACGCAGAGCGCGATCGGCTCCAGTCGCGGATCACCGTAGACCCAGGCAATCAGCGGACTGGATGCAGCGACGACGATCGCCACCGCCGCGCCGATGCCGGTGCTGACCCAGAACAGGCCGCTGACCTGGGCCGGTGTGATCCTGCTGCGCTGGGCGGTGGCGTCGAGCAGGCCGAAGTCGATCAGGAGCGGCGCGAAGCTCGTCAGCACGGTGATGATGGCGACGAGCCCGAAATCCTCCGGCGCGAGCAGCCGGGCCAGGACGATGGCCGCTCCGATCTGGAGCACGGCATTGCCGTATTGGATGACGATGGAAATCAGACCTCCGCGCAACGCGCGGCGTCCGAGATCGTTCGACTCCCGATGTTCCTCGAAATAGGCGGCGACGGCTTCCGACATCTCCGTTCAATCGCTTTCAAACATTGCAGCCAACTTTCCTATTCCCAGTCACGGCCAAACAGATCCGTACAGGGCAATGAAACATCCAATCGTCGAAATGCAGCCGGTATAAAATCGTCTGCAGCCGAAACATGGGCCGCCGGGGCGCGATGACGCCACTTTGTGGCGGAGAGAAGGATTGAAACATCACTGCGCCAACAATGCCGGCTCGCGATCTAATTCATGCTCGCGCGCCACCCCCGGACCGGCCGCCATCTCGGCCAGCCTCTTCAGCCGATCCTTGCGTGCAGCGACGCCCGGCATCGGCTGCAGACCCGTGGCCTCCAGGATCGTCTCCCACCGATACACCCAGTCGTGCCGCATCAAGGTCTGGGCCATGCCGCTTCGCCGCATCCGGTCCTGCCGGACCGGGTCACCGTCCAGCTCCCTGATGACCCGGTCGATGTCGGGCGACGTGTGCGGCACGTCGACCATCGCCTCGGGCCAGTCGAACAACCGCGGAAAGAGTTCGTTGTCGGGACGCTCACCGAGCATGATGGCTCCCGATGCCGCGCCCTCGAAATACCGGTAGCCGAACTCGACCTGCCGCCCGGTCTCCTGCGGCTCGTCGAACTTGCCGGGATTGACCAGAAAATACCTGCTCCTCTTGGCGAGGTTTGCCATCTGGGCCCGGTGCTCCCGGAGGTCGATGGCCTGGCTGCCGCCGATCGTGTCGTGGAGATAGAACAGGCCGCTGTCCCGCGCCATCGCGAGCAACGTTTGGTGCGTGACGCGGGAGCGGCGCCCCATGCTGAAGACGTCGATGACCCTTTCGGGGGGATCGGGATAGGGACAAAAGCGGATCGCGTCGATGGCGAGCGGGAGATGCACGCAAGCCTGGCCGATCTCCTCGCTGAGCGGCTTCACGGTGTTGATCTGGAACGGCATCACGACGTCGAACTTGGCGAGGATCTTCAGGAAGTGCCGGTGCTTGGTGATCTCCTTCACCCATAGCTCGTCCAGCAGGCACACCGAGGTCCTGCACGCCCCTCTCAGATCCTCGATCGCATCGAACATGATCAGGTCCTGCGGGAATCCACAGATCGCGAACAGAACGTCGTATTGCTGCCGCGGCTGGATCCGCGCGATCCCAGGATTCAACAGCACGGGCGCGTGGTAGCCCAGCCGGGTGGCGAAGCTCGCCCGTCTGCGCGACGGATCGAGCTCCGGCGCGAACAGCTCGGCGGAATCGACCTCGCAGATGATGTCCTCGAACTCGACGTGGGGGCCGCGATTGAGCGCCTTACCGAAGATGTTTCGGAGTGAAAAGACGGCGATGCGGGGCTTGCCCGGTTGCGAACTCATGACGCCTCACTCTGGTCTTGTCGGCTCACATGCTCCGGTGCTGACGGAGAAGGCGGTGACGTTACGATAACGAGGCCGGCGTCCAGCGCGATCCGTGCGGCGGCCTCGATTCGCGCGAACGGAACGTCGGCCCGGATCGCCATGTCGAGCAGGCTGTGCCTGCCATCCGCCAGATTGAGGACCCAGAGGAGGTCCATCTGCGTCGCGCCACCTGCCTCGCGCTGACCGGCAATCGCGCGATACAGACCACGCCGTCCCAGTTGCGGCTCCCCTCGCCCATCGACGCGCTCGTAGATGCAGTCACGATCGAGCAGATCCAGCACCTCCTCGATGACGGCGTAGGATTGGTCGAGACAGTCCGGCTTGACGAAATTCAGATTGTCGGCCGAGGTGTGATATTCGGGGAATGTGCCGTGCACGCCGCGCATCAGGCACCCGACCGGTAGATCGAATCCCGGTGAGCAGAACTGCCGCTCGTCATATCCATAGGGACTGAATGGCAGAATCTCGTGAGGATGCCCTGATTGCTTCAGGACATGCGCGACGACGCGATCGATGGTCGCGCCCCGCCGGCTTTGCTTGTAGTGAAATCCACTGGGGTCGCCGAGACAGGTGAGGACGAGGCCGTGTTCGACACGGTCGAGATCCCGCTCGTTGCGATCGAGCCATGCAAGCGCGCCGATCGTTGCCGGCAGGAATAGAAATCGGTACCCGAGCCGGCGGGGCCGTTGCGCTTGCCGCATCGCCAGCGCCGTCATGACGGCAATCCCTGAGAGATTGTCGTTGGCGAGGCTCGGATGGCAGACGTGGCAGGTGATCAGGACTTCCTTGTCCGTCTGTCCGGGGACGAAGAATTCGCCGTAGGTCAACGATCCCTGCGAGAGCTCGCTGTCGATCTCGACGTGGTAGCTGTCGTCCGTCATCTCCCGCCAGAGACGATCCGGCAGGCAAAACCCCCAATCGTCGGCATAGTAGCCGGTCCGGTATGGAATGAGATCAGGCTGCTCCGGCAAGGTATGAACGTGCTTCGCAAGCTCAGCGCGGCTGAGCACCGCCTGGACCGGCTTGCTGTAGCCCATCACATGCAGATTATTGTCGGCGAAGTCGACGAGAGGGCGGCCCGCCAGGGTCGAGATCGTCGCGCGACGAATGTTCCACTCCGCCGGCACATGCCAGTCGAGGACGGGCGTTCCGGACGGCACTTCGTGAATCACGAGGTCGACATAGCGTGAGACGATCTCGAGCGTCTGACGGACCCCCGCTCCCGTGAGGCTACGGTTGATTGGAAACAGCTCCGTAATCAGATCATGGAGATCGATCGCCGGCGCCCGCGGCCCAATCGATGATGTGAGGATGTCCAGCATGACCTGCGAACCTTGCATCATCCGTCAGGCCGATGCCTGCGCGGCATCGGCTGCGAGACCGCCGGTCGCCAGCGGCACGATCGTCGGCTGATAGATCAGATGATCGCGGGGCGCCCCGTCCTGATCATACGGCGCGACGACCTCCTCAGGCAGCCGCGCGAGGTCGGTCACCCGCAGGAAGTCCCGCAGGTTCGTGCCCGTCGACTCCGAGTCGACGTTGACGGCGCCGCGCCTGCCGCTGACGTCGGCAAAATGCACGGTACGGAAATCGATGCTGAACCGCGTCACGCCCGAGGTATTCGGCACCGACGAATGCAGATGCGATCCGGAGAAGATCGTGACACCGCCGCTCGGCGCGATCACCCGGATCTGCGGATCCAGTGCAATCTCCTGCTCCGGCTTCGGCTGCACCCGTGTATCGGTCTTGATGTGCTGCGCCGCCGATGCCCGCGAGGTCCGGTTCCACTCGTAATAGTTATAGTTTCTGGAGCCGTTCTTGATCGCTTCGTCGAAATAGCGCGGGTGGAATGCAAGGCCGTTGTCTGGCGCGATGTCATACACCGGCAGCCACCAGTTGAGCTGGCACGGCGGCGCCGAGTACCAGGTGTCGCGATGAGGGTGGAATGCGAATGCGATCCCGGTGGTGAGATAGTCATCGCTCGTTGCCGACCGCAGCCGCGGCACGTCGAAATAGGTCAGCTCGGGATCGCAGCCAAGCTCGCGGAGCGCTCCCTGCACCAGCTCCTTCGACCGGGCGTGATGAATGAAGAATGGCTTCAGCCTGACGAGAATCTCGACGTAGCGCTCGACAGGAAGCTCGAATTGCGCCGTCCGCGGATCGTAAGGATGAAACGCCTCCTCGATCAGCTCCCTGGCAAACGCGACCAGCCCATCGAGCGAGGGCGTCGGCGAGTACAGGAACAGCGCACCCTCGTACAGTTTCTGGCGCCGCTCGTCATCGGGCATGATGGCATCAACGAAAATGTTCGTCATTCCATGATCCTCCTCGACAAATAGTCAGAACCTTCGAGGCGATCGGGCCGCTCCGGGGCCGCCAGATTCCTCCCCCAAGACACCGAGCTGCCGTCATGCTGCTTCACCACAGCTCCCGCTCAGCAAGCGAGGGCCAGGCGGCATCCTTGGCCGACAACACCGTCACCGGCTGCGGCCATCGGATGCCGATCATCGGATCGTCGTGCCGGAAACCGTCCGAGAGCTCCTCGACATAGTCCTCACCCATCAGATACTCGACCGTCACGTCGTCGGTCAGCGTCTGGAAGCCATGGGCAAAGCCCGCGGGGACGTAGAGCATCCGCGCCGTCGAGGGACCGAGCTCACAGGCATAGACCTCGCCGCGCGTCGCAGAATCCGGTCTGATGTCGACGATGACGTCATGGATCAAGCCGGCGCTGCAGCGGACGATCTTGGCGTCGGGCTTCGGCGCGCGCTGGAAATGCATGCCGCGGACGGTGCCGCGGAGACGGGTCACCGAGCTGTTGCCCTGCACCGGGATAAACGCGACGCCCTGCTCCGCAAAGGTCTTCGCGCACCAAGTCCGCGTGAAGCTGCCGCGCTCGTCGGAGCGAACGGTAAGCTCGATCAGCCGCGCATCCGACCGTCCCAGCTGGACAAACCTCATGGCTCAAAACTCTTCGCGCAATCGTGCGGCAATGCCCTGCTCTACTCCTCGATGGTCGCCTTGGGGACCGGCACGATGAACCGGCCGCCCCAGTCGCGGATGGCCGCCATCTGCGCCTTGATCTCGCTCTTGATGTTCCACGGCAGGATCAGGACGTAGTCGGGCTTGGCTTCGAAGATCGCTTCCGGCGGCAGGATCGGAATGCGAACGCCCGGCATGTAGCGGCCCTGCTTGGACGGGGCGCGATCGACCGTGAAGTCGAGGAAATCGGTGCGGATCCCGCAATAATTGAGCAGCGTCACGCCCTTCGCCGGGGCACCGTAGCCGACGATCTTCTTGTTGTCGCGCTTCAGTGCCGTCAGCAGCTCGAGCAGAGCCCGCTTCGTCTCTTTGACCTGCTCGTTCCAGGCCATGTAGATCGCGTCGTCATGCAACCCATAGGCCCGCTCTCGTGCCAGGACGTCGGCGACGTTCGGGCTCTCTGCATGAGCGGCGCCCTCGTGACAGACGAAGAACCTGATCGAGCCGCCATGCGTTTCCGGGAGCTCGACGTCGAAAACGCGCAAGCCCGCCCGTGCGAAGATGCGCAGGCCCGCGATCAGCGACAGATAGGAGAAATGCTCGTGATAGATGGTGTCGAACTGATGCCGCTGCATCAGGGTCAGCAGGTGCTGGACCTCGAAGGTCGCGACGCCCTCCGGCGCCAGCAGAATTTTGACGCCACCGACGAAGTCATTGATATCAGGAACGTGCGCGAGCACGTTGTTGGCCGTGAGGAGATCGGCCGACCAGCCCTCCTCCCGGAGGCGGGTCGCATAGTTGCGGCCAAAGAACTCGATGCGGGTCTCGATGCCCTTGGTACGTGCAGCCAGCGCAACGCTTTCGCAGGGTTCGACGCCAAGGCAGTCGATCCCCTTCTGGAGGGAGTATTGCAGCAGATACCCGTCATTCGACGCGATCTCGACATGCCGCGAGGCCGGACCGAGCTTGAAGCGATCGGCCATGGCTTCGACGTAGCGCTGCGCGTGCTGGAGCCATGAGGTGGAGTGCGAGGAGAAATAGGCATAGTCGGCGCGGAAGATCTCGGACGCGGCCAGGAGGTCGCGTGTCTGCGCCAGACGGCACTCGCGGCAGACGAAGGTCTCCAGCGGATAGAACGGCTCCGCGCGCATGTAGTTGGCCGGATCGATGTAGTCGTTCGCGACCGGCGAGGCGCCGAGGTCGATCAGCTTGAGGGTCAGGTCGTCGCCGCAGTGCCGGCACTTGGGCGCGACGCCGACGGCGGTGGGAAGGGTCAGTTCCATGGTGTCTCCGTCACTGTCTTTGCCGGCCGAGGCGACCGTCTGCCCGGCGCAATCACGTCCATTGCAGCCTGTCGTTGATCCTGGCTGTCTCCATGTGGTCCTGTAGGACCTTGAGACGGATCAGATCGGACGAGCGAAACTCGGCATCCTTGAACTGCATTCTCTTGAGACCCTCGACCAGGTTCTGGATCGACTGGTCCAGGGTGACCTGCGGTTGATGATCGGGTGCGAGGGAGCGGTACAGGCCGAAATCGACCTTGTAGGAGCGGCTGTCCACGGGCGCGGAGGTGTTGATCGATACGCTGGTCCCGGGCACTCGCGCAGCCACCGCATTGGCGAGATCCTTGACCTGGTAGTTGCGGTCGTCGGAGCCGGCATTGATGGTGAGGAAGCGGCCGCCCGTCGCCGCCCGCCGGTCAATCGCCCAGTCGATCGCCCGCGCCATGTCGGCGACGTCGATCAGAGGGCGCCAGGGGGTGCCGTCGGAGAGCACGCTGATCTGGCGACGGGTGAGCGCGCAGGCCACGAAATCGTTGAGGACGAGGTCGAGCCGCAGCCGATCCGACATGCCGCAGGCCGTCGCAAAGCGCAGACAGGTGATGGTCATGCCGGTGTCGATCGCGGCGAGTTCCTGCTCCGATCCGATCTTCGACTTGGCGTAGGCCGTGATGGGATTGAGCGGATCGCTCTCCTTGCGCGGCGGTCCGTTGGCGATGCCGTAGACGCTGCAGCTCGACGCGAACACGAAATTCTTCACGCCGGCCGCCGCAGCCCTCCTGGCGAGCGATACGGTGGCGTTCTGGTTGACGTCGAGCGTCACCTCCTGGAAGCGATTGCCCATCGGATCGTTGGAGATCGCCGCCAGCTGGACCACGGCGTCATAGCCACGGAGGTCGAGCGACATGTCGCGGACGTCGCCATGGATCTGCTCGTCGAGACATCGCTCCGGAACAACCGGCGCTCCGGTCAGGCAGTGCGCGAAATAGGCGTTGTCGAAGCCGTGTAGCGTCGCATCCGGGCGCTGCGCCCGCAGATGCCGCGCGACGACCGGACCCACATAGCCCATGTTTCCGGTGATCAGTACCTTCAAAATCGCACCCTCTATGTCACCAACCAAAACGAGAATTTAAATCACCCTCCAATAGATTATAATTTAATTTTCTAGCCAGCGTCCAGTGAATCCGTCAGCAAGCGACGTCGCCAGCCGTTTTCTCCGGCGCGGCACACAAAACTCCGTGAAAACCCGTGTATTTACCCCGATCCGCCTGATGTCGCGACCATCCGGCCGGCGCGGCATCAGGCACCCTCTTGATTTAATTAATTGACTCAAATTAAATAACGCCACAAAAGGGACAAATGTTGACCGCAGATCTCGGCAGCTTTAATTCGATCCCTGGCAAATGAGGCGTCCCGCGCGGGATGCCCCACCCGCCTCGATGACGCATTGATTTAAGCATTGAAAGACAGAGCATGACACTATCCGCCGGCGACTGGGTCGAAGTGCGCAGCAAGGATGAGATTCTGGCGACGCTCGATGCCAACGGGCGCCTGGAAGGGCTGCCGTTCATGCCGCAGATGTTCAAATGGTGCGGCCAACGCTTCCAGGTCTACAAGCGCGCTCACAAGACCTGCGACACGGTCACCGGATACAACACCGGAGAATGGCTCGGCCGGCGCCTTCCCAACGCGGTGCATCTGGAGCACCGCTGTGACGGCGAGGCTTATGGCGGCTGCCAGGCGGCCTGCCTGATCTTCTGGAAGGAGGCGTGGCTCTCCCCGGTGGACGCGACCAAACCCGCGCCGGCCGGCCCGGACCGCGCGGCTGCGCCTCAGCCGTCCGGCGGATGCACGGTGCGCGCGGTGTGGGACGCGACGAAGTCGCCGGATCAGCAGCCGGGAAAAGGCCCGCGCTACGCCTGCCAGGCCACCGAGCTGCCGACCTACACCCAGCCGCTCAAATGGTGGGACGCCCGGCAATACGCCGAGGACGTCGCGTCCGGCAATGTCTCGCTCGCGAAGATGTTGAAGGGCTTTCTCTACTTCGCCTATGTCGGCGCCACCATGGCGCGCCGTCCGCGGCTCGGCCGGCCCGCGCGCTGGATCTATGACCGCGTCCAGTCGCTGTGGGGCGGCGTACCGTTTCCGCGCAAGCGCGGAGATCTCCTGACGGACAAGGACGCGCCGATCGCCGATCTCGGGCTGCAGCCCGGCGATCTCGTCCGCGTCCGCCCGCACAAGGACATCCTGGCCACCATCGACAAGCAGACCAACAACCGTGGCATGGGCTTCGACGCCGAGATGGTGCCCTATTGCGGAAAGGTGTTCCGGGTGCGAACGCGCGTCGAGAAGTTCATCGACGAGCGCACCGGCTACATCCGGCGGATGAAGACACCGGCCGTCATTCTCGACGGCGTCTATTGCCAGTCGCGCTACAGCGAGAACCGATTGTTCTGCCCGCGCGGCATCTATGCGTGGTGGCGCGAGGTCTGGCTGGAGAAGGTGCCGGCCACCGCAATCGAGCGTCCGCCGGCAGAGGAGATCGTCGAACTTCCCCGACGGGCGGCCGGCTGACTGCCGGCCGCAGCCACGCATCGCGGCCAAGCGCCGATCATCTCCTCGCAGATCGGACATTGATGCGGCGTCCGCGAGGACCTCACGGCGAGCGGATTCGGCCGCCGTTCACCCCAAGGACAGCTTGCGCACGACGAATGCCTCGGCATAGCGCTCGGCGGCGCGGCACTCCATGCCCCGCAGTCGCGCCAGACCCATGAACGTCTCCGGATCGAACCACTGCTTGGAGCGCTGGCTGCCGAAATGCGCCATCAGCAGCGCGACCTTCCGCTTCATGATCCGCTCGGAGACGGGCATGTAGACATTGGGCCGTCCGAGATCGCCATCCCATTTCGGAATCTCGTACTCCAGGACGAGATGATCGCGGAACGTGTTCCAGACCAGGCGGTTGACCTGCCGATGATCCTGATGGGCGTCGTCGCGGCGGTGAGCAAGAATGACGTCCGGGTTGATCCGGCCCTTGAGCTGCTCGAACCAAGCCTTGATCTCCTCCCCCTGCTCGGGGAAGAAGCCGTCGCGGAACTGCATGATCTCGAGATTGCGGCCGGCGGCTTCGGCAAGGAAATCGTCGGCAGATGCTTGCGCCTCGACGCCGCGCTCGCCATTGCCGCTGAGCACGCACCAATGAACATCCAGGCGGACGCCCTGGTCGAGCCAGGACAGCAGCGTGCCTCCGGCCCCGATCTCGATGTCGTCGGAGTGCGCGCCGAGACACAGGACCGACAGCCGGTCGCCGCGACCGGCGAGCTGCAGGGCCCTCATCCGTTCACCACCGCCGGAAGGTTGGCGCCGAGCTGCCAGGGCGTGTCGCCGCGCTCGATCATCTCCTCGAGCACCTGGCGGTCACGGAGCGTGTCCATGGCGCGCCAGAACCCTTCGTAGCGATAGGCCATCAGCTCGCCGCGGTCGATCAGCCGCTTGAACGGCTGCACGACGAGCTCATCACCCTCGTCGATATAGTCGAATATCTCCTTGCGGAAGATGAAGTAGCCGCCGTTGATCCAGATGTTGGAATCGTTGCTCGCTGCCATGCGGCCCACGGTGCCGTCGGCGTCGAATTCGGCGAGGTGAAAGCTGATCGGCGGGTGGATGGCGATGAAGCAGCCGATCTTCCCGCTGCGCTTGAAACGATCGATCATCTCCGGCAGCGGCGCGTCCGTCAGGCCGTCGCTGTAGTTGGCGAGAAAGATCTCCTCGCCCTCGACCATGTGCCGGACCGCCCGCAGTCGCTGACCGATGTTGCGCCAGATGCCGGTGTCGACCAGCGAGACCCGCCAATCCGGGGGGCGATCGCCCAGCAGCTCGACCTTCTTGCCGAACTGCGAGATCGTGCAGTCGGTGGTGGACGCCTGATTGTAGTTCAGGAAATAGTCCTTCACCACATTGGCCTTGTAGCCCAGGCACAGAACGAAATCCCGGTGCCCGTACTGGCTGTAATACTGCATGACGTGCCAGAGGATCGGCTGGTGGCCGATCGGAATCATCGGCTTCGGAATGCTCTCGGAATATTCCCGGATCCGCGTCCCGAGCCCTCCACAGAACAATACGACCTTCATGGCGCGACGTCCTTCGGGTTCTCAATCTTTGAAATGAGCATCATGATCTTCCAATCTCGCCGGCCGGCCTCGAAGACAGCTCGCCGTGCCCTCGCTTCGCCCTCCCGGCTGCACGAGGAAAACCTCCCCCTGCATTCGGTCGGCTGCGGACGCGTCACCCGCGTCGCGGGCGCCCGGCACCGGATTAATAATCCAATTATATCTCTTTTTAAATGCCATTCTTGGCCACCCGCATTGAAATATCCGTTTCACGAACATTAAATCGTCACGCGGGCATTGCCAGGACCGACTTGGAGGGGGCGAGCGGCCTCGTTTCCGTCCTCCAGAACCGGCATTCCGGCGTCACCGGCCTCGTCGAGGTATCGGGAGACGTCCGACGGCGCGAATAAATCCCAATGGCAGTTTTTAATTGTTTAAATTAAATGCCAAAACATATAATGACGGCTAATCGCTATTTAACCGAGTTTCGAACACCGACATCCCATGCATTACGTGGATCAGCCCAAGACTCTCGATCGAAATGGCATGCCGGCCGTCCTCTTGGAACGACAATTCCAAGGGCGGAAATGGCCCGTCCACTACGACTCGGTGGAGCCCTTCGCGATCGCGGCGGACATTGCAACGATTACCATGTCGAGCGTCCTGTCCGGGTTTCTGTATCATCTGCAGGATCCGGCGGGAGCCAACGACGTCAGTAAATCGCTCGGATTGGCGATCCTCGTGTCGGCGCTGTTCGTCTCGCTGATGAAGATCCGCGGGATGTACCGGCCGGCCGAGCTCCTGATCCTGCCGCGCCAGATCCGCGCGGCCTGCCTGACCTGGGTCACGGCGTTCCTCGTGCTGGCCGGCGCACTGTTCGCGCTCAAGATCGGGAGCGAATTCTCGCGCGGCACCAGCATCGTATTCGCGATGTTCGGGCTCGCGGCGCTGATCCTGCATCGCCGCACCACCGCATATCTGCTGGCAAAGGGGCTGGCGGAGAGACGATTTTCCGGCCGAAACATCGTTCTGATCACCGATGAAGCAAGCAAGGACAACGCCGGGCTGACCCAGGTGCTCACCGACACCGGCTTTCGCGTCCAGCGACACTTCCTGCTTCCTGAGCCCGACGCGGATCCGGATCAGCGGCAGCGGATCGTTTCGAGCGTGATCGATTATGTGCGCGGCTCCGATATCGAAGAGATCGTCGTCGGCGCCAATCCCGAACCCTGGTCCGATCTGCGAACGCTCGGCGCGGAGCTGAGAGTCCTGCCGTTTCCAGTGAGTTTCGTGCCGGTCGGAACGGCTTCGGACATCTTCAAGCGGCCGTGCCGCGAACTCGGCAATGCGGTCTGCATCGAGCTGCAGCGCGGCCTGCTGAGCCCGCTTGAACACGCCACCAAGCGGCTCATGGACGTCATGCTGGCAGGCATCGCGCTGGCATTGATGTCGCCGCTGCTCCTGCTGGTGGCGGTCGCCATCAAGCTCGACTCGGCCGGGCCAGTGCTGTTCCGGCAGCAACGCTGCGGATTCAACGGCCGATCTTTTCAGATCTACAAGTTTCGCACGATGTCCGTTCTCGAGGACGGGCCTTCGATCGTCCAGGCCCAGATCGGCGACAGCCGGTTCACCCGGCTCGGGACCTGGCTGCGCCGGACCAGCATCGATGAGCTGCCGCAGTTGCTCAACGTCCTGGACGGCAGCATGTCCCTGGTCGGCCCCCGCCCCCACGCATTGGCGCACGACAACGAATTCGACAAGCTCGTGCGCAACTACGCGTTCCGTCGCCGTGTCAAGCCCGGACTGACCGGCTGGGCGCAGGTGCATGGCTGCCGCGGCCCCACGCCCACGCGTGCGTCGATCGAACAGCGCGTCGAATTCGACCTCTGGTACATCGACAATTGGAGCCTGTCGCTCGACGTCGCGATCCTGCTGAGGACGCCGATCGAGCTGATCCGCGGCAACAATGCCTATTAGGCGCATTCGCAACGGATGATGATCGCGAGCCAATCGGCGGAGCCGTGCGGGGCAGATCGGACGGGCCCACTTCGGTCAGGTCTTGATCGGCGGATCGCGACGTTGCGGCGTCAAACCGCTCACATGTCGTTCGTGGATGCTGAGAGGGCGAATCAGGCCCAGTATCGACGCGCAGCGTCGCTCAACTATCGGCGCGGCGAGCTTGATTGAAGCTACCCCGATCAGGCGCGCTGACGGCGACTTTTCGAAGCGCCAGCCCCATTGATCGCAAATTCCTCGATCCGATGCCCGGTCTTGATCGCCGCCACCAGCCAACGCGGCTGCTTGCCGCGGCCGGACCAGGTCTCGGAGGTCTGTGGGTTGCGATACTTCGGCAGGACCCGGGGATATTTCCGCCGCGCCTTGCCGCTGGTGGTGTAGGACTGCCCACCCTCGCTGCCGGCGCCTTCGATGGCACCGCGGCTGCGGTTGAGAACCGCCAGACGACGTTCGAGCTCGCGCTTCTCCGACGTGATCCTCACGGCGAGGATCTGACTGATCTGCTCATGGAGAGACCAGAGGTCATCGAAAGACATCGCCTCGAAATCGATCTTCTTGGTGGACATGCAGCGACCTTTGTCTGTGATCTCTATCCTGCCGAATTAACGTCATATAATTCGGTATTTCGTTCCGCAAGTGGCTCACGCTCGGAAAAACTGAATATTTGAGTTTATACCAATCCGACTAGACCTAATGGTTGTAACTCAAACAATTATCAACCCGCAACCCCCTTTTCCGAAATTATGTCACACCGCCTCCAGATTGTGGCAACATTCGTCTGCACGCTGCAAGAAGTCGCCGAATCAACACGATTTGCAACGGATTCGCTGCGCATTGAGGCAAAACCGCGTCAAAGTGACGTAGGTTTGATGATCAAACGGTGCCGAATTCGGTCGCTGAACATTTTCACCGCGACATGTTTTTCAAAGCTGCCGCGAGGGCTTACAACCTATTTGGGCGAGCACCCCGATAGCCCGGATCGAGATATTTTTGCATGCGCACAAAATGTCGCGAGCTGGTTTAATTGAGCCCGCACCGTGAACATGCCGCAAAGCCGCCGACATCGATTCGGCGAATCAAGCGCCTTCGCCAAACACGGGATCCTTCAGGCGCGCTCATGCGAATCAGACTCAAACACGTCGCGCCGACGGCATCCGGGGTCGCGCGGCGTGAGACAGGCACACCACCGGCAGCGGAAACTAACTGCCGCGCGATCGGCTGTGGCGTGGAGGACGGCTGCGGTCACCCGGCGGCCCGATCCCCCGCCCACCGGTGACATGGGTTCCGGCCGGCACTGTCTCTCGGGGCGCCGTCTTTGCGCGATACGACGGCTGAAGAACGTCCAGATGACGTCCGGCCGTCGCTGCCAGCGACAGCAGCACTGGGCGATCTGATGCGCCGTCGGGGTCGATGCTGAGCGGCTGTCGCCCCGCGCCGGCAACCGGCGCGACCATGACGGCCGGCCGCCGCGCCGATCAATTTCCGATGCGATTATTTCTGCTGCCTGGTCCGACCCGGCACCGCCGGCTGGGGCGCGATCAAATGAGCCGTCCCGCGGCGGCGCCGCGTGGCCATCGGGCGACGCCTGGGAGCCGCGGACTTCTTCGCGCGCTTGCCCAGGCTGCTGCTGATGGATTGGATCTCCTCGAGCAGGGCATCACAAAGCTCGATCTGAGACCGCAGCGCGGATTGCGGCGAACGGCCCGACGATGGCCGGCCGAAACGTGATTTCGCAAGGCGCATCTTGTTCAGCGATTTCAGGACAGCATTCAGAGCGCCACCGCCGCCATCCGTCTCAATATCCTCGATCAACGCGGTACCAAGCTCGTCACACAAGGACGGACCCCACTCATTGGCGAGTTTTGAGGGATTTTTCTCGACTTCCGGCAAACCGTCATCGCGACGATGCACGGATTCGATTTTAGAAATTAAATTAACCACTCGCGACAAGTTAATTTACCATCTGGCAGCAAGACATTAAATACCTCTGGCACTCGCTACGGTTTGCAGTAAAATGCTACCGCATTGCCAGAAAGGACTTATTAAGCACCTTTGGTCCGGTACAATTGAAGCTTTAGTTTGTTCAGTCTACCGTTTTATGTCTCCGACCGCGCGTAATCGTCTGGACACGATTAATTTAATTTCAGATCACGTAAAAACACGGTGCGGAACTACCCATTTAATCGTCTGCGCGATGATCGACACTCCCGAACATGGCTGGGGCGGGCGCCAGCCGTCGGAACGAGCACGGCCCGCATCAACCATCGCGGCCGCCATCTCGCGCCAAGCTTGACCATGAAGCTGCCGAGCAGAGCGTCCAGCGCCCTTCGGAGACGCCGAGGAAAGGGCCGAGGTTACCACATCATGGGCCGTTCTGGCGCTCCGCACACCACCGCGCGGCGGTACAGCACGCCCCGGGGCGTCTGGACGGCGATACGCCGAATGCACCCGGGATGAATCGCGAGATTGTAATGAAACGGAGTGGCCTCGAATGCCCCGTGCAGCCGGCAGAGTCTGCTGAGATCCGGCCCGCACTCCGTCAGCGGATAGAGGCCGCGCGCGGACGCGGGATCGGATAGGCCCGTGAAGGCGATCGCGAAAGCAGCTGCGGCGATCCTGATCACGTTCGACAATTGCGTGCTCCGTTGCAAAGAGCCTCAAGGGCTGGCGCAGCAGCATAGACTTGATCGGCGGCCTTGGACAGCCGGCCGCCCGCTTGCGGTCCCGGCGCCCCGTCCGATCGCCTTGGCTCACCGACTCGTTGCGCGGCCTGCGATGTCGTCGCCCCCTGCCTGAGCGAAGCGACTCAGGCTAACCGTTGCGCAACGGCTTTGTGCTTAAAATTGCTCGGCTCCTGTTAGGTCGAACGGATCATCCGTCCACCATGGACCTCCGGCGGAGTTGACAGCTCGTTGCGGTAATATGGTAAGGTAAGACTGTGACCTAATTGGCACGGCCGGGCAAAAGCGGACCAACCCGCCCGGCGGTGCGCTTTCGTCCAGTATGGCCGCCGGGTAGGTTGAAATATGTGGGACGTTCTCCCTTCTTGGTGGAGGGAGCAGCGTGGGGAAACGTATTTTTGCTGTATTCGGGGATGGGTTTGAAGGCCTTGATCAATCCGCGCGGGTCGACCGGCGGCGGGGGGTCTCCTGTGCGCAACAGCGCAGAGGACCCGAGCGGCTTTCATAGCCTTTGCCGTGGCTCGCGCGCGCTCCTAACTCTGGTGATCTTGGCGCTTCTGCCAGCCTGTTCCTTGCTCCCCGGAACAGGACCGACCAGCGACGCAGTGAACGACAATGCCACGGCCAGCGTGCGGTCGAACACGGCGCTTCCCTATGCGCTGGTCGACATCAGCCCCGAGACGATCGGCTTCCTGTCGCAGCCCAACATGGTCACGTTCCAGGGCGTGTTTCCGGACAAGCGGCCGAAGCCGGTGCAGGTCGCCGGCATCGGCGACGTGCTGAACGTTTCCATTTTCGAAGCCGCCCCAGGCGGGCTGTTCACGCCGCCCACGGCCGCCGGCGCCCGCCCGGGCAACTTCGTGGATCTGCCGGCGCAGGCGGTAGACCAGCAAGGCAATATCCGCGTTCCCTATGCGGGCGAGATCGCCGCCGCCGGCCGGACTCTGCCGCAGATCGAGCAGGACATCGTCTTCCGGCTCCAGAAGCGCGCCCTCGAGCCGCAGGTCGTCGTCAGCCTGAACCAGCAGCATTCCAGCGTGGTCAGCGTGCTCGGCGACGTCAATACGCCGGGCGTGCTGGCCCTCAACAGCGTGGGCGAACGCCTGCTGGCGGTGATTGCACGTGCGGGCGGCCCGAAGCACGAGGCCATCGAAAGCTACGTGACCCTGCAGCGGGACGGCAAACGTGTGCGCGTGCTGCTCAGCCGCGTGGTGCAGGATCCGCGCGAGAACATCTTCATCCGCCCGAACGACGTCGTCTACATCACGCGGGAATCCCCCACCTTCACGGCCCTCGGCGCCCTCAATCAGAACGTCTTCGGCTTCAATTCCGAGATTTCGTTCGATACGGAGACGCTGACGCTGGCCCAGGCGATCGGCAAGGCGGGCGGCCTGAACGATCAGCAATCGGATCCAGCCGAGGTCTTCCTCTATCGCTACGAGGAACGCCCGCTGCTGCAGAAGCTCGGCATCGATACCAGCCGCTTCATCTACGACCGCATTCCGACCATCTACCACGTCAACCTGCGCGACCCCTCCGGCATGCTGCTGGCCTCGGGCTTCCAGATGCGCAGCAAGGACGTGATGTACGTCGCCAACGCCAAGGTCGTCGATTACTACAAGCTGCTGACTCTGATCAACAACACGGCGACAACCACGTCCAACACGGCCACGGCGGTGATCAACGTCAACACGGCGACGAAGACCAGGTGGTGAAGCACACCGACGGGCCGGTAGTGGCCTGAACAGGCGCCGGAACGTCGAGGGTGCGGCTGGACCAGAGCCCGCCGCGCCGCTCGATGTTGCGGTATCGGACGGCGATCGCGTGACAAGCCGTTACAATCCGGCCAATCACCGCGACCAAACGACACCGGCGGTGCATCCGCCCGCGACATCCAACGCACAGTATCCCTCTGCAGGCGACGCGATCGCCGGCGCGAACGAATTGGGAGACTGACGTGAAGACATCCATCGCGACCTTTTTGCTCGTGGCAGTCCTTTCGGCGGCAGCCGCGGTCGACGCGAATGCCTGGACCCGCAGCGGCTCGGTCGCCGGACCGCGCGGCACCACCTCATTTGGCGGCTCCGGCAGCTGCTCCGGCGGCGCCTGCGCCTGGCAGGGTGGCGGCACAGGTCCCGCCGGCCGCAGCTGGTCGCGCTCCGGCTCCGCGAGCTGCAGTGACGGCAGCTGCACCCGGCAGGGCCAGGGCACGGGACCGCGCGGCAACTCCTACAGTTACAGCCGCACCGTCACGCGCTGAACGGACGCCGTAGCGTTGCTGCTCGCGGCCTCCCTGAAGCATCGATGTCGCCGGTCCGCCTGCCTCTCCGGGGCGGACCGGCGCGCCGCCTCCATTCGATGAGGTCGGATGCGCGCCATGCCCATCTTCTCTTCCCTACCGCCGTCGACGCGCATGATCGTGCTGCTGACGGCGCTCGGCTTCATGACGCTGGAATATGGGCTCGGCCGGCTAGCAGGCCGCGAGACTCACGACCTGCGCGAGACCGCAGCCTCGTTCGCCATCGCGATCGGACAGCATCTGATCCGCGCAATGGTCGCGCTCGTCGCGGCCTTTCCCTTCGCCATCGCCTATCGCCACAGGATCTTCGATTTCGACGCGAGCCGGCCGCTCGCCCTGCTCGCATTGTTTCTCGCCAGCGAGTTCGTCTACTACTGGCACCATCGCGCCTCGCATCGGGTTCGCTGGCTGTGGGCCACGCATGCCGTGCACCACTCTTCGACGCATCTGAACCTGACCGCCGCCATTCGTCTCGGCTGGACGAGCGAGATCTCCGGTCATGTCCTGTTCTATCTGCCGCTGGCGCTGCTCGGCTTCCATCCGCTCGCCATCATCGGCATGCTCGGCGTCAATCTGCTCTACCAGTTCTTCATCCATACCGAGCTCGCGCCGCATCTCGGTCCACTCGAATATGTGCTGAACACGCCGCGACATCACCGCGTCCACCACGCAGCCAACGAGTCCTGTCTCGATCGCAACTATGGCGGCGTGCTCATCATTTTCGACCGGCTGTTCGGTAGCTTCGCCGAGGCCCCGGCCGGCGAAACCTTGCGCTACGGCCTCGTCGGCGTTGCGCCGAGCTTCAATCCGTTGCGGATCGCATTTGGCGAATGGATTGCGATCGCCCGCGACCTCGCGGCAGCCCGGAGCTGGGCGATGCGGCTGCGCGTGCTGGCCGCCGCGCCCGGACAGAAGCCCCACCGCGGGGAGTCACCCGACAGCCGAGAAGGATGCTCATGACGTCACATCTCCGATCGTTCATGGCCGCCATGGCAGCGGCTCTGTTCGTCTCGACCACGGCGGTCGCCGCGGAGCGCGGCATCACTATCGACACAAGCGATGGTCCGCGTCATGCGATGGTGATGACCACGGGCAAGACGCCGCAGCCGACTGTGATCGTGCTCCATGGCGCGCTCGGCAGCGGCGCCGGCGCCGCGCGCACGACCGGTTTTGCCGAAGCCGCGAGAGCTCATGGCTTCGCCGCGGTCTTTCCCGATGGCCTCGACCGGCAATGGAACGACGGCCGCTCCGGCGGTCCCGATGATGTCGGCTTCATCCGCGCCTTGGTGCGGCACCTCGTCGCCGACGGTACGGCCGCCCCCCGGCGCATCTATCTTGCCGGCATTTCGAATGGCGGCATGATGAGCTTCACCCTGGCCTGCAAGGCGCCGGAGCTGTTTGCCGGGATCGGCACGGTGATCGCCAACATGCCGGATGGCACCGCGCCCTGCGCCGCGCGGCCGGTGCCGGTGGTCATGATCAACGGCACGGCTGATCCGATGGTGCCCTATCGCGGCGGCGAGGTCGGGCTGCGCGGCGGGCGCGGCCGGGTGTGGAGCGCTGAAAAGACGGCGGAGTTCTTTGCGCGGCGCGACGGCTGCGGCGTGCGCCAGGCCGCGGCGCTGCCGCATCGGGATCTCGCCAGCGACACCTCCGTCACGCAACTCAGCTGGCGCGATTGCCAAGTGATCGGCGGCGTGTCGCTGTATCGCGTCGAAGGTGGCGGACATGCCCTGCCCGGCCGCCGCCCGCTGGCGCCGCGCCTGCTAGGCCCGAGCAATTTCGACATCGATGCCGCCGAGGTCATTCTCCGCGCGTTCGATCTCGCGCGCACGCTGTAGTCCGGCAAGTCCGCCCAGGCTCCGACCGTGCGGAGACGGCGCCGCCACCAGTGCGCGCGCGAGCTCAGGCGGCGATCGTCGGCGTGGTGTTCGGCTCGCGCGGCAGCTCTGCCTCGCCGTGCGAGGGAAGATTCTCGCCGCGGATGCCGAGCGGCTGTCCGATCCACAACGCGTGCGCGGTGTGATCGGCCAACGGCTCCGTCGTATTCGGATGCACCAGCACGCTGAGGCGGCCATGATTGAGCATCAGCCATGGCACCAGCACTGGAAACACGTCGACCGCGAAGGCGACTTGATACATCGGCCGCTCGTGAGGCCCGACCAGCGCGTCATGCCAACGCCCGAGCGTCACAAGGAAGCGGTCGGCAATCCACTGCCGCAGCTGCGCGGCTTCGGCCCGAGTGACATCATCGAAATAGATGTGGGCATGAAAGCTCGCAATTGCGCTCAGGCGATACGGCTGCCCCGCCGAGGTCGTCTCCATCCGCGCCTCTCGATCATTTTCAATCGCGTTGGCCGCGCGGGCGAACCGATGCGGCATGGTCATCCTAGCATCGCTAGCCCGACCTCAGTCGCGGCGCGAGTCATCGGCGGCGGACCCTGGCCTCGAGAGCTCCGCGGGGCTCGAGCTTCGACCCCGGCAGCATGTCGGCGCCCGAGCTGACGCACCAAGACAAACGACAACGCCGCGCTGAGGTTTCAGCGCGGCGTTGTTGTTTTGGGGAGTGAAGAGGGGATGTCCTTTGCAGGCCTGGCAGCGACCTACTCTCCCAGGGCTTGAGCCATAGTACCATT
>NZ_JAUEYJ010000019.1:0-185906 GCF_032489615.1 Bradyrhizobium sp. SZCCHNR1051 | reverse complement strand
CTACCGGCTGGAACGACATTTGCCGGAAGGGACTTTCACCCTCTCAAGAACCGCGCCTTTCCACGGCGCACCTTATATCGTGCTCTTCTCGGTGCACCGGGCTTTTTGGCCACCGTCGTCGCTCGGATCATCACCCAAGCAACTTAGCATCAGCGTCGGGATGCCAGAACCACACGACTTCACGTCCGCCCTCGCCGCGTTCGTCTCACGCCGCAAAAACGTCCATCGCATCCCCGCCTCGCGTGTCGTGACGATCGCGCGCAACGCCCCTCTCGTCGAGGCGGGATGCGTGCATTAACCCACGATTTCTGATAAAAAGAAAGAGAAAAAATTCGAGGCTTGGGCCTCACTTGCCCTTGCGCGTTGAAACGGCTGGCGAAATGAGATTTTCCACGCACATGATTTTTCGTCCCCTACGACACTCCCGTGCGATCGGACCGGCACAAATCTTCGCGCGTTTTGCCCGACTCAGCCGCCCCCGGTCGCGACCGTTGGGGCGGACATCCTGGCTTGCCAGCATTCCCGGCAGCTTTAGCTTGGGTGTTTTCGTCGTAGACGGACCGACCGACTTTGATCGAAATCAATACGTAGTATTCTGAGATAATTTCTACTTCTAGGTGTAAGCATGACTGAATTCAAGTTCGCGCCAAGCTAACGGGTGCTGGTCGGTTTTATATTGAGTTGACCGCTTGACATCGAACCGGAACGCAAGTGGCAGCGCGCAATTTAGGAGAAAGAACCATGACCGATGAAGATCTGTTTCTCAGTAAAGACAAAACAACAGTAACGGACAAAAAAGGCAAAACCATTTTGGTGCGAACCGAGATCGATGGAAAGACAATATATGTCGAGCCATCCTTGGCAAAGGCATCGGGAAAATACTGTGTAAGTTTTGGAAAAAAGAAGATCTGTGTCAATTGGGATGAACATAAGGCGTGTATCGGATGGGACGACATTGAGTTTTGTTTGAAATGGGAAACTAAACCCTAGTTCTCTTCTCAACTCATTGCTTTCCAGTGATGATGCCCAAACGATACGGCCTCTCGCGCTGACTGGACGCCCGGGGCGTGACATTACGTCGTCTGCTCATCGCTGAATCGCCCGACTCCCCACCCTTGTCCACCGTCAGGCCACCACCGCAAGAGGGATCGAGCCGCACTTCTGCGCGGTCCTGCGAAGGCTCACCATCCCGATTGGCCGACCGCGAGCAACCAGTGTTTTTCGAGGCTGGGGGATTTGCGGCGGGGTCGTAAGAGCGAAGTAGATTCTACCGGAGCCTACTATTTTGGATGTCAACTTCGGACCAAGGGCGGCTGTGGCCGGCAGGCGGGTGGCACAGCCGATCTGACCCCAGCTCCGGAAATGTCGGGCGCGCTCCAGCACTTTCGCTTCGGGCCATGAGCCGACATGCCGTGCTGTTCGATCACCACGGCGGCCGTAGACGAAATCTCCATCAGGTGCCCAGGCAGCTCTCAATTGATGATCGACTCATATTTGTTGGCTCTTGAACCGCTTACCCAGGGTGATCCGACAAGCCGGCTTTTCCGTAGCCTTCCAGCGTGCACTTGCAAAGTGTAAGGGCTTGGCGAAACGAGTTGGCAGAATAGCGAGACCGTGGAATTCTGACACGAACTCCGTCGAGGATCGTTAAGCCCATCTTTTGGGAGAACCTCTCATGGCCTGGGTGATCTTATTCATTGGCAGCCTTTGCGAGGTGGGTTGGCTGATCGCTCTCAAATATTCCGAAGGTCTCTCGCGCCTGCCGTCGATCCTGGTCACCGTGGGTTTTATGGGCGCCAGCGTCGGTTGTCTTGGCCTCGCCATGAAGACGATCCCGATGGGCACGGCCTACGCCGCGTGGACCGGCGCGAGCATCGCCGTCGCCACTCTCTTCGGAATCTATCTGTTCGACGAGCCGACGACCGCGACCCGGCTCGCCTCGATTGGTCTCATTGTACTTGGCATCGTCGGACTGCGCCTCGAGTCCGGATAGGCGTGCCAATCCTCAAAAATAGCTCTCGAGCGCCCCGCGCCGCCTGATGTCGAGTGTCGCGCAATGGAATGCGCCGCCAAATGCGGCGTAATGCAGGAATTCGCAGGGGATCGGCTCGAAACCCCATTGCTCGATCGCACGCATCGTTCGCACATGATGCGGATCAACGATGATGCGCTTTTCGTCCACCATCAGTACATTCATGTTGAGCCATTTTCCGCATAGCGACGTGATATTGAGCATGCGATCGGTGATCGGATCAGGCTCGGGAGCGACGAGAATGTCCCATTTCTTCAGTATGTCCGGGAGGCGGCTGACGTCGATGTATTCGGGATTGATCAGAAGCCTGCCCGGCCCCAGCGGCAAAATGGTCGTGTCGATGTGCATCGGGCTACGACAGCGGCTCTCGATCTCGTGGATGCGATAGCCGTCGCCGAGATGGCGGCGCAGCCATTCGATGCCGGATGCATTGGTGACATTGCTGAGGGTTACAAACAGATCGCGCCCGCAGCGAACGAAATCGGCAGCGTCGAACACCGGTTCGAATTCAGTCAGAATATATGACATCGGCTCACCTTCTTCGGGCCGTCTGAAATCGGCGTTATACAGTTCGTCCGTGAGTTGCGGCCGTGGCGCGGCAGTCCAGCGGGCGCCGCGACGGAAATAGTCCTTCAGGACCGGACGAAAGGAATGGGTCTCGAAATAGCGGCTGGGCCACGCCATGGGCGTTTCAATAATTTCGTCTCCGATCACGAGCATGCTATCGCGCGGGCAGGAGTTGCAGAAGCCGCGCGAAGACCATTCGGGCGTGCTGAAGCGCTTCTTGAAATCAACCGGTTCCGGTCGGGTGACCACCACGCCAAGCGATTGCAACAGCGCAATAAAGCCATCGAGCTCGCGCTGAGCCGGTTCAATCAACATCCTTGGATAGCGGAAGCCCCCGAGCAGCGCTTGCGCCCGTGCAGCCATTCCCGGAATGTTACAGGCGACGACCGGATGGGCGGATGGGATCGTCGCGCCTTCGAGCCTTCCGACAATCACTTCCTCGAGTGGATCCCACTCATTGTGCGAGTTGACCGGAGAGATCCTTACCTTGCGGTCGGCATCCGGGCCGATTTCGTGCGTGATCATGGCATGACCAAAGCAGGAGGTTGCTGATGTGGCAGGAATACTCTGGTGCGACAGCATCGCCGGCGCATAGCCTCAGTGCTGCAATGCACCACAATCCGTCCTTAACAAACGGCGCGGCGCTTCCGGCCCGGTGCGGTGGCAGGGCTGCACGGCGAGCGCCCGGCATCATGTCGCGCGGCGTGCGAGCGCCACAACGCAGATATAAGGATGACGTTGTATCTGTCCTCAGGGTTCCGCCCCGTCAGGAGCCGCCTTTCTTGAATTCCAGCGGCGCGGCCGGCTTGAACTGGCTGCTCACCTCGCCGACCAGATCTCTGTCCGCCCCGGACAGGTCGAGCTTGCGGATCGGAGCGCCGACGGAAAGGTCGATGAGCGGCAAGTTGACCCAGACGATGTTCGGGCTGAGCGTCGATTCGAAGAAATAGAGCCGGTCGGTCGAGTCGGCGACGGCCCGCCAGATCGTATGCGACGCCTCCGGTCGCTTCGGGTCTGGCCGCACGAAAGGCTGCGCCACGTTGCGCATGACCGACAACATGCGGGCCACGGTCTGGCGGGTGTCCGACGGCTTGGTCTGGTTCTGGATGTAATAGGCGGCGCGGACGAAGCGGTCGGCCGCTTCGCTCGTCCCCGGCAGCGCTTCGGTGCCGCCAAAGACGTGGTATTTCTTCAGATTGGCGAGCTGCTCGGGGAAGGGCGGCGAGTTCGTCATGACCAGATAGCGGCGGTCGTGATGAACGCGCACCTTGCCGCTATCGACGATTTCGATGATCGCCGAATCGCCCGTCGCGTCCGAAAGCGACAGATGCACGGTCGCCGTCGCGTATCCGGGCATGCCGGCGGTGATGAGTTGATAGCGACCGGTTTCGATGTCGGCCACGGCCTCGGCAACGGTGGCAAAGTTGTCGAGGTTGTATTGCGCCCATAGCGACAGCGCGAGGCCGGGGCGCTTGAGATCGCGCTTTCCGTAATCGCTCTCGGAGAGCCACAGCAGGTTGGCGACAAGACCTTTTTCATTCATGCCGTCGGCGATCGCCAGATTATAAACCGCCCCGCCGACGCTGCCGTATTTCGACGTCCAGCTCAGTTCGTTGTCGTCGCCGCTCTCGCCTTTGCGCGCAAGGCCGCGCGGGAAGGCCCAGAGATCGGTGCGCATGTCTTCGGGCCAATCCATGTTGCGCCCGGTGACAACGGCCTGACCATTATCGGCCCAGAGGACGCGCGAACACGCGTCCGCCAGAGATGATCCAAACGCGACCATTGCCAAAGCCATCGCCCCGCGCATCACGTCCGCACACCGCCGCATGGTCGCGCTCCTCGTTGTGTTGGATACAATCTAGAGGCGAGTGCAAGTCGGCGACCTTGATCTGGGTCAATCATCGTCGCTCGCGGTCGCGGCGCCCCGACGATTCGCATGAGATCGTTGTCTTGCCGGGCTCGGCGGGGCGATCCGACAGCATCGTCCCCTCAGGGCGCAATTGCACCGAAAATCTCGAGATTCCGGATTCAGCCCTGACGGGCTGCCCCGGAATGGCGGGCTATGACGCAGCGAGATCAGTCGCCGCTGCGCTGCGCATGCAGGGGCGCGACCAGATGCGGGCGTAACCCTCGCCGCCCTCGTCACCGAACAGCTCGGCGCAGATCGGCGCGTTGAGCGACGCAACAGGAGCACGTCCGACGCGGGAGCGTCCCGCGCGCTCGCTCAGGCCGACGCTTTGGCCTTTGCCGCCTTCGCCTCGGAGATCGCCTGCCACACCTTCTCCGGCGTCAGCGGCGTCTGCAGGTTGGTGATGCCCAACTCGAACAGCGCGTCCATCACGCCGTTGGTGACGCAGGGCGGACCGCCGATCGCACCGGACTCGCCGCAGCCCTTGGCGCCCAGCGGGTTGGTGCGGCACGGCGCAGAATCGTCGAGGGTGACCACGATCGGCGGCACGTCGTCGGCGCGCGGGATGCAGTAGTCCTGATAGGTCGCGGTCAGGAGCTGGCCGTCGGCATCATAGGCGACGTTCTCGTACAGCGCCTGGCCGATGCCTTGGGCGACGCCGCCATGGATCTGGCCGGCGACCAGCATCGGATTGACCGCGACGCCGACGTCGTCGACCGTGGTGTAGCGTACCACGCGGCTGATGCCGGTCTCCGGATCGATCTCGACCTCGCAGACGTGCGTGCCGTTCGGCCAGCTCGGACCGTCGACCTCGCCCTCGCTGTCGACCGAGAGCTTGGCCTGCCTCTCCTTGCCGGCGATCTCGAACAGGCTGATGCGGCGATCGGTGCCAACGACCGTCAGGACGCCATCGCGATATTCGATGTCCTCGACCGCGGTCTCCAAGAGGTTCGATGCCTTCTCGCGCGCCTTGGTAATGAGATCGTTTGACGACACCGCCACGGCGGTGCCGCCGACGAACAGCGAGCGCGAGCCGACGCTGCCGAAGCCGGTGGCGAGATCCGTGTCGCCCTGCACGACGTCGATCTTGTCCAGGGGAATGCCGAGCGTATCGGAGATCATCTGGGTGTAGGTGGTCTGCAGCCCCTGCCCCATCGCCATGGTGCCGGAATGCAGGATGACGCGGCCCTCGGAGGTCGCGTGCAGCGACACCTTCTCGGTGTGGGCGCGGCCGCCGGTCCATTCGATATAGCTGGTCAGGCCGCGGCCGTAGAGCATGCCACGCTTCTTCGCCTCGCGCTTGCGCGCGTTGAAGCCGTCCCAATCGGCAAGCTTGGACGCGCGCTCCAGCATGTGGGCGAAGGCGCCGGAATCATACACCTGGCCGACGGCGTTGGTGTAGGGCAGCTGCGCCGGCTTGATGTAGTTGGTCTTGCGGATGGCGCGCGGATCGATCCCGATCTGGCGCGCGGCCGCATCGAACAGCCGCTCGACGATGAACACCGCCTCGGGGCGTCCGGCACCGCGATAGGCGCCGACCGGCGCCGTATGCGTCATCACGGTCTTGACCTCGAAATGCACCAGCGGCAGGTCATAGACTCCGGTCTGCACGAACGGCCCCAGCACCAGCGGAATGATGTTGGCCGCGCCCGACGAATAGGCGCCGGTGGCGCCGATCGAACGCACGCGATAGGCCAGCACCCTGCCCTTGGCATCGAGCGCGAACTCGGCCGTCGAGGTGAGATCGCGGCCATGCGTGCCACCGACGAACTCGTCGGTCCGCTCGGCGCGCCAGCGGATCTTCTTGGCCAGCTTGGTCGCGGCATAGGCGACGATGCCGTCCTCAGGATAGAGGTTGGTCTTCTGGCCGAAGCCGCCGCCGATGTCGCCGACCAGCACGCGCACACTTTCCTTCGGCCGCTTCAGCACGGCTTCCGCAAGCACGTCACGGGTCGAGGCCGGCGTCTGCGACTGCACATGGAGCAACAGCCGGCCGGTCTTCTTCTCGATCTCGGCAATGGTCGAGCGCGGCTCCATCGCCGAGGGCACCAGGCGCTGGCTCGTGATGTCGAGCGACACTTTGTGCGCAGCGCTGGAGAAGGCCTCCTCCACCTTGGCGGCATCGCCATAGCTCATCGCGGCAACGATATTGTCCGGCGCCTCGGCCCAGACGACGGGCGCACCCGGCTCGAGCGCCTTCACCGGATCGGTCACCGCCGGCAGCACCTCGTAGTCCACGACGATCGCTTCCGCCGCTTCCTGCGCGATCGTGCGCGAGGTGGCGACCACGGCGGCGATCGCTTCGCCGGTGAAGCGGACGATCTCGTGCGCCAGCAGGCGGCGCGGCGGCACCGTCATCGGCTTGCCGTCGGGCCGCTTGAAGATCGCCAATGTCGGAATGGTGCCGACATCGTCGGCGACGAGGTCCGCGCCGGTGTAGATCGCCTGCACGCCGGCGATCTCCCGCGCGGCGGCGGCATCGATCGACACGATCTTCGCATGGGCATGCGGCGAGCGCAGCACGTAGAGCCAGAGCGCGCCGTCCTCCGCCTTGTCGTCGATGAACTGTCCCTTCCCGGTCAGCAGCCGCTGATCCTCCAGACGCTTGACGGGCTGCCCCGCACCAAACCGCATATTGTTGGGAAGAATGTTCATTCGTCAGTCCTTGGTCAGTTCAAATGCAATTGCATGTGTTTTAGCGGATCGCAGTTCCGCTGGCCAAGCCGTGATTGTGCTGGTGCGGCATACCACACTGTCATGCCCGGGCTGGGCCCGGGCATCCACGACTTCGTTTCCGCTCGGCATGGATGGCCGGGTCGGCACGGCCATGACGGCAGTAAGGATCTTGGCATTACCCCAGGCTGCTGAGGACCTCTTCGACGACCTTGCGCTGCTCGAGCGTGAGCGGGGCCTGGGGCGGCACGGGATCGCCGACGTCGTAGCCCTGGATCGACAGGCCGGCCTTGATGCAGGCCGCGAGGTTGAAGCGGGCGAAGGCCTCGTTGACGCGCCACAGCTTCTTCTGCAGCAGCATCGCATCGTCCCAGCGGGACGCCTTGCAGAGATTGTAGAGTTCGACGCTCTGGCGCGGGATGATGCAGGCCGGCCCGGCCATCCAGCCCTTGCCGCCGATCAGCATCACCGCCGCCGGAATGTGCGAGGACGCCGCGAACACCTTGATGGCGTCGCCGCAGCGAGTGATGATCGACAACAGCCGGCCGGTGTTGGTAGACGCGTCCTTGATGTAGTTGATGCGCGGATGCTCGGCGAGGCGCGCGATGACATCGAGCGACAGGTCCGAGCGCTGGAACTGGGGATTGGTGTAGATGACGATGGGAACGTCGACGGCATCGGCAATCGCCCGGAAATACGCCTCGATGCCGGCGTCGTTGACCGGGAAGTAGGCTTCGAGCACCGCCAGGATTCCGGTTGCGCCGCGCTTCTGGTAAGCCTTGGCCTGCGCCACCGCGTCAGCGATCGCCGTCGAGGCCACGCCTGCGATCACGGGAACGCGGCCCTGGGCCGCATCGATGGTCGTCTCCACGACGGCCATGCGCTGGGCGCGATCGAGATAGGCGAACTCACCGGTGGAGCCGAGCGGCGTCAGGCCGTGCACACCGGCATGGATCAGGTCGTCGCACAGACGCCCCAGCACCTCCGTACGGATCGTGCCATCCGCGCCGATCGGCGAGGCCAGGTAGGGAAAGACACCATGAAGTTCAGTCATGCGGCCGGTATAGCGGCCGCGCCGCTGGTTCCGCAAGCAGGCGCCTGATCGCGGGCGGCTTCCGCTGCACGGAGCGTTTCCAAAAACGGCGTCCGCCCTGACGGAACCTGGCTCGCGCGGGCGGGTGAGCGGCGGTGCCACACTGCTGCGGCAATCGCATGTTGTCGCAAATAACTGACCTGCCAATCAGCTCCCGTTAAATCCGGCTTCAAACTTTCTCTTCACCATAGAGGAAGGTCCGGCGGCGGAGGCGACTAGAGAGCAGCGATTCAATCTGAGATTGCGCGCACCATGACGAGGAAGGACGAGCGCGATGGCTCAAACACGGCAAAAATGGCTACGAACTTCGCCATTTTCAGTCATTTTTCCGCCGGATTGACCAACCATCATGCCAAGCGGAAACAGTTAGTACGAGTGCTCCAGCGTAAATTCGCCGTAGGAATTTCGATCGGAGACGAGGGAAGCCTGCAGCGAGAACGACGATGAAGACGCTTTACGATTTACTCGGAGCTCTTCCGGACGATGACGCTGACGATATCCGGGTGGCCTTCCGCAAAGCGGTCAAAGAGAGCCACCCCGACGTCAATCCCGGCGATCCGGACGCCGCGCTGCGGTTTCGACAGATCATCCGCGCCAACGACATTCTTGGCGACAAGGAGCAGCGCACGGCCTATGACCGGCTGCTCGGCGCCGCGCAGGACGAGCATCGGCAGGATTCCAAGCTCGCCGTCGTTGCCAAGGTGCACAAGGTCGCGTCCGGCGTGATGGCGCTGGCCGGCGCGTCCGCCTTGGCGCTGACGGGCTACCTCCTATTCACCCACATGTCCTCGGCATCCGTCGCGCCGCTCGAGCCGATCGTGGTTGCGACCAACAAGGTAAAGCCGAACCAGGTTCCCGCCAGGCCGATCGATAGCCTCACTGACGCGGCGACGGCCAGCGACGCGGCCGCGAATCCCGGCAGCGACCCGGCTGCCGGCACGACGGTCGGCAACGGCAATGCGTCGAGCAGCAATGCCTCAGCTCCCGCCGAGCCGCTGCCGTTGCGGGTCAGCAAGGTGGACGTGGTCTATTCGGCCGAGCAGGAGCGTACGCCCTGCGCGGCGGGCGCGACCGCGCCATGCACGGCAGATGCAATGCTCGCCGGCGGCACGGCGTCGAGCGAGGCCCAGGCCCGTCACGATCGCGGCATGGCCGCGTTCCAGAAGGGCGATTTAGCGGCGGCGCTGGCCGATCTCGACGCCGCGATCCAGCTCGACCCCCGTTACCACGAGGCCTATATCGACCGCGGCATCGTGTTCTATCGCATGCGCAAGTTCGACCGCGCCTTTGCCGACGTCGCGGCCGCAAAGCGCATCGAGAAGACCAACCGCGCCGTGCTCGACGCGATGGCGAAGCGTCAGCCGCTGCGGCCGCTGAAGCTCGAGCCGCCCAAATCCGACATCAAGGCGGAAACGCCGAAGGCCGAGGCGCCGAAAGTGGCGGCGGCGGCGCCGATGCCCTCGCGAATGTCGACGGCGACGCCGATCTATCCGACCACCGATCCCAGCCGCGCGCCTTGAGCGATTGACGGATTGACGAAGATTTAAGGTAACTTCGAACCTTCGTCGCGCGAATCGTTCAAGCCCATCAACTGTTAGGAAAGGTGTCGCATGGTGTCCCCATGGGACACGGGCTGCTTTCCAGATTCATCCATCCGAACCCGGCGATCCGGCGCGAGCTCGTCGATCTCCTGTACACCTCTCTGCCGCAGGTCATGTCGATCAATGCGGCCGCCATCACCGGCTCGGTCACGCTTGCGGTCCTGCACGACGATCCCGGCTACATCGCGATCTCGTTCGCGATCATCGTCAACGCCATCGGTCGCGTCGTCAGCCTGCTGCGCTACAAGCAATATGCGGGGCGCCTGTCCGATCGCGACGTGATCCTCTGGGAGAAGGTCTACGCCGCGGGCGCCGCCGCCTTCGGCCTTGCACTTGGGGCCCTCACCTTCCGCGCGTTCCAGCTCAACGATGCTCCGGGCGCATGGATCGCCTTCGGCCTGTCGATGTCCTATTGCGTCGGCATGGTGTCCCGCGCGGCGATCCGCCCGTGGGTCGTGCTGACGACCACCGCCGTGCTGCTCGCCCCGACGCTGATCGCCGGATTGATGCGCCCCGAGCTGCCCTATCAGCTCGGCGCCGTTCTGCTGGTGCTGTTCTGGTTTTCGATCCGCGAGGCATCGCGTCATCTCAGCACCGCTTTCATCGAACGGCTCGAGGCCAAGCACGCACTGGCCCGCCAGGCCAACCATGATTTCCTGACCGGCCTGCCGAACCGCGCCGCCTTCCTGGCCGCGCTTGAACGCGCGGTCGGAACCATCGCGATCATTGCCATCGACCTCGACGGTTTCAAACCTGTCAACGACCGCCACGGGCACCACGCGGGCGACGAGCTGTTGCGGCAAGTCGCGACCCGGCTGTCGAGCTGTGTCGGCCCGGGCGGCCTCGCCGCGCGCTTCGGCGGTGACGAGTTCATGCTGCTGAGGCCGGTCGCGCGCGGCGCGAACGGACGCGACGAGGCGCTGGGGCTCGCGCGCGAGGCGGTCCGCTCGCTATCGATGCCGTTCCTGCTGTCCGACATCCCCGTGGTGATCGGCGCCAGCGCCGGCCTGCTGGTGAACGACCGGCCGCTCACGGACGAGGCCATGGACGAGGTGCTGCGCGAGGTCGACAGCGCGCTCTACGCCGCCAAGCGCGCCGGGGGCGGCTGCTGCACCTGGGCCGAAGCCGCCGACGGCGCATTGCGGCAGGCGAGCTGACGCGCGCCCTTCGATCTCAAACGACGACCATCTCGCGCAGCAGTGCGTCGATCTCGGCGGCGTCGAGCTCACCTTCACGTCCGATCAGCACGAGCTGGGCCGTGAGGCCGTCCGCGGGCGGCACTGGCGATGGCGCCAACGTGCCGCGCGTCGCCACCGACTGAAACAGGATCGGCTGTCCCGGATGGTCGGTGAACAGCAGGACGCCCTTGATGCGCAGCGTGCGCGGCGCGAGCTTTCCGATCACCTGCTGAAAGCGGGCCAGCGACAGCGGAGCACGGGAGGTCCAGGTCAGGGTTGCGAAAGGTTGCGACATCGTCGGCACCTGCTTGGGCAGCTCTCGCGGCGCGCAAATGTCGCGGCTGAACAGCAGGTCCGGCGCGACGATGCCATGGGCGGTCTCGAAGATCGCCGATTGCGGCTTGGTGCGGCCCACGACGGCACGGACCTCGTCGAGGGCGGCGCGGTCGAGCAGATCGGCCTTGGTCAGCAGCACGAAATCAGCGGCGCGCAGCTGCGAGCGCCACAGCGCGTCCTGCTCGATCTCGGGATCGTCGCGCAGCCGCTGCGGATCGACCAGCGTGACGACGGTCTCCAGCGGCGCCACCTTGAAGATCACGGGATCCATCAGGTTGCGAATGATCTCGGCCGGATCGGAAATGCCCGAGGTCTCGATCGCAATCGCATCCGGGGCCGGATCGCGCTTGATGACCGACGACAGCGTGCGCAGCAGGTCGCCCTGCAGCGAGCAGCAGATGCAGCCGTTCTTCAGGCTGATCACCTCCTCCGTCACCGTGCCGAGCAGTTGGGCGTCGATGTCGACCGTGCCGAAGTCGTTGACGATGGCGGCGATGCGCCGCCCGTCCGGATTGGCGAGCAGATGATTGAGCAGGGTCGTCTTGCCGGCGCCGAGCGATCCGGCAACCAGCAGGACCGGGACGATCATGACAGGATCGGACGGCGCACCGCCTGTCCCGGCCTGACATCGCGAACAAGATCACCATTTGCGATGACGGCGCGGCCATGGACGAGCAGATGCCGCACGCCCTCGGACGGCCGGTTCATGTTGAGGAAGTCGGCGCGGTCGCGCAGGCTGGCGAGATCGAGCACCGCGATGTCGGCGTCGCAGCCGGCCTGCAGCCGTCCCTTCTTTCGCATCGCGGGCGTCGATGGTTCCAGAATCCGGGCCGGGATCAGCGTGCACTTGGCGAGGCCCTCCATCAGCGGCACCGCCTTGCGGTCCAGCACCCATTCGCGCAGGAATTTGGTGAAGGTCGCCGACGAGCGCGGATGCGACACTGCGTCGTCCGGCAACGGCCAGGCGTCGCCGGTGTAGTCCGTGCCGTTGGACAGGATCCACGGCATCGCGTCCGACGCGATGGCGCCCCCTGGAAACAGTACGGAGACGTCGAGCAGGTCGCGGTGGCGCTGGTTGACGGCGACATCGAGGAAATGGATCAGCACCAATGCGCCGGGATCGTCCTGCTGCCGCGCGAGCAATTCGTCGCGGCTGCCGAGACGATGGCGCTCGGCGACCATCTCGATCGCGTCATAGCCGGTGCCCATGCGCTGGCAGAACGCCGGATCGGCGAAGAAGCCGGCGCCGACCACCGTCGAGCCGGTCCCGTAGGGATAGGCTTCAGTCGTGACTTTGAGGCCCTGCGCCTGCGCGGTCTGCACCAGCTCGGCGCAGCGCTCGACATCCTGCAGGCTGGTGCTGTTGAAATGGCAGATGTGCATGTGGGCACCGGTCGAGCCGGCAAGCCCGATCAGCCGCGTATAGGCGTCGACCGAGCTGCGCGGATCGACATTCGACATGTAGGCAATGTGCGTATAGGTCGGCACGTTCTGCTTGGCAGCCAGGCTGCACAGCTCCGACAGCTCCTTCATGCCGGTGCCGGGCGCATACGCATTCGGGAAGGCGATGCCAAGGCCGCCCTGCTCCAGCCCCTGCCGGGTGCGCTCGACGATCTCCGCGGTCTCGGCCGCAGTCGCGACCTCCTCGACCCAGCGCTTGTCGCGCATCGCCTCGCCCATGCCGGCGATGCTGGATGCGGTCTGCTGCGTCGTCATCGTCGCGATGCGCGCGAACACCCAGCCGGAGGCGGCGCCATAGTTGAGAAGGCGGCCGATCGCCGCCTGCTCGTCATACCATCGTGCCACCGGCATGACGCCGATCTCGAGCTCGAGCGTCGTGGTGACGCCGTCGAACGCCTGCATGCGGTCCGCCGGCAGCGACTGGCCGTGCGCGTGCAGATCGATGAAGCCGGGCACGACGGCAAGGCCGGCCGCATCGATGACCTGATCCGCCGCACCGGTGACGTCGCCGACGGCGGCAATCGCGCCATCCTTGATCGCGACGTCGGCGGTGACGTCGAGTTGCGTTTCGGGGTCGAGCACGCGGCCGCCGCGAATGATCAGATCGTAGTGAGGCATGAATCAGCTGGGCTCGCAAAGTGGAACTGCGCGCAGGCCTAACACAGATGCGCGGCGATGAGAACGCGGCGGGAGAGATCGATGCTCTCCGAGCCATGCGTGACGCACTTATCAGTTCGTCGAACTGGGGCGCCGCTCTTCCCCTTGCGCAAGGGATCGGTCAGGATTGCGAAAAACGACCTCTCGGCATCCGCCGTTCGACAGAGGAGACCCGAATGGCTTCGCCCACACGGCGCATCGCCGACTTCACCTGCGAGAAGCAGCCGGCGACGGGCTCGCGCGGGATGGTCGTCACCAACCATCCGCTCGCCTCCAGCGCCGGCGCCGAGATGCTGATACGCGACGGCAATGCGATCGATGCCGCGGTCGCTTCCCTGTTTGCGCTCACCGTGGTCGAGCCGATGATGGTCGGAATTCTCGGTGGCGGCCTGTCGCACATCCGCCTCGCCGACGGCCGCCACGTCGTGCTCGACGGCCTGAGCACCGCGCCGTCGCGCGCTGACCCCGGCATGTATGATCCGGTCTCCGACGAGATCGCGCTGGCGCGCGAGACCCGCGGCCGCCGCAATGTCATCGGCGCGCTGGCGGTCGCCGTGCCCGGCGCGCTGAAGGGATGGTGCGAGGCGCTGGAACGCTACGGCCGGCTGCCGCTGGCCGAGGTCATGGCACCGGCAATCCGGCTCGCCGAGCATGGCTTCATCGCGAGCCCCTATCTCAACGACTGCGTGCGACTGGTCGCGAACGATCTCGCGCGCGATCCGCGTCTCGCCGCGCTGTTCCTGCCCGGCGGCGCGCCGGTGAAGGCCGGCACGCGCGTCATCCAGAGCGACTACGCGGCATCGCTGCATCTGATCGCGGACCAGGGACCCGGGGCGCTCTACGGCGGAGCGCTCGGTGCCGCGCTGGCCAGCTACATGGCGGAGAACGGCGGCTTGATCGATGCAGCGGATCTCGCCGCGTACCGCGTGATCGAGCGCGCGCCGATCCGCGGCTTCTATCGCGGCCATGAGATCATCGGCCCGCCGCCGCCGTCTTCCAGCGGCGTGCATATCGTGCAGATGCTGAACATCCTCGAAGGCTTCGACGTCGGCGGGCTCGGCTTCGGTTCGGCCGATGGCGTGCATCTGCTCGCCGAAGCGCTGAAGATCGCCTTCGCCGACCGCGCGGTCGCCACCGCCGATCCCGCTTTCGTCGACGTGCCGGTCGAGCGGCTGACGTCGAAGGTCTATGCCGCGGAGCGGCGGGCGCAGATCGACATGAGCCGGGCCCGAAGTTTCGGCCCGGGCCTTGCGCCGACGGAGTCCGCCAACACCACCCATGTCACGGTCGCCGATGCCGAGGGCAACGTCGTCGCGGCGACCCAGACCATCAACGGCCTGTTCGGCGCCTGCGTGCAGATCCCGGGCACCGGCATGACCGCCAACAACTACATGTACAATTTCGATCCGCATCCGGGCCGCGCGCTGTCGATCCAGCCGGGCAAGCGCGTCTTCACCTCGATGGCGCCGATGATGGCGCTGCGCGACGGCCGCTTGCGCTATGCGCTCGGCCTGCCCGGCGGCTTGCGCATCTTTCCCTCGGCCTTCCAGGCGCTGGTCAACCTGATCGACCACGGCATGTCGCTGCAGGAGGCGGTGGAGGCGCCGCGGCTCTGGACGCAGGGCGGCGTGCTCGAGCTCGAGCCGGCGTTTCCCGACCATGTGGCGCGGGAGCTCGCCGCACGCGGCCACGAGATCAGGCGCGAGCCGGTCGTGGCCGGCGGCATGAATGCGATTGCGTTCGGCGACGACGGCACGCTGACGGGGGCCGCGTGCTGGCGCGCCGACGGCACCCCGATCGCGATCTCCGGCGGGCGCGCCCGCGCCGGGCTTCGCTTCGCGATCGCGTAGCGCCTATCGGCTCGTTCGCATCATCCGCGCGATCGCCTCGCCGATCACCACCGTCGTCAAGTGGGTGTTGGCGCGACAGTCGGACGGCATGATCGAGGCGTCGGCGACGCGAAGCCCCGCAATCCCCTTCGCGGTGCCATCCGGATTGACCACGCCATCGTCATCGTTGACGCCGCTCATGCGGCAGCTCCCCGCGGCGTGCTGGATGTCGCCGGTGACCTGGCGCAGCAGCGCGTCGAGCTCGGCATCGGGCAGCGCCGCCGCCTGCGGCAGCGTGAGCTCCGTATCGCCGAGGCGAATCCAGTCGGCGATCTCGCGCAGCGCCGGCTGCACCGTGATCGCGGCGAGCCGCTTCACGGCGTCGCGCATCCGCGCGATATCGCGCGGATCGGCCAGCATGTTCTCCTCGACGATCGGATCCACGCTCGGATCAGTCGAGGCGAGCTTGAGCGTGCCCCGTGAGAAGGCGTTGAACAGGCCGGCGCCGATCGCGCCGGGGATCCCGATGCCGCGGTGATTGAACGCGATCAGGATCATGTCGCGCTTGCCGCCGCCGGCAAGGCCCGATGAGTAAGTGACGCAGCAATTGGTATGGCGCGTATCGCGATCGGTCGGACGCAGCTCCTCACGCAACTGAATGGTGGTGCGGAACAGCGGGTGATCGAAGAAGTGCCGGCCGACGGGAAGATCGCGCACGACGGCAAGCCCCATCGCCTGCAGATCCGCCGCGGGGCCGATCCCCGAGCGCAGCAGGATCGCGGGGCTGTGGATGGCGCCGGCGCACAGGACGACCTCGCGCGCCGCGATCTCCTTGACGCCCTCGCCGTCGATATGGACGCGCACGCCGGTGACCTTGAAGTCGCTGATCAGCAGCCGCTCGACCAGGGCCCGGCCGCGGATCTCCAGGTTCGAACGGCCGCGCGCCGGCTCCAGATAGGCCTCGTTGGTGGAGATGCGACGGCCGTTGCGGCTGTTGATCGGATAGCAGGCGACGCCTTCGCCGTCGGGCCCGTTGAGATCGTCGCACCAGGGATAGCCGCTCGCCAGCGCAGCATCGCGCAAGCCGCGGTCGATCGGGCCCCACTTGTCAGGCGGTGCGCGGTAGACCGGAAGCCGGCCGCCGCGACCGTGCCCCTCGCGATCACCGAATGCGAGATCGTCCTCGATCACCGCGAACAGCGGCATGATGTCCTTGGCCGACCATCCCGTGCAGCCATTGGCCGCCCATTCATCGAACGCATCGGCCACGCCGCGGATCGCGATCTGGCCGTTCATCATCGAGCTGCCGCCCAGCCCCTTTCCGCGCCAGTAGAAGCGCATGTCCTGCCCGGCGACGCGGCGGGACATCAGCTGCGGCCACTGCCATTTCTCCTGGAAGGCGCGATCATGGATGATCGGAATCGGATTGGGCGTCACGATCTCCCACGGCGCGTCGTCCGCGCGCCAGTCGGCGCCGGCTTCCAGCAGCAGGACCCGCGTCTGGGAGTCTTCCGACAGGCGCGCAGCGACGGCCGCTCCCGCCGAGCCGCCGCCGACGACAATGACGTCATACATGGACTCAATTCTCGCTGTTCTCAGGCATCGCAACCATGACCACCAGCTTGCGCTGCCGGGAGCGATCCGTGAAGCCCTCGAAAGCTCAAGCCACCAACATGCCGACGCAGAGCTGCGGCACGTCCTCGGGAACGAGACAGGAAGCGACGGCGATCACCTCGCGCGCCGATTTCCAGGCGCCGCCGCCGCCGGCCGGGCCATTGGTGTAGAGCGTCTCGACCTCGTTGCCGATGCGGACCGCCTCCGCCATCGTCTCGGTCCGCCCGGCCACACGAACGCGCACCTCGTAGGGCTCGGCGACTTGTCCGCGATCGTCGCCATGCAGCGCATTCATCCCAATCAGGTCGCAGCGCAGCTCGCTCGTCGCCACGCCGATGAGTGCGAGGCGCTCACGGACGATATCGAGCGCGAGGCGGCCACGCGCGACTGCGCCAGGGCCGGCATAGGAGATCTGCCCCTCGCCGACATAGCTATCGAGATAGCCCACCGAGGTCTTCAACAGTCCCGTCTTCGGCCGGCCGCGGCCGCCGACCACCCTGACCCGGTCCGGACCAAGCTCCTCGACGGTCACCTGCGAGAAATCCGCCACGACGTCGGGTTGGAAATATTGCTCGGGATCGTGGATCTCATAGAGCAGTTGCTCCTTCACGGTCGCCGGCGTGACGCAGCCGCCGGAGCCCGCGACCTTGGTCACGATCAGTTCGCCATCCTCGCGCACCTCGCCGATCGGAAAGCCGAGCCGGGCGAGATCGGGAACATCCTTCACTCCGGGGTCCGCGAAATAACCGCCGGTGATCTGCCCGGCGCATTCGAGCAGATGACCGACGACGGTGCCCTGCCCGAGCCGGTCCCAATCATCCAGGGCCCAGCCGAACTCGTGGATCAGAGGTCCGAGAAACAGCGCCGGGTCGGCGGCGCGCCCGGTGATCACGACATCCGCGCCGGCCGCGAGCGCCTCCGCGATCGCGCCCGCCCCGACATAGGCGTTGGCCGAGACGACCCGATTGCCGAGGGCCCGGATCGTGTCGCCGGTGTCGAGCACGACATCCGCTGTCTTCAACGGCTCAAGAACATCGTCGCCGGTCACGGCCGCGATCTTCAGCCCCGCCAGTCCAAGCCGGCGCGCGATGGTGCGGGTGGCTTCGGCCGCGGCGACCGGATTGGCCGCACCCATGTTGGTGACGATACGGACGTTGTTGGCGCGGCAGATCGGCAGCACGGCCTGCATGCGCGCCGCCAGCAGCGGATCATAGCCGGCGGCCGGATCCTTCATGCGCGCCTGCTGCGCCAGCGCGATCGTGCGCTCCGCCAGGCACTCGAACACGAGATAGTCGAGGCCGCCCTTCGCCGCGAGCTCCACCGCAGGCTCGATCCGGTCGCCGGAATAGCCCGCTCCGGCGCCGATCCTGATGCTCCGCATCGGCCGCTCCTCCTGACATCGTGCGCCGTTCGTCGGCTTCTGCCGGCCACACTAGCGGCCACGGTCCGAGCTTGCCAGGGTTCGCGTGGGGCGGTCAGGCATGCTGCTAGTCCGCCAGCGCCAGCGTCGGCGCCTCGCTGCTCGCCGTGCATGCGACGGCAACGGCCATGTATTCATCGGCCCAGCACCAACGCTGGCCGCCGGCACGCTTGGCCGCATAGAGCGCGCGATCGGCCTGGTCGAGCAGCGCCTCGGTGTCCGCCTGCCGATCCTCGGTGACCAGGATGCCGGCGCTGGCGCCGATCTGAACGCGCGTTCCAGCCAGCGCGAAGGGTTGCGACAGCGCCGTCACCGCCGCTTGCGCGAACGCGAGAGCGGCGTCACGTCCCACCGCAGGCAGCAGCAGCATGAATTCGTCGCCGCCGAACCGCGCCGCCAGGCCCGTTTCGCCGAGGCAATCCTGCAGACGTGCGCCGACCTGGCACAGCAGCTCGTCACCGGCCTGATGGCCGAACCGGTCGTTGACGAGCTTGAAGCCATCGAGATCGACCGCGATGATGGCGACGGGGCGATCGCACCGGCCGAGCGCGGCGATGAACGCGGCGCGGTTCGGCAGGCCGGTGAGGAAATCGCGCAGCGCCTGCCGCGCCAAGGCCTGCTGCGCCGTGATCCGCTCGGTGAAGGCGGCCGTGAGTCGATACGACGTGCCGCGCAGCGTGATCCAGAACAGCACCACCATGCCGGCGCCCATCCGGTACACCGGCTCGGGCTGCATCAGGCAGGCCACCACGGTCGGAATCAGCAGCACCGCCGAGGAGGTCATGACGATCCATGGGCTGACACGCGACACGATGCCGACGCAGAAGGCCATCGACAGGCCGAAGCACATCCAGATGCCGGGCCCGTCGCCGATCTGAAACGCGCGTGCCGACAACGCACCGACGGCCAGACCGAAGGCGGCGGCGCCGAGGCCGTAGAGGCGTTCCCAGCGAATGATGCCATCGTGATCGAGCCGATCGAAGCGCGCGGCGAACATCCGCAGCTTGATCACACGAAGGGCACCGATCACCAGCAGCACCACCGTGATCGCGGCGTAGCCCGGATCGCGCGCAACCCAGGCCATCACGCTGCCGATCACGACGGCGGCGGCCGAGATCGTCCCGACCAGCGGCATCGAGCTGTACAGCAGATGCGCGAGATCGCGACGAATGTCCGGGTCCAATCGATGCATCGCAATTCCAGTTCGCCAGGCGCGCGCACTCTCGTACCCACGCCTTAACGAAATCTCGCTGCACCCGCGAAGGGCTGCCATGCGCGGCGGATGCTTAAGAGAACCTCACCACGACGACGACAATGCGAATGATGGCAAGCGCACGGCGCGCAAGACCGATGCTGGCGCCGGATCAGCTCGCCCAATTGTCTCGGAATTCGCCGAACAGCGTAATGCCGCCGCACGCATAGATCGTCTGCCCGGTGATGTAGCTCGCCTCGGCCGAGGCGAGAAAGGCGAACACGCCGGCGATCTCTTCCGGGCTCGCCACCCGCCCCATCGGAATATGAGACTCGACCGCGGCGCGCTTCACCGGATCCCCGGTCCAGGCCGCGTTGATCGGCGTGTCGACGGCGCCCGGCCCGACCGAATTGACGCGGATGCCGCGCCCGGCGAATTCGAGCGCCAGGGTCCGCGTGAGGCCCGCCATCGCGCTCTTACTGATCGAATAAGCGAGATAGCCGGGCTTCGGAATGATCTGGTGCACGCTCGACGTATTGATGATGTTGCCGCCGCCGCGCGCGACGAAATGCGCCAGCGCATGGCGCGCGCACAGCACCGCGCCGTTGAGATTGACCTCGAGGATCTTGCGATACGCGTCGACATCGAGCGCATCGCTGGGCGATTCCCGCTGGAAGCCGGCATTGTTGACCAGGCAGTCGAGCCTGGGCCAGCGCGTCAGCACCGTCTCGAACATCTCGGCGATCTCGGCCTCGACGCCGATGTCGGCCTTCACGGCGAAATGATCACGTGCGCCGTGACCGTGAGCGGCGGAGGCCGCCTGCACCAGCGCCAGGGTTTCGTCGCCGGACGGCGACGGACCACCGAAATTGATCGCGACATGCGCTCCCTCCTCGGCAAACCGCACCGCGATCGCGCGGCCGATGCCTTGCGTTGCGCCCGTCACCAGCGCGTAGTGTCCGACGAGACGCGACGCCCGTTCGGCTGGTTGGTCAGATGGCTCCATGTCTCGACTCCTTGAAAATGATCTCGCCTCGGCGCGCTGCGATGACTCGCGTTCGGATGACAAGGCTATCAGGAGTCTGGTATCGCTCCACTCCATATCCGTCATTGCGCACGCAGGCGTGAGGCGTCATGTATCTCGGCATCGATCTTGGAACATCCGCGGTCAAGACGATCATCGTCGATGACGCGCAGCGCGTCGTTGCGAGTCGCAGCCACGCCCTGGCGATGGACGTGCCGCGACCGGGCTGGGCCGAGCAGGACCCCGCCGCGTGGATCGCCGCGGTGTTCATCACGCTCGATGCGCTCAAGGTCGATCATCCCGGCGCGGTGGCGGCGGTGGAAGCCATCGGCCTGTCGGGCCAGATGCATGGCCCGGTACTGCTCGATACCGCCATGAATCCGTTGCGGCCGTGCATTCTCTGGAACGATGGCCGGTCGGAGCGCGAATGTGTCGCGCTGGAGCAGCGCTGGCCCGCTTTGCGCAAGATCACCGGCAACAAGGCGATGCCCGGCTTCGCCGCGCCGAAGCTCATGTGGATCGAGGCGCACGAGCCGGAGATTTTCGCGGCCACGCGGCTGGTTCTGCAGCCGAAGGCCTATGTCCGGCTGGTGCTGTCGGGCGAGGCGATCGAGGACATGTCCGATGCGTCCGGCTCGCTCTGGCTCGATGTCACCAGGCGCGACTGGTCGGACGAGGGCCTTGCCGCCACGCGCCTCACGCGTGCGCAGATGCCGCGCCTCGTCGAAGGCTGCGCACCGGCAGGTCGGTTGCGCAGCGACCTCGCGGAACGCTGGGGCATGACGAAGCGCCCAACCATCGCGGGCGGCGCCGGCGACAACCCGGCCGGCGCCGTCGGCATCGGTGCTGTCAGGCCGGGCGCCACGTTCATCACGCTCGGCACGTCCGGCGCCGTGATCACGGCGGTCGACACCGTCACGGCCAATCCCGAGCGGGTCGTTCACACCTTCTGTCATGCGATCCCAGCGATGTGGCTGCAGGCCGGCGCGATGCTGTCGGCGGCCTCATGCCTCGCCTGGGTCGCGCGGCTGCTCGGCGCGAGCGAGACCGAGCTGCTTGCGCCGCTGGGCACCCGGCCCGCCATGCCATCGCCGGTCAGCTTCCTGCCCTATCTTGCGGGCGAGCGGACGCCGCATGACGATCCCCATGTCCGCGGCCTGCTCGACGGCCTGAGCCATGCCACCGACCGCGACGCCATCGTTCAGGCGGTGCTCGAGGGCGTTGCCTTCGCCCTGGCCGACTGCCGCGACGCGTTGACGGAAACCGGCCTTGTGATTGCCGAGGCGGATGCGATCGGCGGCGGATCGCGCTCCGACCTTTGGCTCGCGATCCTGGCGAATGTCCTCGACATTCCCGTTCATCGGCTGGCCGAGGGCGAGACCGGCGCCGCCTTCGGCGCGGCGCGGCTGGCACGTCTTGCCGTCACCGGCGAGGACATCGGCGCGGTCTGCACGCCGCCGGCGCGCGTGCGGACCTTCGCTCCGGACGTCGCGCTGTCGGCAGCCTATGCCGAGCGGCGGCCGCGCTGGCGACAGCTCTATCGTCGGCCGAGCTGAACGCATCTCCGAGCTGCCGTCGCCGCGACGTGTTGCAGCGGCGTCTCTTTCATATTGTATTCGGCAACAGCCTCTAGTTTAATGGCTTCCCGCGCCAGCGATCAACGAGCCGCGGACGACAAGACGACGTGCATTGGGAGGCACGATGAGCGGTCCGATCCTCGAGATGCGCGGGGTGTCGAAGTCATTCTTCACCATCAAGGCCCTGCACAAGGTCGACCTCACCGTCTACGCCGGCGAAGTCCATGCGCTGATGGGCGAAAACGGTGCCGGCAAATCCACGCTGATGAAGATTCTCTCCGGCGCCTATCGCCCGGATCCCGGCGGTGAGATCCGCATCGAGGGCCGGCCGGTGCGCATCGAAGGGCCGATGGGCGGCCGCAACGCCGGCATTTCGATCATCTACCAAGAGTTGTCGCTGGCGCCGAACCTGACGGTCGCCGAAAACATCTATCTCGGACGCGAGCTGTCGCAGAGCGGCCTACTCGCGCGCGGCACCATGCGCGAGGGCGCTGGACCGATCCTGGACCGGCTCGGCGCCGATTTCACAGCCTCCACCCTGGTGGCCGAGTTGTCGATGGGCCAGCGCCAGCTGGTCGAGATTGCCCGCGCGCTGCATGCACGATCCAAGATCCTGATCATGGACGAGCCGACCACCTCGCTGTCAGCCGGCGAAAGCGAGAAGCTGTTCGCGCTGATCCGCCAGCTCCGCGCCGAAGGGCTCGCCATCATCTACATCTCGCATCGCATGGACGAGGTCTATGCGCTCGGCGACCGCGTCACCGTGCTGCGCGATGGCCGGCTGGTCGGCTCGCTGGACAAGCCGGAGATCCGCGCCGACAGCATCGTCCGCATGATGGTCGGCCGCGACGTGTCATCATTCTACAAGAAAGACCACGACCCGCACGCCAAGCGTGATCGCGCGGTGCTCAGCGCCGTCGATCTCGGCGACGGCCGTCGCGTCAAGAACTGCTCGCTGACCGTTCACGCCGGCGAGGTCGTCGGCCTCGCCGGGCTGATCGGCGCCGGGCGCACCGAGCTCGCGCATCTCATCATCGGGTCTGCGCCGAAGACGACGGGACACATCGAGCTCGACGGAGAGAAAGTCAGCATCGCCACGCCGCGCGATGCGCTCGATACCGGCATCGCCTATCTGACCGAAGACAGGAAGGCGCTCGGGCTGTTCCTCGACATGTCCTGCGCCGACAACATCAACCTTGCCGTGATCGGGCGTGACGCGAAGCTCGGCGGCCTTCTCGACCGCGACAAGGCGCGCGCACGCGCCGACGAGGCGTTCAGCGCGCTGGGCATTCGCGCCCCCAATCCGGGCGTCACCGTCGGCGGCCTGTCGGGCGGCAATCAGCAGAAGGTGCTGCTGTCACGCCTGCTCGCGACCGCGCCGAAGGTCCTGATCCTCGACGAGCCGACCCGCGGCGTCGATGTCGGCGCCAAGTCCGAGATCTACTCGATCATCGACAATCTCGCCAAGTCCGGCACCGCAATCCTGGTGATCTCGTCCGACCTGCCGGAGATTCTCGGCATCTGCGACCGCGTGCTGGTGATGCGCGAGGGACATCTGGTCGGCGACCTGCAGCAGAGCACGACATCACCCATCACCCAGGAAGACATCATGGCGCTGGCCACCGGGACGGAGCACGTCGATGCCTGACAACAGCCAAGCTCAAGTCAAGCCCGCGCCAGCGCAGATCAAGGCCGCGCCGGCACCGAGCCTCGCGGCATCGGACAACAAGCAGCAGCGGCTGCGGCTGATGATCCGCGCCGCCGGCATGCTGCCGGTGCTGCTCATCCTCTGCGTCGGCTTCCATATGCTGTCCGAAGGACGCTTCTTCACCGGACAGAATCTCGGAATCGTGCTGCAGCAGGCCGCGGTGAATACCGTGCTCGCCGCCGGCATGACCTTCGTCATCCTGACCGGCGGCATCGATTTGTCGGTCGGCTCGATCCTCGCCGCGGCTGCAATGGCCGGCCTGACACTGTCGAAGATGCCCGATCTCGGCGCGCTGTGGCTGCCGGCCGCGGTGCTGACGGGCCTCGCCTTCGGCGTCGTCAATGGCGCGCTGATCGCGCTGTTGCGGCTGCCGCCCTTCATCGTGACACTCGGCTCGCTCACGGCGGTGCGCGGTCTCGCCCGCCTGATGGGTGGCGACACCACCGTGTTCAACCCATCGATTCCCTACGCCTTCATCGGCAACGCCTCGCTGACGATCATCCCCGGCGTCGTCTCGATCCCCTGGCTGTCGGTGATTGCGCTGCTGGTGATCCTGGGCTCCTGGCTGATCCTGCGCCGGACCGTGCTCGGCGTGCACATCTATGCCGTCGGCGGCAATGAAAGCGCGGCGCGGCTCGCCGGCATCAAGGTCTGGGCCGTGCTGATCTTCGTCTACGGCATGTCCGGCCTGCTCGCGGGCCTCGGCGGCGGCATGCAGGCGGCGCGGCTCTATGCGGCGAACGGCCTGCAACTCGGCCAGTCCTATGAGCTCGACGCCATCACCGCGGTCATTCTCGGCGGCACGTCCTTCGTCGGCGGCATCGGTTCGATCTGGGGCACCTTGGTCGGCGCCCTCATCATCGCCGTGTTGTCGAACGGGCTCATCCTGGTCGGCGTGTCCGACATCTGGCAATACGTCATCAAGGGCCTCGTGATCATCGGCGCCGTCGCGCTCGACCGCTACCGGCTGCAGGGCTCGGCCCGCACCTGAGACAACATGGCGGGCATCACCAGAGCCCGCCGCAACGAATTCTTCCACGGCCACTGGTCCGCCGTGCGTAGACGAACAGGAAGGACCAGGGAGGAAACACATGGTCAAGTCGATGTTATCAGCCGGTGCCGCGCTGGCGCTCGTGATGAGCTCCGCGCCGTCATCGGCCAAGGAGCTGAAATCGATCGGCGTGTCGCTGGGCTCGCTCGGCAACCCGTTCTTCGTCGCGTTGTCGAAGGGCGCCGAGTTCGAGGCCAAGAAGACCAATCCCAACGTCAAGATCACCGCGGTCGGCTTCGAATATGATCTCGGCAAGCAGGTCACCCAGATCGACAATTTCATCGCCGCCGGCGTCGACATGATCCTGCTCAACCCCGGAGATCCCAAGGCGATCGGCCCCGCCATCAAGAAGGCGCAGGCGGCCGGCATCCTCGTCGTCGCGGTCGACACGGCGGCCGAGGGCGCCGATGCCACCGTGACGACCAACAACGTCCAGGCCGGCGAGATCTCGTGCCAGTACATCGTCGACAAGCTCGGCGGCAAAGGCGACGTCATCATCGAGAACGGGCCGCAGGTGTCGGCGGTGATCGACCGCGTCAACGGCTGCAAGAGCGTGTTCGCCAAGGCTCCCGGCATCAAGGTTCTCTCCAGCGACCAGGACGGCAAGGGCTCGCGCGAGGGCGGCCTCACGGTGACGCAGGGCTATCTCACCCGCTTCCCGAAGATCGACGCCATCTTCGCCATCAACGATCCCCAGGCGATCGGCACTGATCTCGCCGCGCGTCAGCAGCAGCGCACCGGCATCATCATCACCGCGGTCGACGGCGCCCCGGACATCGAAGCCGCGCTGAAGGATCCGGCCTCGCAGCAGATCCAGGCCTCGGCCTCGCAGGACCCGTTCTTCATGGCGCGCCGGGCCGTGCAGATCGGCGTCAACATCCTCAACGGCCAGAAGCCGGCCTCGACCGTCGAACTGCTGCCGTCCAAGCTGATCACGCGCGACAATGTCGGCGAGTACAAGGGCTGGACCTCCGAGCGCAAGGAGTAGAAATCGGCCGCTCCGCTTCTACCAAGCCCCCCGGCAACGCCGCCCTCACGGGCGGCGTTCTTCTTGGAACGAACCGCTGGACGCGCTCTATCAGGTTCTGAACGGCGCAGGCCGTCGTCAAACTCGGCGACGACATCAAGGCCGGAACGACGAACCTGCCCTTGAAAGTCCGTCTCAAGGTCGCCAATGCGGTGAATGCTCGACGAGCCCGGCGCAGAGCGCCTGTTCGGCAAGGGCGACCTGCTGTGCGACCTCGGCCGCGGCCTGGTGCGCGCCCAGGGTCTGTTCATTCCCCAAGCGGAATTCCTCGCCGCGCTCGGCCGCAAATAGGCCCGCGCCGTCCACCGGCGTGTCGCGTTTGCGACAACGACCCGCTGTTTGTTGCTGCTTTTCGCTGGTCCGGAATTTGCGTGAGCCTGCCTGACGGCACCAATCAGCAGGCGATCCCATGGCTTTCACCGCAGTCTGTCCGACAAGCGCCATGACCGAAGGCGGCATGGGCCTGTACCAGGTCGGCAAGAAGAGCGTGCTGCTGCTCTGGCCTCACGGCGGCGAGCTGAAGGCCTATCGCGGCCGCTGCCCGCATGCCGACGTGCCGCTGACCGAGGCGACGTTCGACGGCAAGACCATCACCTGCCCGCACCATCAATGGGGCTTCGACGGCGTGAACGGCAAGTGCGTCACGCATCTCGTCCGCAACGCGCTGCACGGCTACCCGCTGCAGGTCGAAGGCGGCGAGATTCAGGTCGACGTCGGTCCGGTCAAGCAGGCCCGGTCGCCGGCTTGATCGGCCCATCGAAGATGGGAACAAACGCCGGGCACTCCCCTGTCCGCGCTGCGGAGGGAGGCCGTATCGACGAGTTCAGCAGCATGACGAGCGCCGCCGAATGGGTGATCTGGAATGGGTCGATAGGGATCGTCGACACGGTCCGGCTCGGCTCCATCACCGACGGCGCAACGGGACGGCTCGCACGGCTCGCGCCACCCTATGACGTCGTCGGGCCGTTCAGCCTCGACGAATTGGAGACCCACGGCCGCATCGTCTTCGGCTCCTGCCTCGTCATGTCGCAACGACGCTGGCGCGAGGATCAGGATGCGTTGCGGATCGAGGCGCGGGCCGCGCGTCGCGCCCTGTGGGATCGGCTCGCGCGCGACCAGAACGACGACGCCTTTCGCGCAATCCTCGAACTACCCCTGCAGGGTATGCTGACGGCTACACACATCAAAGCTGCGTTCCGCCGGCTGGCCAAGTCCGCGCATCCCGACGCCGGCGGCAGCAATGAACTTTATCGACGCATTTCCGAGGCACGCGATGCGCTGCTGGCGCGGTTGGAGTGACGATCGCGAGCGATGACGTGACCGACAGCCACGAAATGGCCAAGCGGAGCGAACCAGGAGCGGGATCCGAGCCGGCGCCCGAGCCAGCCGGACGCTCTCGTGCGACCGGCTGACATGCAGTCAAAAAGAGCAAGCCGGTCGGGGCGCTCATGCCCGACCGGCCCGGCTCCCAGCCTTTAGAAGAAGCCGAGCTTCTTCGGGCTGTAGCTGACCAGCATGTTCTTGGTCTGCTGGTAGTGGTCGAGCATGACCTTGTGGGTCTCGCGACCGACGCCGGACTGCTTGTAGCCGCCGAACGCCGCATGCGCCGGATAGGCGTGATAGCAATTGGTCCAGACACGCCCCGCCTGGATATTGCGGCCGAAGCGGTAGCAGGTGTTGGCGTCGCGGCTCCACACGCCGGCGCCGAGGCCGTAGAGCGTGTCGTTGGCGATCGCCAGCGCCTCGTCCTCGGTCTTGAAGGTCGTGACCGAGACCACGGGGCCGAAGATCTCCTCCTGGAACACGCGCATCTTGTTGTGCCCCTTGAACACCGTCGGCTTGACGTAGTAGCCGCCGGCGAGATCGCCGCCGAGCACGTTGCGCTCGCCACCGATCAGGAGCTGCGCGCCCTCGTTCTTGCCGATGTCGATGTAGGACAGTATCTTGGACATCTGCTCGGCGGAGGCCTGCGCGCCGATCATGGTCGCCGGATCGAGCGGGCTGCCCTGCACGATCGCGCCGACACGCTGCAGCGCGCGCTCCATGAAGCGCTCATAGATCGATTCGTGGATCAGCGCGCGGCTCGGGCAGGTGCAGACCTCGCCCTGGTTGAGCGCGAACATCACGAAGCCCTCGATCGCCTTGTCGAGGAAGTCGTCGTCCTCGGCGCAGACGTCCTTGAAGAAGATATTGGGCGACTTGCCGCCGAGCTCGAGCGTGACCGGGATCAGGTTCTGCGAGGCGTATTGCATGATCAGCCGCCCCGTCGAGGTCTCACCGGTGAAGGCGATCTTGGCGATGCGGTTGGAGGAGGCCAGCGGCTTGCCCGCCTCTAAGCCGAACCCGTTGACGACGTTGAGCACGCCCGGCGGCAGCAGGTCGCCGACGATCTCCATCAGCACGAGGATCGAGGCCGGGGTCTGCTCGGCCGGCTTGAGCACGACGCAGTTGCCCGCGGCGAGCGCGGGCGCGAGCTTCCACGCCGCCATCAGGATCGGGAAATTCCACGGAATGATCTGGCCGACGACGCCGAGCGGCTCATGGAAGTGATAGGCGATGGTGTCGTGGTCGATCTCGGCGATCGAGCCTTCCTGCGCGCGGATCACGCCGGCGAAATAGCGGAAGTGATCGATGGCGAGCGGGATGTCGGCGGCGGTCGTCTCGCGGATCGGCTTGCCATTGTCCCAGGTCTCGGCGAGCGCCAGCCTGTCGAGATTGGCCTCCATGCGGTCGGCGATCCTGTTGAGGACCATCGCGCGCTCGGTGACGCTGGTGCGCGCCCAGCCGTCCTTGGCGGCATGCGCGGCGTCGAGCGCGGCCTCGATATCGGAGGCATCGGAGCGCGCGATCTCGCACACCGGCTGGCCGGTGATCGGCGAGATGTTGTCGAAATATTTGCCGGCGTTGGGGGCCTTCCAGGCACCGCCGATGAAGTTGTCGTAACGCGCAGCGAAAGGCGGCTTGAACGCCGCATTGACGTCAACCTTGGTCATCTCTCTCTCCCATTCACGCCGATGCACACGGCGTTGGAGAGAGGCTCGATCAAACAGGCGCGACAGACCAGAGGCCGCAACGAGCGCGTCCGAGGAAGTGTCGCAGTTCTGCGACATGTTGGCTGCGATTCGACAGCCGCGGCGCGTTCACCGCTCGAGCCCGAGCCGCTTCATCTTCCGGTGCAGGGTGGCGCGCGACATGTCGAGCTCCTTCGCCGCCTTCGAGACGTTGCCGCCGGCGCGCGCCAGCGCGCGCTTCAGAACGGCACGCTCGGCGGCGTCAATGTCGTCGCCCCCGGTGGTTGCATCCTTGATCAGGTCGCCGGCCGGCACCGGACGCGCCAGCGCGGACGGAGAGAGGTTGAGCGCACGGCGCGCCGCCCGTGTGGCACCGACGACGAGGTCGTTGCGATCGACCGCCAGCAATGAGTTGATCTCGCGCTCGCTGTCCGGCGTGAGCACGATGCGGGCATGCGGAAAGGCCTGGCGGAAATTCTCCGCCTCGATCAGGCGCGCGGCATCCGCGACGGTGGTCGCGATCAGCCGACTGAAGCCTTCGGTCAGATCGGCGCGACAGGAGGAGACGTCGAGCGCGGCCTTGAGCTGGCCGTGCTCGTCGAAGATCGGCGCCGTGGTGCAGAACAGCCGCGCGTTGCGTGACAGGTAGTGCTGATCGCGGTCGATGGTCAGCGGCCGCTTCTCGACCAGGCAGGTGCCGATAGCATTGGTGCCCTCGTGCCGCTCGCTCCACACCGCGCCGGTCCACAGGCCCCAGGATTCGAAGGTGGCGTCGTCCCCGCGGGCGCCGCGGCGCTCGAGCACCGTGCCCTCGGCATCGGCGAGCAGCACCGAGCAGCCGACGCCCCCGACCGCCAGGAACAGCCGGTCGAGGCTCGCCTGCGCGATCGCGAGCAGCCGCCCGAGCCGGGCGCGCGCGTCCGCGATCTCGGCGGCCGTCAGGCGGGCCGGCAGCTTCGGCGTGGCGGGATCGAGCGCATGGAGATAGCCGGAGCGGCGCCATGATGCCGCCAGCGCCGAGACCGCCGGCGCACCTCGGTCGGCTCGGCTATCGGCTCTGCCGTCAGCCTTGGCATCCCCCTTGGCCAAGGCCTCCAGGACGCGATCCGAATGGGCATTCCCGGGCGAACGCCCCATGTCCCTCCTCCCGGCTTTCCCCGCGTTGGCACGGCTTGTTGCTAGACTAGCGCAACTACAGCACCGCGGTTTGACCGGCGTCAAGGAACGCTGACCAAGCTGTCATCGGTCACCCACCTGTCGCGTGACAGTAGCCGCCTGAGGGAGGACGTCGGCAAGTTCCTCAGCTCGGTGCGCGCGAGCTGAGCACCAGCCCACAAAACCGAAAAGGCCGCCTGGACGAACCAGGCGGCCTTGCCGCGTTGCGTGACCGGCGGCGTGGCGTCCGCCGCGGGCCTCAGCGGGCGCCGCGCGACAGCATCTCGAAGCGGTAGTTGACACCGATCATCGCCGTGTGGAGCTGGGTCTTCTGGCTGACGACGTTCGGTCCTCCTGTGATCGCGGCGGCGCCCGGCAGCGTGCCGGTCGCGGTGCCGAAATCGGCGTAGTCATATTCGGCGAAGGCCGACCAGTTGCGGGCGAACATCCACTCGACGCCGGCGCCGACCGTCCAGCCGCTGCGGTTGAACGCCACGCTGGCGGACTGTCCGGTGGCGGTGTTGACGACCGAAACGTTGGTCCGCGTCCACGCCGCGCCACCGCGCACATAGGCCAGGATCTCAGGCGTCACCAGATAGCCTGCGCGCACCGTGGCGGTGTAGAGGTTGCTGGTCCGCGTGTTCATCGTCAGCGCCGGCCCCAGCGGGCTCGACGCGTTGATGATGCCGAGATCGGCCATCGCCTGGATGCCGACGACGAAGCGGTCCATCTGGTAATCGCAACCGAGCTGCAGGCCGCCGACGACGTCGCTGCCATTGCTGGAGACGGCGGTCGGAATCTGCACGGCCGCGACGGGCAGCGGCGCCACGTTGCCGCCGCCGGTCACCGGCGGGTTCTGCGCCGGCGGATTGCCATTGTTGCCCTGCGGCGGCGGGTTCGGCTGGCCGCCGCCATTGTTCGGGGGTGGATTTTTCGGCGGCCAGCCGGGCTTGTCCGGATGATGCGGCCATCCGCCATGATTGTAGTTGCCGCCGTGCTGCTGCTGCCAGTGGTCCTTGTCGGGCTGCTTGTCGCCATAGCCGCCCTTGCCGTCATCATTGTCGTGCGGCTTGCCGCCCCAGCCGTAGCCGCCATGCTTGTCGTCGTTCCGGTCATCCGGCTTCAGCCAGGCGTAGCTGTCACGTTCGCTCTTCAGCGGCTGCTTCGACCACCCGAAGCCAAGCGGCTTGTCGTAGCCGTCGTCCTTCTTCGCGCCCCAGCCGGTGGCCGGCTTGTCATGATCGTTCTGCTGGTCATGTCGCAGCCAAGTATATTTGTCGGAGTAACCGTTCGAATGGAGCTGCGACCAGCCGCTCGACTTGCCATGGTCATCGTCGTGAGGCTTGTCGAACCAGCCGCTGCCATATTTGACGTCGTTGTAGTTGTCGTCCTTGGTCTTGGATGGCGCCGACGGCCAGGAAGACTTGTTGTCGCCGCCTTTCGATCCAACCTGTGGCCAATGATGACCGCCGTCGTGATCGGGCTTGTAGGACGGCTTGTCGTGCGGCCAGCCGTGATCCTTGTCGCCATGATACTGCTTGCCGGGCTGCCACCAGCCCTTGTCGTTGCGCTCACAGATCGGGGGCTTGCCCGGCGGCTTATGCGGCGGCGGCTTCCATCCGCCGTTGTTCCCGCCGGGGTTGTTCGGCGGCGGCGGGTTTGGCGCTGGATTTGCGACCACGGGCGGCTTGACCACAGGCGGGTTGTTTGCATTGCCGACCGGCTGCTGCACAGGCTGAACGGGCGCGGCGGCGGCATTGGCGACCTGGGTCCACGTCTGCTGCTGGCGTGACCAAGCCATCCCGGCGTTCGCGCCGGCATGGCAGCCACTCCACCTGTAGGCGAAGACGTCAGGCGGCGGGAGCGGGGGAGGCAGGGCGAGATCAGTCGCCCAGACCGATGTCGTACTTCCTGCGAAAGTAGATAGGCAAAGGCATACGCCAAATACGCGACGCATCGAACTCACAACTCCTGAACACGTGCCGCAACAAACGGCGGCCGCATCAGGAGGGTGAGATTGTGTCGCGAACTGAATTGAAAAATGTCATTCGGAAGGAATGCAGATCGCGACGCCGACGCGATCGAAGTTCAGCTTTGACTGTTGCACGCAAGATGCAGGATTCCGGCGAAAAGAAGCAGCGCGCGACACGATTGCGACAAACAGCGCAATGCGCGATGCCGCCGCGGCTCATGAGTTCATTAGTAGATGAATGTGCGCACCGAACTCACTGGATGCGCAGCGCGTCGGCGTCGCGCTCGACGGCATGCTTCCTGATCGCTCGCACCTCGCGATCGTCGGCCTTCGCATCGACAACACGCCCTGATTGCATCACGTCGAACATGGCGGCACATCGGCTACACGGCCGCCACCGCCTTCGACGCGCCGACGCTCGGCTGTCCACGCGTGTCGACAACCCCTGCTCTTGGTTTCGCCGTTATCGCGCGGCTTGTGCGACGTCATCGATCGGGAGAGAAAGCGGCGAATGCCGTCGCAATCGCGCTGAATGAGGCCGGGCTTCGTCAACGTTGCGGCAACTCATCGGGATCGCGCGCCGCGAAGCATCCATAATTGCGGCCGGTTGTGTCGTGCTCGCTCGCCGGGCTCGAAGGCCCGACCGTATCCATCGATCCGATCCTGCACTCCGCACAGATGCACCCCATTCCCGTTCGTTCTGGATTGCGATCAGGATGGAACGAAGCTAGGTCACGGCCGATCGCGACCGGAAATACGGATTTGAGCTCGCCGCCAAATCGTCCGGTCATCGGCACAAGCGCCGCCCGCGGCGCGCAGCATCATGGCTGGGCTCGCCTCGGCCACGACGACGGACTGAGGCCCGTCGGGCGGATCAGCGCAGCCTGATCCGCCGCACCGCGCGTCGCGCGTCACGTCATCATCACGGATTGCGCCGGGAGAACGAGATGGCGTAGGCGCCGTTGCGGATGTCGATCATCGGATCATCCGACGCCTCGACGCCGTCGGTGAGCTGGCCGGGCAGGAACAGCAGCTTCTTCTGCGCCCCGTCGCTGTCTTCGACCGCCTTGTCGATCGTCAGCACGCCGAGCTCGACCAGCTTGCGATCGCCAGGCCACGGCTTGGCCGGATCCTTGGTGTCGTCGCCGGCCGCAGCGAGCTGCGCCTTGAAGCGGAACGTCACCGGCCCCTGCTTCAGCCGCGCCGGCAGCTCGGACATCAGGAAGTCCGGCGCGCGTTTCGCCGCGTCCTCCTTGTCGATATGCACGACCTTCTCCGGCAGCATCTGCCAGCGCACCGCCTGCTTTTCGCCGGCCTTGTTGACGAGCACGAAGGCGTTGACGCCGAAATAGGCCTCGTCGGCAAGACTGTCCGGCGTCGCGATGGTACCGAGCGCCGCCGGCACCGAGGGATGGCTGGCGATGAACTGCTCGAGCCTGGTCGGCTTGGCCGCGTTCGGTCCAGAGTCCGCGATCGCCAGGAACAAATCGCGCAGCTCCGCGCCGGTCGAGACGGGGAAGAATTTCAGCGAGTTGATCACGAGGTCCATGTCGCTGCCGTCGGCGAGATGAAACTTCACCGCCATGCCATGCGGATTGGCGTCGCCGGAGCCGTCCGGCAGGTTCGGCACGCCGGTGGAGTCCGAGAACCGCACCGTCACCGGAATCTCGCCGCCGCTGAACAGCGACGCCTTGCTCAAGGTCGCCGCCTCGGCCGACGGCTTGAACTTGCCCTCGACCACGACGCCCTTGGCGTGATTGGCGCGAAAGCCGGCGTGCACGCCGAACACCTTGTTCATTGCATTGACGAGCTGCTCCTCGACCGGCGGTTCCTGCGCGAGGGCAGCGGCGGGCAACGCGAGGGCAATCCCGGCCAGCGCGGCAACGAGCGTGCGTGTCGTCATGAGCGGCGTCCTCCTGTATGAGCGGTGCAGCATAGCAGCATGAATTGACGCGCAAGCGACTTTCGTGCGCGACCGATGGGGCGCCCATCACAGTCGCATGATTCACCTTGCCGTCTGACAGGAGACATTCCGCCCCGTCACCCGCTCCTTGCGGCGAGATGGCGAATGTCTCTATTGTAGCCGCGCGTGCCCGGTCTGCCTCCGCTCCGCGCTGCCGTGCGGATCGGGGGATCGTGCCCCCTCCGACCCTGGCGCTGGACGGCGCGCGCCCACGACGGAGTTTCGACTGTGTCCGCACCGGAAAGCTTCCCCATCGACAAGATCCACGTCCCCGACAGGAAGCGCAAGGCGCTGAAGCAGGACGCGGTCGACGCGCTGGCCGAAAGCATTTTGGAGGTCGGCCAGCGCGAGCCGATCCTCGTCCGCCGCGACAAGGACCATTTTGTCCTGATCGAAGGTCTGCACCGCCTCGAAGCCTGCAAGGCCCTCGGCGAAAGCGCCATCATGGGTCTGCTGATCTCCGCCGAGGAAGCCCGCCAGCGCGAGCTGCCACCGCCGCCCGTCGATCCGGAGCGCGAGAAGATGGAGCGGCTGCGCAAGCTGCGGCTGGAGAAGGAGGAAGCGGAGAAGCTCGCCACGGCGCCGAGAGGCGTCCCGGGCGCCCATGCCGCGACGCATCCGCGCGGGCCGACGGAGACGACGAACCGGAGCAACAGGACTGCCACCGCGAAACCATCGCGCCCCGGACAGGGATCGACGCCCCGAACCCTGTCGGATTGGATCAAGCAACAAGAGCGCAGCGGCGGGCGATACTGACGGTTTCGACGCGCGATTGCCCCCGGCCAAGGTTTGATTGAGCGGCAGTCCGTAGGGCGGATCAGCGCAGCGTGATCCGCCGCCACGCGCCGCATCCGCTGCGCAAATGGCGTGACCGACTGGACGGCGGCGAGGTCGCGATCGCTGGCGGGCACATCTTCATCCCTCCACTCGTCCGGCCGTCAGCACCAGTTTATGCGAGGTCCGCCTTCATCAGGTCGCGCAGCGCTCTCGGTATCGGCTGCGCCCTGCCGCCGCTGATGAACGCGACTCTCACGTCGGCCTTGACGAGCACCTCCTCGCCGCGCCTGACCTCCTGCGCCAGCGTGATCGACGCGCCCTTCACCGCCACGGGCCAGGTGACGACGTCGAGCACGTCGTCCATGCGCGCCGGCCGCAGGAAGTCGAGCGTCATCGAACGCACGACGAAAGCGAAGCCCGGCATCTCGCTTTCTGCCTCTGCGAACAGCGCGTGCTGCTCGGCGCCCATCAGCCGCAGATGATTGGTGCGGCCGCGCTCCATGAAGCGGAGGTAGTTGGCGTGATAGACGATTCCGGAGAACCCCGGATTGGCGCTATCGCTACAGCGCCGCCGCCCCATCTTGATCGGACGATGGAAGCAGGCATTGGCTTAATCCGCCGTGGCCTTCAAGTCTTTGCGTGGCGCAGTACGCCGTTCGCTTTGCTCTCTTTCTTGGTCTGCTCTGTACTGCTGGCGTGCCATCATGCGACCGATGGCTTCCGCCAATATCGACCATGCCTCCTGAAATTCAGGCCGGATGAAGATGTTCTGCGGATCGTCATCCCCGAGCGGCCGGATGATGCCCGTTAATCGCCTTCTTGCGTATCTGCCTCTTGGCATCGAGCACCTTCCTGGTGATCAATGATAATCGCTGATCTTATCGTTTTTCAATAACCCCATTGTAAAACGACAATTTTGACGGAATGTCAATACCTTAGTAGACATCGCGCATGTCGCCAGAACAGTGTCGGGCAGCGCGAGCGTGGTTGAATTGGTCCCAGGAACAACTGGCGGCTAAAGCACAGGTTTCGAGCAGTACGCTGCGAGATTTTGAAGCCGGTCGCCGAGTGCCTATCGCCAACAACTTGGCAGCGATCCGGCGAACACTAGAGGATGCTGGGATCGAATTCTTATCGGGCTCGGAAGGCCGGCCCTTCGGGGTCGGTAAGCGCGACTGACGGGAACACACAAGGGCAGATGATCCAGTGGTCAAGCACTCCCTTGGAGCAGTCCGTCAAACCGACCGCACAGTTTGCTTTGAGGCGAGACAAGAAGCCTACCACTTCTTTCTTGCAGAAGTTGTTATCTATACGTTAGCACCTTCTTGATTTAATTGCGCAGCGGCATTTCCGATGAACCCTACGATACTGCAACTGAGACAGCGCCTCGCACTGCAAACGCGAATGCTGAGGGATGTGGTCAACGAGATAAACCGCGAGCCGCCACCGCCAGGCTACAAGCAGGCGATCCTGGACCTAATCAAAAAACACCCCAATACTCGCCCTCGGAGCCTCGACGCGTCATTCAAGTACGACTGTCATGGACTCACGTTTGCCGCACGAAGAACCAACATCGGCAGCGATCAAGTGAGCTGGATGAGAGACGAAGACGACTACGAAGAGGTCTCTCAGAACAATGTTCTTCCAGGAGACATTGTAATCTACAAATCGCCGAAAGGAGAATTGCACCATTCAGGCATCGTGGTCAGCGAAAACAAGTCGATCGGCGGACCGTGGATCGTAAGCAAATGGGGCGAATGCCATGAGGTTCTACACCTACTCTATGATTGCCCCTACACTCCGAGCACTGTTAACTTCTATAGAGTAAGGCCATGACTTCAGAAAAGTTGGATTTGACCGAAGCTCGGATACATTATGCGGTCGCCAATGGCCCGATTTTTCTCATGGAAAAATTGAAAACCGACCCAACAACTGTCGGCCTATCCAAACGCACCTCGCGCGAACTGATTAAAAGAATTCAAAACGATCTGACCGTCAAACCACGATCGCTTAATCAACTAACTAGGCCGTACGTTCATCTTGTAGCGCTCGGCCTGACCAGAGACATACAGTCGATGCGCAAAGTCGCAAAACTTGGTTCAGAGAATTACAAGTGGTTCTCGACCATAGCCAACATGCTGCTCGACGAGACATCACCAGCAACCATCGTGAAACTCGCGAACGTTAAGCAACCGACTGTAAGGATCGAGACATCCGCAGGTCCAACTTCAGCGAAGCTTCCGTAGGTCATCATGCATGTATCCTTCGTAGTACTTTCCTCGTCCGCATCAATTGATCAAGCGAGCAATCAGCTTAGTATATTTGGTATTCTTGAGGACGTGGGATCAGCTACGTTTCCGGCATTTGTATCAGGCGTACTTTGCGCTCATGTTATTCGCACAAAAGACGAGCCTAACGTTCTACCATTCACAATTTGCGCAGCAATGGAGGGCCAGAACGACATTCTATTCGAGTCGCCAGAAGTGCAGTTGCAATTTTCCGGAATGCTGAAGGCCCGCCTCGTGGCACACTTACCTCCTTTCGCAATACCTCATCCAGGTAAACTCAGCCTTTCTCTAAGAGCAAAGAAGAAGGTAATTGGAACTTGGGAAATGACCGTGAAAACTATCAACACCGATCCAAGGATCGAGGTGAACACGGAAGCAACTTCTCCGCCAAGAAAAATGGGATCGAAGAAGAGCAAGAAGAAGAAAACAAAACAGACCTAGGAGCGCTCCCCAAGTTCCATAGCCTGTCGTAGCGATCTTGGAATTCGCTGCGCTCTGCCGCCCGAAATGAAAGCAACCTTCACACGGGCACGCGCGAGCAATACCTCTCCTCGTCGACATTCCTGCAACAAGCTGATCGACGCTCCACTTACCACTTCTGGGACAGTCTCAACGTCGAGAACGTCATCTAGAATCGCCGGCTTTAGGAAATCGATACTCATCGACCTGACCACAAACGCGAAGCCAGGAACATCGGCGCTCACTGATTGGATTAATGCGCCCTGAGCAGTTCCGAGCAGCCGCATGTAGTTGGTACGACCGCGCTCCATAAAACGAAGATAGCTGGCGTGGTATACAATTTGACCAGCGTCAGTATCCTCGAAATAGACGCGAACCTTCATACGATGCCGTCCACTTTGGATCTGTCCATCCTCAAACATCATGCGTCTCGCCAACCGTTGGTCGATTATGACTTAAAGTAGACAATGTAAATCAAATCCGTGTCCTCGTAGTAGACCCGCACCTGCATGTGGTGGCGGCCGTCGCGGATCTCGCCGTCGAGATGTTGGTGGGTCAAGGGAAGCCCTCGATCGTCGGAAATGGCGATCGTTTCGCCCAGTTCAACGGCCAGCGCAAGAGCAGGCTAGCAAGAGCAGGCTAGCAAGAGCAGGCTACGACGTCACCTCCACAGGTTCCCTGCCGACGGTGACCAGCACGATCTCCGGCGGCATGCCGATCCGGACTGGCATGATGCTGCAGCCGAGGCCGCCGGAAACGATCACGTCGCATTGGGTGCGGATGTGGCCGTAGGCCAGATTGACGCCATTGCGCGCGGGAACGGCCGGCGACCAGCCGAGCACACGAACCTGCCCGCCATGCGTATGCCCGGAGAGCTGCAGCGCCACCCGCGACGGCACCCGGAGCGCAACGTCGGGCTCATGCGCCAGCAGGATCACCGGCGCGCTGTCCGTCACCTTGCGCAGCGTGCCCGCGAGATCATCGATGCCGATCCGCGGCACGGACCGGAAGCGCCTGGCCGGCATGTAGGCCAGCTGATCGCCGAGGCCGGCGAGCCAGAAGGCATGACCATTCTTGCTGAGCCGCACCACATCGTTCTCATAGACGGGAATGCCGGCGGCCTCGAGCGCCTTCTGGGCATACGGCGCGCCGCGGCCATCGCGCTGCACGGTTCGATCATCCCAGTAATCATGATTGCCCAGGATGGCGTGCACGCCCAGCGGCGCCTTGAGGCCGCCGAGCACCGGCGCCCACTCCGAAGCGTCGATGCGTCCGATGTGATGCCGATGACCAGCGACGTAGTCGCCGAGCAGGACGATCAGATCCGGCTGCAGCGCGTTGGTCCGCTGGACGATCCCGTCGATATGCGCCAGCGACATCCAGGGATCGCAAGCGTGGATGTCGGCGATCGCCGCGATCTTCAGTCTTAGACCAGCCGGCCAGTTGTGCGGATGGACGTGATAGTCGGTGACGCCGAGGCGCAGCGGCTCGACGCCGACGCCATAGGTCGCAGTCGAAAAACCGGTCGCGGCAAGACCGCCTGAGAATGACAGAAAGCGACGGCGTGACAGCATGGACGAACTCCTCGCACGCAATCCTTCTTCGATCATTGCAACCGATTTCGGGTGCGTCCGTGCAGATTGTCAGCAGATTCGTTAAGCATCGTCCTCACTGCCGAACAGGCCGAACTGGCTGGGATCGCGGTTCGGCTCGGCCATGCCGAGATGCCGGAACGCATGCGAGGTCAACAGCCGGCCGCGCGGCGTGCGCTGCAGATAGCCGCACTGGATCAGATAGGGCTCGATGATGTCCTCGATCGCGTCGCGCGGCTCCGACAGCGCCGCCGCCATGGTCTCGACGCCGACCGGCCCGCCGCCGTAGTTCAGGGCGATGGTCGAGAGATAGCGCCGGTCCATTGCATCGAGCCCGGCGGCATCGACCTCGAGCGCGCTCAGGGCGTGATCGGCGATGGCGCGATCAATCGCGCTGGCGTTCGCCGCCGAGGCGAAGTCACGCACCCGGCGCAACAGCCGGCCGGCGATGCGCGGAGTGCCGCGGGCGCGGCGCGCGATTTCGTTGGCGCCGTCGGCGGTCATGCCAACGCCGAGCACGCGGGCACCGCGCGTCACGATGCCCTCCAGCTCCTCGACCGTGTAGAAGTTCAGCCGGATCGGGATGCCGAAACGATCACGCAGCGGATTTGTCAGCAGGCCTGCGCGCGTCGTCGCGCCGACCAGCGTGAACTTCGACAAGTCGATCTTCACCGAGCGCGCCGCCGGCCCCTCGCCGATGATGAGATCGAGCTGGAAATCCTCCATCGCGGGATAAAGTACTTCTTCGACCGCCGGGCTGAGACGATGGATCTCGTCGATGAACAACACGTCGCGCTCTTCGAGGTTCGTCAGCAGCGCCGCCAGATCGCCGGCCTTGGCGATGACCGGGCCCGACGTGGCGCGGAAGCCGACGCCGAGCTCGCGCGCGACGATCTGGGCCAAGGTGGTTTTGCCAAGACCGGGAGGACCGACGAACAGCACATGGTCAAGCGCCTCGCCGCGCTTGCGCGCCGCCTCGATGAAGATCGACAGATTGGCGCGCGCCTGCTGCTGGCCGACGAACTCGGAGAGCTGCTGCGGACGCAGCGCAGTGTCACCGACATCGTCGGAGCGCCGCTCAGGACTGACCATGCGCGCAGGCGGCTTCATTCGTTGCCGCGCCTGTATTTGTTCGGCAGCAGCTCGCCGATCGTCACCGCCGCAGGCCCCTTACCGTTCGACGGCACGATGACACGCGCCTTCGCATCGTAGTCATGGATCAGCTCGCGGCAGGTGCCGCAGGGCGAAACCACGGCGACCTCGCCCGGCTCACCCGGCTTGGGATGACGCACCGCGACGATGGTCTCGATGCCGTGATCGCCGTGCTCGGTGATGGCGCGGCCGATCGCGATCGCCTCGGCGCAGACGGCGTTGCGGCCGAGATAGGCGTCGATGTTGACGCCGGTGATGATGCGGCCGTCGCGGGTGCGCATGGCGGCGCCGACCTCCTGCCAGTCGTTGCGGTAGCGGCTCTTGACCGCTGATGCCGCCGCCTCGATCAGCTCCTTGTCCTTCTTGCTCACCATGGGGGAAATGATTGTCCTTCTGCTCGCCCGGCCGAGCGACGATAGCCTATTTCGCCAGCTCCTTGAGGCCGAGGCGGATGAGTTGCGCGGTCTCGGCCTTGTCGCCGGCCGCGCGAGATGCTGCCGCGATCGCGGCGGCCGCCTGCGGCTGGCCATAGCCGAGATTGATGAGTGCGGAGATGGCATCCGCGATGGGCTGCGGCGCGCGCTGCTCCTCGATCGCACCAGACAGCCTGACCACGCCGGGATCGACATCGGCGAAGGCCGGCGCCTTGTCCTTCAGCTCGGTCACGATGCGCTCGGCGACCTTGGGGCCGACGCCCGGCGTGCGCGCCACCGCCGCCTTGTCGCGCAGCGCGATGGCGTTGGCGAGATCGGCCGGCGGCAACGTGCCGAGCACGGCGAGGGCGACCTTGGCGCCGACGCCCTGCACCGTCTGCAAAAGGCGAAACCATTCCCGTTCGACATCCGAGCGAAAACCGAACAGCTTGATCTGGTCCTCGCGCACATAGGTCTCGATCGACAATGTGGCGGCTTCACCCGGCGACGGCAAGGCCTGCAACGTCCGCGCCGAGCAGTGCACCTGATAGCCGACGCCGCCGACGTCGAGGATGACGAAATCCTCGGTGGTGGAATCGATCAGCCCCTTGAGCTTGCCGATCATAGCCCGGCCACCTTCATGCGCAGCGCCTGGCCCTGGCGGTGATGGGCGTGGGTGATGGCGATGGCGAGCGCGTCCGCTGCGTCCGCCGACGGCGGCTCGGCCTTGGGCAGCAGGATCTTCAGCATCACCGCGATCTGGCCCTTGTCGGCATGGCCAGCGCCCACCACGGTCTTCTTGACCTGGTTGGGGGCGTATTCGGCCACCGAAATCCCGAACATGGCCGGCGCCAGCATGGCGATGCCGCGGGCCTGGCCGAGCTTCAGGGTCGCAACACCATCCTTGTTGACGAAGGTCTGCTCGACCGCGGCTTCCATCGGGGCAAAGCGGCCGAGCACGGCCGAAAGCCCCTCATGGATCGCCAGCAGCCGGCTCGCCAGCGGCAGGTCGTCGGGCGGCTCCACCGAGCCGCAACCGACATAGATCAGCCGGTTGCCTTCGCTCTCGATCACCCCCCAGCCGGTGCGGCGGAGGCCGGGATCGATCCCAATGATACGGACGGCTGCGCGAATCGGCTGGGCTTTCATGGGATAGAGATAGCCTTGCGCCACACCGATGGAAACATAAACGGAACGGACGAACGACGTGGTTAAGCGTCCGTCAACCGCCCATCTTCGCCATCAGCGCGTCCGAGATCTCGAAATTGGCATAGACGTTCTGGACGTCGTCGTGCTCGTTCAGCAGATCCATCAGCTTCAGCAGCTTCTCGGCGGTCTCGTCGTCGACCGCCACGGTGTTCTGCGGCTTCCAGGTCAGCGCCGCCTTGCGCGGCTCGCCGAACTTGGCCTCGAGATTCTTGGCGACCTCGCGCAGGCTCTCCGGCGAGGCATAGATCTCGTGCCCCCCCTCGCCCGAGATCACGTCGTCGGCGCCAGCCTCGATGGCGGCGTCCAGCACCGCGTCATCCGAGGCGACGCTGCGGTCGTATTCGATGATGCCGACGCGGTCGAACATGAACGACACCGAGCCGGTCTCGCCGAGATTGCCGCCGGATTTGGTGAAGTAGGAGCGGATGTCGGAGGCGGCGCGGTTGCGGTTGTCGGTCAACGCCTCGACGATGACGGCGACGCCGCCCGGGCCATAGCCCTCGTAGCGGATCTCGTCGTAATTGTCGCCTTCGCCGCCGAGCGCCTTCTTGATGGCGCGCTCGATGTTGTCCTTGGGCATGTTCTCGGCCCGGGCGGCGACCACCGCGGCCCGCAGCCGCGGGTTCATCGCCGGGTCCGGCGTGCCGAGCTTGGCGGCGACGGTGATTTCGCGCGCCAGCTTGCCGAACAGCTTGGACTTCATCGCATCCTGCCGGCCCTTGCGATGCATGATGTTCTTGAATTGGGAATGGCCGGCCATGCGAGGTCTCTTGAAATCGTAGGGGATCAGGTGGGGGAAGCGCGGCCTTATAGGCCGGGAATCGTCAAAATCAAAGATTTGAGGTGGATTCAGGGTGGCCGCCCCCTTCGAAGAGCCGGTTGGCTGCCCTGCACCATAAGCCAAATGTTAACCACGGCTTCACAGTCAAGTGCAACGATGCCGCCCCTCTGCACCTTTTCACCGCACCGGGGCCGCCCCATGGCGTTTGGTTTCCTTGCAAGACGACCCTCTGCGCCCGATCCGGTGGCTGAACCGAAACCGGTGGCCGCGCCGGAGCCGCCGGCGTCGTCGGATGCCGATTCGGCCAAGGCCATCCTCGACCTGCTGGAGCTGGAACTCGGCGGCATGATTCGCCAGCTCGAGCGCGCCGCCGATGCGGTCGCCAGCGGCGCCGAGGCGACGGCGGGGACGCTGACGGACATTCGCCAGCGCGCCGATGCGCTGAGCGGCCGCAGCAGCGCCGCGCAAGGAACGGCGGCGACGTTCGCCCACGCCGCAGAGAAGGTGACCCAGTCCGCCCACGGTATCCGTGCCCAGGTCCAGGACGGCGGCCAGCTCGCCGACCAGGCCAGCGCCGCCGCCACGGAAGCCCGGGCCAACGTCGACCGCCTGCGCGAATCCTCGGCGGCGATCGGCAACGTCGTCAACCTGATCTCCCAGATCGCGCGCCAGACCACCCTGCTCGCGCTCAACTCGACCATCGAGGCCGCTCGCGCCGGCGAAGCCGGCCGCGGCTTCGCGGTGGTGGCGACCGAGGTCAAGGCGCTTGCCGTCCAGACCCAGAACGCGACCGAGGAGATCACCCGCAAGATCGAGGCACTGCAGAAGGACGCCGCCGGCTCGGCCGACGCCGTCCACCGCATCGCCCAGGCGATCGAGGCGATCCGCCCGGTCTTCACCAACGTCAACGGCGCCGTCGCCGAGCAGAACCAGACCACCGGCGAGATGTCGAACAATGCGGCGCAGGCCTCGCAGTTCATATCCTCGGTGGTCGACAGCGCCGCTGACATCAGCAGCGCCACCCAGCAGGCCGAGAGCTATGGCGAGCGCGTCACGAACGCCGGGCGCGCCGTAACCATGTACGCCCAGAAGCTGAAGGCGCGCTGTGCCGTGCTGCTGCGCCAGGGCGATCGGCCCGTACGCAGCGGCAGCGAGCGCCTGCCTTGCCATCTCAAGCTCGAGATCAAATCCGGCGCCCGCACGATCACGGCCGCGGTCTACGAGATTGCCAACGACGGCGTGCTGATCACCGGCCCCGACGCGAGCCGTCTCGCCGTGAACGAGGGGGTCGACGCCGTGCTGGAGGACGTCGGCCCGTGCCGCCTGCGCGTCACCGAGCAGGTGAAGGCCGGCGCCCAGGCGCGGTTCGATGCGCCCAATGCCGAGCTGCGCGAGAAGATCGAGGACAAGCTCTGGGCGCTGCACGAGGAGAACAACGAGTTCGTCACCCGCGCCATGGAAGCCGGCACCGAGCTGAACCGGATGTTCGAAAGCGCCGTCGCGCGCGGCGAGATCACGCTCGAGGACATGTTCGATACCAACTATGTCGAGATCCCCGGCACCAATCCGCAGCAGCACCGCAGCCGGATTCTCGACTGGGCCGAGCGCGTGCTGCCTTCGTTCCAGGAGGCCTTCCTCGCCAAGGACCAGCGCATGGCGTTCTGCGTCGCGATCGATCGCAACGGCTATCTGCCGGTGCACAACCGGATCTATTCGCATCCGCAGCGGCCGGGCGACGCAGCCTTCAACACCGCCAACAGCCGCAACCGCCGCATCTTCAACGATCCGGCCGGGCTCGCCGCGGGCCGCAACCAGCGGCCCTATCTGATCCAGAGCTACGCGCGCGACATGGGCAACGGCAACACCGTCATGATGCGCGAAATCGACGTACCGATCCGGGTCCGCGGCCGGCACTGGGGCGGCTTCCGCACCGCCTACAAATTGTGAGTCGAGCGGTGATTTTCTGATCCTTTCAAGCCCTGGAGCCTGGACATGTCGTTCGCGCAACGCGCCATTCTGGAAAGTCACGACGCGCGCACCGGCGCCGAGCGGCTGATCGACGAGATCGCCGACCGCATCGGCGGCCTCGGCGTCGAGCTTGCCGACGTCGCCGGCAACGTCCAGGAGGTCGCCGCCCGCGTCAGCTACCAGTCGCAGCGGTTCGGGCATCTGCAGGCCACCGCCAAGACCATGGTCGCGGCCAATCACGACATCGCCACCGCCTCGCAGGCGGTGCAATCGGCCACGACCGCCGCAGTGGGCGACATCGCCCAGTCGCGCAGCGTGGTCGACACCGCGGTGCGGCACATCGCCGAATTGGTCGACTCCGTCGAGCGGATCGAGCAGCGGCTCGGCTCGGTCGGCGATGCGCTGTCGCAGGTCGCCAAGGTCTCGGTCGCGATCGAGGCGATCGCCAAGCAGACCAACCTGCTGGCGCTGAACGCCACCATCGAGGCGGCCCGTGCCGGCAGCGCCGGCCGGGGCTTCGCTGTCGTCGCCAGCGAGGTGAAGTCGCTCGCCGAGGCGACTCGCCAGGCCACGCAGCAGATCGGCGACACCCTGCGCGGGCTCGACTCGCAGGTGAAGAGCCTGCTCGGCGAGAGCGGCCAGGCCTCGTCGCGCGCCAAGACCGCGGGTGAAGGCGCCCAGCAGATCGGCGGCATCATCGTCCGCGTCCAGGACGGCTTCACCAGCGTCGGCCAGGAGATCGACGGCGTGGCGAAGGCCGCGACCTCCAACCTCGCGCATTGCGACACGGTCATCACCGAGCTCAACGAGCTCGCCAAGGGCGTCGACCAGTCCTCGGTCGAGCTCAAGCAGGCCGACAGCCGGATCGCCAAGCTGCTCGATCATTCCGAGGCGCTGATCGGGCTGATCGCCGAGAGCGGCGTACAGACCACGGACGCGCCGCTGATCCAGTCCGTCGTCGACACCGCCCGGCAGATCTCGGCGACCTTCGAGGCGGCGATCGACCGCGGCGAGATCACGCTCGCCGACCTGATGGACGAGAGCTATCGCGAGATCCCCGGCACCAATCCCAAGCAGTACATGACGCGCTACGTCGAGTTCACCGACCGCGTCCTGCCGGCGATCCAGGACCCGATCCAGGGCAGCGACCCGCGCATCGTGTTCTGCGTCGCCTGGGCGCGCGGCGGCTATCTGCCGACGCACAATCCGAACTACCGCAAGCCGCAGGGGCCCGATCCGGTCTGGAACAACGCCAACTGCCGCAACCGCCGGCTGTTCGACGACCGCGCGGTGAAGAAGGTGGCCGCCGCCAGCAACAAGCCGTTTCTGCTCCAGACCTACCGCCGCGACATGGGCGGCGGGCAGTTCGTGCTGATGAAGGACCTGTCCGCGCCGATTGTCATCAAGGGCCGCCATTGGGGCGCGTTCCGGATGGGTTTTCGCCTCAAGGCCTGACGCAGGCTCTCATTCTCCCCAGAACGCCGGCCTCGTCTGCGACAGCCGGCCGCCGATGCGCACCGGCGCGACCTTGATCGCAAGCCCGGTGCCGTTGTCGGTCTCGACCGCCACACCGCTCAACGTCGCCTCGCCGGAGGCCGGCTCGAAGCGCGCCGACGGGATGCCCGACTGGAAGCGGCGCAGCGGCTCGTCCTTCTGCATGCCGATAATGGAGTCGTAATCGCCGGTCATGCCGGCATCGGTCATGTAGGCGGTGCCGCCGGGCAGGATCCGGTGATCGGCCGTCGGCACATGCGTATGGGTGCCGACGACGAGGCTGGCGCGGCCGTCGCAAAAATAGCCCAGGCCCTGCTTCTCGCTGGAGGCCTCGCAATGCACGTCGACCACGATCGCATCCGCCGCCTCGCGCAGCGGGCAGGCGCCGAGCTCGCGGCCGACCGCCGCGAACGGATCGTCGAACGGCGTCATGAACACGCGCCCGAGCACGTTGACCACCAGCGCGCGGGCACCGTTCTTGGCGTCGATCAGCGCGGCGCCACGGCCGGGCGTGCCTGCCGGATAGTTCGCAGGGCGCACCAGGCGCGGCGCGCGCTCGATGAACACCAGTGCCTCGCGCTGATCCCAGGAGTGGTTGCCGAGCGTGACCGCGTCGGCGCCGGCATCGACGAGCTCCTGATAGATCGCCTCGGTGATGCCGAATCCGCCGGCCGCGTTCTCGCCATTGACGATGACGAGATCGAGCGCCCAATCGCGGATCAAGCCTGGAAGGTGGTCCGAGACGGCGCTGCGGCCGGCCCGGCCGACGACGTCGCCGACGAAGAGAATTCGCAACTCAATTGCTCCGGAAATCCAAGGTCTCGCGCTCGGTTAGCACATAATCCAGCGCCGCGTCGTGGGCCAAGGCCGGGATGGCCTCGGTTTCCTGAATGGCGAAGCCGAGGCCGACGCCGATGACGTGATGCATCTTCCGCAGGTGCGAAAAGGTGTAGTCGTAGTAGCCCCCGCCGTAACCGATGCGGTGGCCGGTGCGGTCGAAGGCGGCGAGCGGCACCAGCATCACATCGGGCACCAGCTCGGCGGCTGCCGGCGACGGCTCGGGGATGCCGAGCGACCCGAGCGTCAGCCGGTCGCCCGGCGCGAAGGCGCGGAACGAGAGCGAATGGCCGCGCGCCAGCACGACCGGCAGCGCCAGCCGCGCCCCCTGCCCCGCCAGCTCACGCAGCAACGGCATCGGATCGAGCTCGTTGCGGACCGGCGCATAGCCGGAGACGACCGTGCCGGGCTCGAATGCGAAGGGGAGCCCGCGCGCGGCGATCGCCTGCGCGGCCGCGCTCCGCGTCTCGTCGCTCAACGCGTCGCGCGCGACAAGGGCTGCGGCTCGGAGCTGCTGCTTGGTGTGCTGAGCGGCCTTCATCGGCATGCGACGTGACCTCCGTGACGGGCGGGCGGACGCGGGCACGCAAACGTTACAGAAACGCAGCAGGTCGGCAACCGAAGGGGAGAGGAGAGACGGAAAACAAGCGCGAAGCCGCAATCGCCGTTGAAACGCTCGATCCCGGAGTTCCCTACGAAAGTAGGTGGGCACCATATGTCCAGGTCCACAGACCTGGCCAGGGACAGTTCCCTAAAGGATCGATAAGGCCCCGGGGATATGTTGGTTCCGGACGCGCGTCGCAGCCTCGCAGTTGCAATGTAACCATCACGGGATGATTTTGCCAGCGGTGGAAGCGGATCGAGGCGCGACACGGTTGCCAACAGTCGGCGTCGTCGCCCGGCCCGACCGGGCGCGCAGTACGCCGTGACGGCGATGGCGAAGTCGAGGGACCGCGGCGCACACTGCGCCGGCGATGACAGCGATGGGGCGGCGGCAACACAACAGAACATGCCATGGGCTCGCGTCCTCGCGACGCGTTGCGTCCGAGCTGTTGATCTCGATCGCCCCCCTCAAGACAGAGGGCACAGGGAAGGCCGGGCGTCGGCTGACGCCCGTGGCCCGCCTGCTCAAAAAAATGCAGGCGGCAGGTACCACAGGTGCAGCCGGAAACACCCGGCCTTCCCTGCGCGACGGTTTGAACGGCTGCTTCGCGATCTCCTTGGTGCGCCGGGCTTGTTGGCCACCATGCGCGACAACGCGCTTGCGCGCATTGCGCGGGACACCAGCATCGGGGTGTCAGGACCACGCGACTTGACCGTACGTGCATCGCCGTTCGTCCGCGTGAAGTAGCTCACGCTGCGGCAATCCACGCCCATCGCATCCCACTGCCAACGGTCCGTGACGGTCGCGAAACGCCCCTCATGCGGCAGCAGGACGGGCGAAAAGATCGACCTGATTTGCCCGACGAGGCTGGGCAAGAATCCGAATTAGGGGGGTGAGAGGGCTCGGCGCGGTGCAATTTCGAGCCATGACTGCATCATGGTCCAGAATCGGATCAGGGCAAGCGAAACCGCCTCCGATGCGCCCCTCGCTTCGCCGGAAGTGGCATGTAGAGCTGCAAGAGCCCATTCGGCGATGCGGGCGAGGAAGTCGTCGAAGCCGAGAATGTTGAGGGCGCGGGTGAGATTGTAGCAGAGCGCCATGAGGCTCCATTCCCCGCGAACCTTGTCGAAGCCGCGGACAAGGAAGTGCTGATAGCCGGCGCGGCACTTGAGCGTGCCGAACGGGTGCTCGACGATGGCCGAGCGGCGGCGCATCAATTGGCCGGCCTGTTCGCTCGCCATCCTCTGGCGGTGACGATCCAGCACCTCTTCGTGCTCCCATCGAGAGACGCGGCGGCTTTTTTCCTTCGCAGAGAGACAAGACGCCTTGAGGGGGCAGATGCCGCAAGTCGCCACGGAGGCCAGGTAGCGGCGTTCCATCCTGCCGCTCGTATTCTTCCAGAGCTTCTTTGTTGGATGCAGCGCTTGGTCTGCGGGACACTGGTAGGTGTCGGTCGCGGAATTGTAGGTGAAGTCACCTCGCGTGAAGCGACCGTGCTTCTTGCCATTGCCGTGATGCAGCGGGACATAGGCGGTGACGCCGTCATCCTCGCAAGCCTTGATATCCTCGCTGTTGTAATAGCCGACATCTGCCAGTATCTGCAGCGCCTCGACCTGGAGGCCCTCCTTGGCCGCCTTCGCCATCATATGAAGGTGTCCTGTATCGCTGCGATTGACGACCTCGCTGGCGATGATCAGCTTATGCTTGTCGTCGACGACGCTCTGGACATTGTAGCCTGCGATCGTCTGGTCGCCCTTGCTCAGCAGTCGCGCATCGGAATCGGTCTTCGACACCTGTCCCTTGTCGCCCTTGTCCAGGTTCTCCAGATCGGACTGTGCGCGTTCACGCCTGGCCATCAGCTCCTTGATCTTGTCCCCGACATCGCCGCCATCCTTGTTGCCATCCTTGCCGTCGTCGGGCTGCTTGGCTTCCGCCGCGTCGTTGGTGTCGAGAGACTTGCCGTACGCCTCAATCTCCTCATCGAGCTTGGCGATCTGTTTGGCGAGCTTCCCGCGCGTGAAGATGCTGTCCTTGCTGGCATTGCCGTGGAACAGCGCGCCGTCGACCGCGACCAGGGTCCCGCCGATCAACCCGATCTCCTGCAGCAACAGGACGAAGCTACGGTTCGCCGCCTTCAAGGCAGCCCAGTTCTCCTTGCGGAAGTTCGCAATCGTCCGATAGCCGGGCTTCAGGTTCCTCAACAACCAGATCAGCTCCAGATTGCGGCCGGCTTCACGCTCGAGCCGGCGCGACGATCTGATCTGGTTCAGATAACCATAGAGATAAAGCTTCAGCAGGTCCGCCGGATCGTACGGCGGCTGCCCGACACCCGATCCCCTCCGCTTGGCGTGGCGGAAGCCAAGCTTGGCCAGATCGAGAGCGTTGACGTAGCTGTCAATCGCACGAACCGGATTGTCCGGCCCGACATAATCCTCAATCCGAGGCGGAAGCAGGCTCTTTTGATCGCGGCTCTCGCCGCTCTTGAACGGCCGATTCGTCATGCCCCCAAATCTTACCGTGAACACTGAGTTCTTGCCCAGCCTCGACGTGACAAGCCGCGCAGCCTGCGACATCGTAACGCGACGGGCAGTTTGCGCATGATGGATATGTGCGGATTGCCCGTCATGCAGTTTACGACGTGCATCTGCTCGCGTGCCGCCAGCCCAGCATTCCGCCGTCGTCCCGGACTAGCGCGCCCTTGCGCCGAAGCAATCCAGGATCTCTCCGCAGATGCAGTCTTGATTGCTTCGCTGCGCTCGCAATGACGCCGTGGCGATGACGGCGCTCCCGCGGCAGCGCCGTGTCGGCAGCGCATAGTGTCGCCACGATTGGGGCTCATCGGTCGAAGCTGAGGTTGTGGCAGATCATGCCCACATCCCAATGCCGTGTATCGTACATTGGAGTCCTGGCATGCGCTTCGATCTCAAAACTGTCACGGCCGCCTGCGCGCTGCTGATCGCGTCGGCTGCTGCGAGCCTCGCCGCCGACGTCAAGATTCATCGCGTCTCGATCCAGGTCGATCAGAACGATCCGGCGATCATGAATCTGGCGCTGAACAACGTCACCAACATCATGGAGACGTTCAAGGAGAAGGGCGAGGAGGTCGAGATCGAGCTCGTCACCTATGGACCCGGGCTGAACATGCTGCGCGAGGATACCTCGCCGGTGAAGGACCGGCTCAAGCAGATCGCAGAGCTCAGCTTTCCCGCCAAGATCAGGTTCTCCGCCTGCAACATCACCAAACGCGGCATGGAGAAACGCGAAGGACATCCGATTGCGATCGTCGCCGAAGCGAGCCTGGTGCCCTCGGGCGCAGTGAGGCTGATGGAATTGCAGGAGAGCGGCTGGAGCTACCTGAAACCTTAGGTAGTTTTTGCCCCAAAACTGCCAGGTTTAGGGCTCATTGAGATACGATCTTGGATTGATCTGTGTCATCAGTCTGCTCGGGGGAATGGCGAGCAGACGCGATCGGGGACTAGTCACATGCACAGAGTACTCGCCCGGCCAGCGCTGCTGGTGCTGGCAACGCTTTCGGCTGCCTTGCTCACCCCCGTCGGCGCGGTGCGGGCGCAAGAGCAGTCCGCCGCTCCGCTCTCGATCAAGCCTGCGCGCGCGTCCGAACGGCGGGCCGTCCAGCGTCGGGTCTCCGAGACCCGCGCGCCCGAGCCACGGAGCACCTCGGATGAAGCCGCCATCAAGACGCGTATGAACCAATGGACCGTCGGCCTGGCCGCGGGCCTGCCCGACGGCGGCTTCGTCCGCCTCGCCAGCGAGATGGCGCGGACGATGGACGATGGCGACAACATGCGCCTGATCCCGATGGTGACGCGCGGCACCACCTCGAACATCGCCGATCTCCTGTATCTGCGCGGCGTCGACGTCGCCGTCACCTACGCCGATGCGTTCGACTTCTACGCCAAGCAGGCCGGCCTTTCCAACATCAACGACCGCATCCGCTACGTGCTGCGCTTCTTCATCTCCGACGTGCACATCTATGCGCGCGAGGAGTTCAAGTCGCTGCAGGATCTGAAGGGCCAGAAGATCGCGGTTGGAACGGCCGGCGTTGCCGCCGCGCATACGGGGCAGCTGATCTTCCGGCGCCTCGGCATCGACATTGAGCCTGTCGCCATCGGTGGTCCTGTTGCGCTGGAGAAGCTGCACAAGGGCGAGATCGCCGCGATGGTCTATGTCGCCTCCAAGCCCGGCGAGCTGTTCAGCGGCAAGAAGGCGGATCCTGGATTCCACTTCGTGCCGGTGCCGTACACGCAGCAATTCTCGGATTTCTACTATCCGACCAGCATCAAGGCCGACACCTATCCGGGACTGGTCGCACCTGACACCGCCGTGGAAACCATCGCTGTGCCGTCGGTGCTGGCCGTCTACAACTGGAAGCCGGGCAGCGACCGCGCCGACCGCGTCAATCGCTTCGTCGATGCGCTGTTCACCAACCTCGCGCGGCTGCAGCAGCCGCCGTTCCATCCGGGCTGGAAGGATCTCAATCTCGAGGCCCAGGTGCCGGGCTGGCAGCGCTATCCCTATGTCGACGCCGTGCTGGAGCGGATGAAGAACGAGGCCAATGTCGGCCTGCCGCCCGCCGCGACCGGCAGTCTGTCGCAGCAGGAGCGCTTCGAGGCCTTTCTCGAATCGCAGGCCAAGGCGCCGACGTCGAAGGCGGAGAAGGAGGAGCTGTATCGCTCGTTCTTGGACTGGAGCCGCAAGCGGCAGGGGAGGTGAGGCGATCGGGCTCACAGCGATCGCCTCTACGCCGGATGACGTCATTGCGTGGTGGCACGCAGGCTGAGCGGGATCAGCTCAACAACAACGCCATGCCCGGGTCCCCCTTGGCCATGGCGCGCTGATAGGCCGGGCGGGCGCCGATGCGCGCGAGGTAGGCGCGGATGTTCGGGAACGGCGCGAGGTCGTAGGGCAGGAAGTAGCGCATGGTGGTGAGTGAAAACACCGTCATGATGTCGGCGGCGGTAAGCGCGCCGCCTGCCAGATAGTCCGCCTCGCCGCAGCGCGTCTCGACGGCTGCAAAGGCGCGGTCGAGCCGCCCCCTGATAGCGCCGAGCACGGGATTGTCGTCCGGCAGATTGAGCCGGTTGAGGATCATGAGCCGGCCCATCGCGGCTTGCAGGGTGCCGTTGGCGAAATGAAGCCAGTAGAGGAACGGCGCGAAGCTCGGATCGTCCGGCCTGGGCCGCAACCGACCGTGGCCGTATTTGGCGATGATGTACTCGACGACCGCGCCGGACTCGGCGAGCACCAGCTCGCCGTCGGTGATCACGGGCGCCGCGCCGATCGGATGCAGCGCCTTGTACTCGGGCGGCGCCAGCATCGTCCGGGCGTCGCGCGTGTAGCATTTCAGTTCGTACGAAATTTCCAGCTCCTCGCAGAGCCAGACGATACGTTCGGACTGCGACTTGCCGAGGTGATGAACCGTGAGCATGCGCTATTTCACCATCGCGCCATAGACGATGTCCTGCACCTGCTCCCGATAATATTTGCGCAAGTCCCCAGGCGCCGCCGTGCCGACCACCACGACCAACCGCTCCTTGGGATCGCAGAAAAACTGGGTGCCGAAGGCGCCGTTCCAGCTGAACTCGCCGGGATTGCCGGGCACCGCCGACAGGCCCTCGCTGACGCGCACGGCGACGCTGAGGCCGAAGCCGAAGCCGGCGCGATGCGGCTCGACAGTGGCGACGGTGTTCTTGATCTCCGGGCCGAGATGATTGGAGGTCATGTGGTGCACCGTCTTCGGGCTCAGGATCCGCACGCCATCGAGCTCGCCGCCATTGAGCAGCATCTGGCCGAAGCGGACGTAGTCGCCGATCGTGGCGAACGAGCAGGCGCCGCCGCAGTCCGACCTGGTCGGCGTGTCCAGGAGCTTGATCGCCTGCGGCTTGCCGGTCAGCGGATTGTTCGGAAACGGATGCGCCAGCCGCGGGCGTTGTGCGTCGGTCGGCGCGAAGGTCGCGTCCTGCATGCTGAGCGGCTTCCAGACATTGGTTGAAAGATATTCACCGAGCCGCTGCTCGCTGACCTTCTCGATCACGGCTCCGAGCACGTCGATGGAGAAGCCGTATTCGAACTGCGTGCCCGGCTGATGCGCCAGCGGCAGCTTGGTGATGCGCTCGATGAAGGCCTGGGTGTCGCCTTCGATCGCAGGCGCGGTGCCGTCGGGATAGAGCCGCGCCACCGGGCTGGAGCTGTCCGGCCTCCCGCCATACATCAGGCCCGAGGTGTGGCGGTAGAGATCATGGATCAGGATGGGGCGGGCCTGCGGCATCAGCAGCAGCGCGCCGTTCTCCTGGGTGACGCCGACCTTCATGTCGGCGAATGCCGGATAGTAGTCGGCGAGCTTGGCCTGCAGCGGCAGCCGCCCCTGCTCCATCAGCATCAGCCCGCCGACCGCAGTCATCGGCTTGGTCATCGAGGCCAGGGCGAATATCGCGTCGAGCGGCATCGGCGTGCCCTTGACCGGATCGAGCTGGCCGTAGGCCTTGTAATGCACGAGCTTGCCGTCACGCGCGATCGCCACGACCGCGCCGGGCACGCGCTTGGCGGCGATCTCGCGGGCGAAGAAATCGTCCATGCGCGCGAGACCCGCCGGCGAGAAGCCGACCTCGTCGGGCTTGGCTTCCGGCAAGGGCGCGGCAGCGACCGGCGCAATGATCGTTGTGAGCGCGACGGCCGCTGCCGCGAGGATCAGCTTGTTCAAGTGCACCTCCCTGATGTGCGGACGATCCCGCTTATGGCTTGCGAGATTCGATAGCTCCGCGCATCGAGGCTAGGTCAGCCAGCGGAGAACGACAAGCGCTCGCAAAGCGGATCGCATCGCGATGAATTGATCGGCTTCGCTGCTGCACAATGGGCAGTGGTGAGACGTATGAAGAAGGGGACGGGCGAGATCGTGGAGGCTGCGAGGCCACTCATGCTGAGCAAGATCAAGCTCGTCATCCAGATCCTGTGGACCAGCAGCATGCTGATCCTGTGCACCGCAATCGGCGCCAGCTACGGCTTCAGCCAGCACGGCATCAGCGGCGCCATCGCGCTCGGCTTCGTCGGCCTGTGCATCGGCGCGCTGGCAGCGGCAGCGCCGGACGTCGCGCTGGAGATCTTGGTTTCGGGGATCTGGTAGTCCGGTCGTGGAGAGTGGGCAAAGGTGCGCTGGCACGCTGGCTCGGCTTGCACCATTGCTCGGCGCGCCGTGCCCACCATTGCCACCGCGCGTGATAGCGGTGGGCACAGCGCGCGGGAATCTGCGTATGACGCAGCAGCATTGCACGCGCGCCTTTGCCCACCCTACTACTACCGCACCTTATGAAGGAGAATGCGGTTTGATCAAGATCTCACGATCTGGCGCAAATCGATCGCCGGTGGTCATAGTTGGACCATGGGCCTTCAAGTTCGCGCGCAACAAATACGGGCGACGCTGCAATCAGTTCGAAGCGGACTTGTATGCGAGCTGCACCGAACAACAGCGAAGATCGCTGTGCACCGCAGTCTGGGTATCGTCAGGCGGGCTGCTGTTAGTCATGGCTGCAGCCAAACCACTAACTTCGCCACTGTCGCTCTCACAACTCAACGAGCTTTATCGCGATTGGGCTGAATGTCCGTTCGAACCAGGCGCACGGAATTGGGGCATCTACAAGGGTCGACACGTTGCTATCGACTATTCGGCAACCGTCCTCGAAGAGTGAATCAATAAATGCTAAAAAACTCCCACGGCGCTGGTTGAGCACCTCATGGAGTACGCCCTCACCCGATCGCCACACCACCGCCGATGGTGCGGTTGAGCACCTGCGTGGTGCGCTCGATGCGCTCGGCGGCAGCGTTCAGCGCTTTCGCCACCGCGACCTGAGTCGCACGAGCGCGGTCGGCGGACTGGTTGCGCACGTTGCGCAGGCCTTCGAGCTCCTGCTCCAGCACCTGCACGCGCTGATTGGCGTCGATCAGCTCATCGCAGACGGTGAGCGCCGCCATCACCGTGAGCCGGGCGTCGCCGATCTCGCCGAACTTGCCGCGCAGATTGGTAATGCGCGATTCGAGACTCTCGGCGAGCTTGAGCAGCCTGAGCTCCTGGCCTTCCTCGCAGGCCATGCGATATTGGCGGCCGTTGATGGTGACGTTGATGTGGCTCATTCCTCGTCCTCATCGTCTTCAGCGGCGTCCTGCCCGTCGCCGCCAGCGAGCACGGTGCGGATGGTGCCGATCGCGGTGTCCAGACGTTCGGCGATCTCGCGATTGGTGCGCTCGAGCCGGCGCGTTTTCATCAACGAGCCGTCGAGCTCGTCGGCGAGACGCGAGCGGTCGGCGCCGAGCGCCTGGATGCGCGTGGCGAGCTCGTCCTCGTCACGATCCGCCTCGCGCCGCCGCTCGACCGCGCTCTCCAGCGCGTCGAGCGCCGTCATCAGTCGCCGCGTCGCCGCCTCGAGATCGGCGGCGCCGGGTTCCACCTGGCCGGTAAGATTGGCAGGGTGATCGTTCATGGCACGGATGCGAGGCCCTCGGAGCCAGCGGGATGCGACAAAAGCGCTGTCCGGCAAGCGGTTACGGGCAAAATCTTACGTGCTGGGCGAGCCAAGCGCAACGCTCGGCCGAAACTATGCACTACTAAGCAACTTTTGGGAGGTTCCCGGCGTTGCAGAACCTTTGATTCCCGGAACCGAGGTGCTAATCAGCCCGCAAAATCCCGGCCCGCCAGCAATACCGGCGGCGCTCCTGTCATCAGCATTTCACGTTTGGACGGATTCCAGCATGACGCAGGTCGATCATTCCCGCATGGCCAACGCCATCCGCGGGCTCGCAATGGACGCCGTCGAGAAGGCCAAATCGGGCCATCCGGGCCTGCCGATGGGCGCGGCGGACGTCGCCACCGTGCTGTTCACCCGCGTGCTGAAATACGATGCCGCAGCGCCCGCTTGGCCGGACCGCGACCGCTTCGTGCTCTCCGCCGGCCACGGCTCGATGCTGCTCTATGCGTTGTTGTATCTCACCGGCAACGAGGAGATGACGCTCGACCAGATCAAGCGCTTCCGCCAAGTCGATTCGCTGACGCCGGGCCACCCGGAGAATTTCCGCACCAAGGGGATCGAGACCACCACCGGCCCGCTCGGCCAGGGCATCTCCACGGCGGTCGGCATGGCGCTGGCCGAGAAGATGCTGCAGGCCGAATACGGCAAGAAGATCGTCGACCACCACACCTATGTGCTGGCGTCCGACGGCGACCTGATGGAGGGCATCTCCCAGGAAGCGATCGCGATGGCCGGGCACTGGAAGCTCAACAAGCTGATCGTGCTGTGGGACGACAACGGCATCTCGATCGACGGCCCGCTGTCGATTGCCGACTCGGTCGACCAGGTGAAGCGCTTCAAGGCGTGCGGCTGGGCCGCCGAGCTGATCGACGGCCATGATCCCGAGGCGATTGCGGCCGCGATCGCGCGGGCGCAGAAGTCGTCAAAGCCGTCGCTGATCGCCTGCAAGACCACCATCGGCTACGGCGCGCCGACCAAGGCCGGGACCTCCAAGGTGCATGGCGAGGCGCTCGGGGCAGAGGAGCTGAAGGGCGCCAAGGAGAAGCTCGGCATTTCGCAGGAGCCGTTCTCGGTGCCCGACGACGTGCTCGCCGCCTGGCGCGAGGCCGGCCGCCGCGGCGCGGCTGCGCGCGGCGAATGGGAGACCCGGCTTGGCGAGATGGGCCCGCGCAAGCGCGCCGAGTTCGAGCGCCGGCTGCGCCACGAGCGGCCCGCGGCGCTGGCGAAGGCGCTGAAGGACCACAAGAAGGCGCTGCTGGAGACCCCGCTCAACGTCGCCACCCGCAAATCGTCGGAGGCCGCGATCGAGGTGATCGCAGCCGCAATGCCGTTCGAGTTCGTGGCCGGCTCGGCCGACCTCACCGGCTCCAACAACAACAAGGCGAAGTCGGCTGTCTCGTTCTCGGCCAAGACGCCGAAGGGGCGCTTCATCCATTACGGCATCCGTGAGCACGGCATGGCCGCCTGCATGAACGGCATCTTCCTGCATGGCGGCTTCGCGCCCAACGGCGCCACCTTCCTGGTGTTCTCGGACTATGCGCGCGGCGCTATCAGGCTGTCGGCGCTGATGGGCGCCGGCGTCGTCTACGTGCTGACGCATGATTCGATCGGCCTCGGCGAGGACGGCCCGACGCACCAGCCGGTCGAGCATCTGGCCGCGCTGCGCGCGATCCCCAACATGCGGGTGTTCCGGCCGTGCGATGCGGTCGAGACCGCCGAATGCTGGGAGCTGGCGCTGAACCGCACCAACGGTCCGACCGTGCTGGCGCTGACGCGGCAGAACCTGCCGCAGCTGCGCACCTCAGCGCCGTCGGATAATCCGTGCAGCCGGGGCGGCTACGAGCTCGTCGCCGCGCAAGGCGAGGCCAAGGTGTCGCTGTTCGCGACCGGCTCCGAGGTCGAGATCGCGGTGGCCGCGCAGAAGCAGCTCGCTGAGCGTGGCATCCCAGCCCGCGTCGTCTCGGTGCCGTCGCTGGAGCTGCTGCTGGAGCAGCCGGCCGAGACCAGGGCAAAGATCGTCGGCAACGCGCCGGTCAAGATCGCCGTCGAAGCCGCAGTGCGCTGGGGCTGGGACGCGGTCATCGGCCAGGACGGCATCTTCATCGGCATGCATTCGTTCGGCGAAAGCGGCCCGGCCAAGGAGCTCTACAAGCATTTCGGCATCACCGCCGAGGCGGCTGTCGCGGCGGCCGTACAGCGGCTGGGGTAAAGGCCCGCTCGATCCTGCGCGGCGGTTCACCAAATCAGGAGCGCCGCACGAACGTGATTCGCGACGGTTGAGCGATCGCAAAAAAAGGACTACGAAAGGACCATATCGTCCGCTCCCGCCCGGCAGAACCGGGCGGCAACAGTTCCAAAACCCTCGTGGGGCCCGTGAGAAGGCTGCCGACGGGGATGAGAAACGTCATTGAAGGAGACGAAAATGGCAGTCCGGGTCGGGATCAACGGGTTTGGCCGCATCGGCCGCAACGTTCTGCGTGCCATCGCGGAATCGGGCCGCAAGGACATCGTGGTGGTCGGCATCAACGATCTCGGCCCGGTCGAGACCAATGCCCATCTGCTGCGCTTCGACAGCGTACACGGCCGCTTCCCCCACACCGTGACCGTCGACGGTGACAGCATCGACATCGGCAACGGCAAGATCAAGGTGACGGCCGAGCGTGATCCGTCGAAGCTGCCCTGGAAGGATCTCGGCGTCGACATCGCGCTGGAATGCACCGGCATCTTCACCTCCAAGGACAAGGCCTCAGCACACCTGACCGCCGGCGCCAAGCGCGTGCTGGTCTCCGCGCCGGCCGACGGCGCCGACGCCACCATCGTCTACGGCGTCAACCACACCGCGCTGACCAAGGAGCACCTCGTCGTCTCCAACGGCTCCTGCACCACCAACTGCCTGGCCCCGATCGCCAAGGTCTTGAACGACACGGTCGGCATCGAGACCGGCTTCATGACCACGATCCACGCCTACACCGGCGACCAGCCGACGCTGGACACCATGCACAAGGATCTCTATCGCGGCCGCGCGGCGGCGATGTCGATGATCCCGACCTCGACCGGTGCGGCCAAGGCGATCGGCCTAGTGCTGCCCGAGCTCAAGGGCAAGCTCGACGGCGTCGCGATCCGGGTGCCGACGCCGAACGTGTCGGTGGTGGATCTCAAGATCGTCGCCAAGCGTAACACCGATCCGAAGGAGATCAACGAGGCGATGAAGCGCGCCAGCGAGCAGGAGCTGAAGGGCATTCTCGGCTACACCACCGCGCCAAACGTCTCGATCGACTTCAACCACGATCCGCACTCCTCGACGTTCCACATGGACCAGACCAAGGTCATGAACGGCAACCTCGTGCGCGTGATGTCCTGGTACGACAACGAGTGGGGCTTCTCCAACCGCATGGCCGACACCGCCGTGGCGATGGGCAAGCTGCTGTAACCATCTGCCAGTCATTCCGGGGCGCCTCGCAGAGAAGCCCCCGGAATCTCGAGTTCCGGGTGCGGTCCCGCGGACCGCCCCGGAATGACGACTGAGGAAGCGTCATGACCCTTCCCAACTGGCTCGGTATCCCCGGTGCGATGTTGTTGATCGGCCTGATCGCTTATGGCTTCCGCCAAGGCATGCGGGTGACGGCGAAGCAGGAAGGCAATCCGCCGGAAAACACCGACGGATATAATCACCACTGATTAGTCCCTCGTTTTACGGTGGCTTCAATGAAACAATTCCGCACCCTCGACGACGTCGACGTCAAAGGCAAGCGCGTGCTGCTGCGCGTCGACCTCAACGTGCCCATGGAGAATGGTCACGTCACCGATGCCACGCGCCTGGAGCGCGTCGCGCCGACCATCAATGAGATCGCGACCAAGGGCGGCAAGGTCATCCTGCTCGCCCATTTCGGCCGGCCCAAGGGGCGTGATCCGAAGGAGTCGCTGAAGCCGGTCGCCGCCGCTTTGTCCGCGGTGATCAAGCGCCCGGTCGCCTTTGCCGATGACTGCATCGGCGCGCCGGCCGCGAGCGCCATTGCCGCCATGAAGGACGGCGACGTGCTGTGCCTGGAGAACACGCGCTTCCACAAGGAGGAAGAGAAGAACGATCCGGCCTTCGTCGCCGAGCTCGCCAAGCTCGGCGACATCTGGGTCAACGACGCCTTCTCCGCAGCGCACCGCGCCCATGCCTCGACCGAGGGCCTCGGCCACAAGCTGCCGGCCTATGCCGGCCGCACCATGCAGGCCGAGCTCGACGCGCTCGACAAGGCGCTGGGACGGCCGGCCAAGCCCGTGATCGCGGTCGTCGGCGGCGCCAAGGTCTCGACCAAGATCGACCTATTGGAAAACCTCGTCACCAAGGTCGATGCGCTGGTGATCGGCGGCGGCATGGCCAATACCTTCCTGCATGCCCAGGGCGTGCAGATCGGCAAGTCGCTGGCCGAGAAGGATCTCGCCGCCACCGCTCTTCGGATCATGGAGAAGGCGGAAGCCTCGAACTGCGCCATCATCCTGCCGGTGGATGCCACCGTCTCCTATCACTTCGCGGCGAACTCGCCGTCCTTCGCCTATGGGCTCGACGCGATCCCGCCGGACAGCATGATTCTCGACGTCGGCCCGCAATCGACCGCGCGCATCCATGCCGCGATCGACGATGCGGCGACGCTGGTCTGGAACGGTCCGCTCGGCGCCTTCGAGCTGACGCCGTTCGACCGCGGCACCATGGTCGCCGCGAAGCATGCCGCCGAACGCACCAAGGCCAAGAAGCTGGTCTCGGTGGCCGGCGGCGGCGATACCGTCGCCGCGCTCAATCAGGCCGGAGTTGCCTCGGACTTCAGCTATGTCTCGACCGCCGGTGGCGCCTTCCTGGAGTGGATGGAAGGCAAGCCACTGCCGGGCGTCGAGGTGCTGAAGATCTGATTTCTCGGACCTTGTCGGCCATGGATGTTTCTGTTATGTTCCATCCATGGTCGAGACTCCGACAAACGCTGTCCATTCGATCCTGATCAAGATCCAGGAGAGCATTGCTGCGCTCCGGACAGAGGTCGGACAGTTCAGGCTGGATAATCGAACCGAGCACGAGCGCATGGAAGCCTTGATCCGCAAGCAGCGTCGGGACTCTGCCGGCCATGCTGGTGATGATGCGCGCGGCCGCCAGTGACTTCGACGAGCGTGTCACCGAGGTCGAGGAGCGCATCGCTGCTCTTGAAGCCAGGAAGACCTGATCTCCCATCGTTGAGCTACCGGCAAGGCGCCAGCCCTACGCGCTAACCCTAGACATATCCTGATCGCCTCCTCCTCCGGGCTGCGTCGCCACTGCCCTTGGAATCCGCCCACCACCGCGTTATGCACGGTGCAGCAGTTTCGACGCGTGCGTCAGCCGCCGCACGGTCCAATCCTTAATCTCAGGGAGTTCCAGCCATGGCTCGTATCACGTTGCGTCAATTGCTCGACCACGCGGCGGAAAATGACTACGGCGTCCCGGCCTTCAACATCAACAACATGGAGCAGGCGCTGGCGATCATGGAGGCGGCCAATGCGGTCGACGCGCCCGTCATCATCCAGGCCTCGCGCGGCGCCCGCTCCTACGCCAACGACGTGATGCTCAAGCACATGATGGACGCGGTCACCGAGATCTATCCGCACATTCCGGTCTGCGTGCATCTCGACCATGGCAACGAGCCCGCGACCTGCATGACCGCGATCCAGGCCGGCTTCACCTCCGTCATGATGGACGGCTCGCTGAAGGCCGACGGCAAGACCCCCGGCGACTGGGACTACAATGTCGGGGTGACCAAGGCCGTCACCAACATGGCGCATCTCGGCGGCATCTCGGTCGAGGGCGAGCTCGGCGTGCTCGGCTCGCTCGAGACCGGCATGGGCGACAAGGAGGATGGCCACGGCGCCGAGGGCAAGCTGTCGCACGATCAGCTGCTGACCAATCCCGACGAGGCGGTGAAGTTCGTGCGTGAGACCAAGGTCGACGCGCTCGCGATCGCGATGGGCACCTCGCATGGCGCCTACAAGTTCACGCGCAAGCCGGACGGCGACATCCTCGCCATGAACGTGATCGAGGAGATCCACCGCAAGCTGCCGAACACGCATCTGGTGATGCACGGCTCATCGTCGGTGCCGCAGGACCTTCAGGAGATCATCAATTCCTTCGGCGGTAAGATGAAGCCGACCTGGGGCGTGCCGGTCAGCGAAATCCAGCGCGGCATCAAGAACGGCGTGCGCAAGATCAACATCGACACCGACAACCGCATGGCGATGACCGGCCAGATCCGCAAGGTGCTCTCGGAGCACCCGGAAGAGTTCGATCCGCGCAAGTACCTGAAGCCGGCGATGGAGGCGATGGCCAAGCTGTGCAAGCAGCGCCTGCAGGAGTTCAACACCGCCGGCCAGGCTTCCAAGATCAAGCGCGTGCTGACGACCGCCGAGATGGCCAAGCGCTACGCCAAGGGCGAGCTCGATCCGAAGGTGGCGTGAGCCGGCGTTTACAGCCCCTCGGCCCGCTGAGCTTGCTAGACCTCGGTGGTCACCGCGACGGCAGTGAGCTCCCCTCCCCCTTGCGGGGAGGGGTCGGGGGTGGGGGTCTCCGAGTGATCCTATCAGTGATGGGCTCGAGAGCACGTGTCGGCGATCTTGCAGTTATGAGCGACACAGCGAAGGCCTGACCGCGCGCCCCCCCATAGCGATTGACGAGGGACGATTGTAGACGCAACTCACTGAATTCAGCGCGCGTGGACCCCCACCCCCAACCCCTCCCCGCAAGGGGGAGGGGAGTCGGCTGCCTTTGACGCGACAGGTCGTCTGATCAGCAATCTCTCCTTCACCTCTGCGAGAGCCTGCCTTGGCTGCGGCCAATGTTTGCTCGGCATCCGCCCGAGAACCGTCTATTTTGATGGGCAGGGCAGGTGCGTCTGGAGCCAAGCATGAACCTCTCCGCACTGAACAGCACGGCCCTTGCCATGGTCACGCCGGGCAAGGGCATCCTCGCCGCCGATGAATCGACCGGGACGATCAAGAAGCGCTTCGATGCCATCAAGGTCGAATCGACCGAACAGAACCGCCGCGACTATCGCGAGATGCTGTTTCGCAGCGCAGGCATGTCGTTCATCTCCGGCGTCATCCTCTATGACGAAACCGTCCGCCAGAACGCCGCCGACGGCACCCCGCTGGTGAAGCTGATCGAGGCGGCCGGCGGCATTCCGGGCATCAAGGTCGATGAGGGAACGCAGCCGCTACCCGGCTGCCCCGGCGAGCGGGTCACGGTCGGCGTCGACAGGCTTGCGGATCGGCTGGCGACGTACTACGCGCTGGGTGCGCGCTTCGCCAAATGGCGGGCCGTGATCGATATCGACAAGGACAATATCCCTTCGATGACAGCGATCCATGTCAACGCGCATGCGCTCGGCCGCTATGCCGCCCTGTGCCAGGCCGCGAACATCGTGCCGATTGTCGAACCGGAGGTGCTGATGGACGGCGATCATGACATCGGTCGCTGCTTCGACGTCACGCGCCGCGTCCTGAACGAGGTGTTTCGTGAATTACGCATCCAGCGCGTCGCGTTGGAGGGCATGATCCTGAAGCCCAACATGGCGGTGCCCGGCAAGCAGTCGCCGGACCAGGCCGGGGTGCAGGAGGTCGCCGAAAGGACCGTCCAATTGCTGAAGGAATGCGTGCCCGCGGCGGTGCCCGGCATCGCCTTCCTGTCCGGCGGACAATCGGACGAGAGTGCCACCGCGCATCTCGACGCGATGAACCGGCTCGGGCCGCTGCCCTGGAGGCTGACCTTCTCCTATGGCCGCGCGCTGCAGGCGGCGCCGCAACAGGCATGGGCCGGCAAGGCGGCGAACGTCCCCGCCGGCCAGCGGGCCTTCACCCACCGCGCCCGCATGAACGCGCTTGCAAGCCGCGGCCAGTGGACCGCAGCGCTCGAGAAAGAGGCCGCATAGTGTCCGGCAAGACGACTTCCGCGCGGCCCGCACCGCGCCTCTATCTGGCAACGCCGGTCGTGACCGATGCGGCGGCGCTTGCCGCCGACCTGCCGGCGATCCTCGCCAACGCAGATGTCGCGGCGGTGCTGGTGCGGCTGAAGGACAGCGATCCGCGCAGCATGATCACGGCGGTCAAGACGCTGGCGCCGGCGATCCAGGGCGCCGGTGCGGCGCTGCTGATCGACGGCCATCCCGACATCGTGGCCCGCGCCGGCGCCGATGGCGCGCATCTGACCGGCGTCGCGGCGCTGGAGGAGGCGCTGCCTGGGCTGAAGCCGGACCGCATCGCCGGCGGCGGCGGCCTGTCGACACGCCATGATTCGATGCGTGCGGGCGAACTCGGCGCCGACTATGTGCTGTTCGGCGAGCGCGATGCGCAGGGACGGCGGCCCTCGCCGGATGCCGTCAACGAGCGCCTCGCCTGGTGGGCGGAGCTGTTCGAGCCGCCCTGCGTCGGCTATGCGATCTCGCTCAAGGAAGCCACCGACTTCGTCGCGGCCGGAGCCGATTTCGTGCTGGTCGACGACCTCGTCTGGAACGACGCCCGCGGTCCCGCCGCGGCGCTTGCAGAGGTCAGCACCGCGATCCGGAGCGCATATGCGGCCGCGCCGGCCGACGCGCCGGGACAGAGCTGAACGGGGCCGATGACGATCCTGCGCCTGACATGTGTTGTTGCTGCGCTCGCCATGGCGATGACGGGCGCGGCCGCGCAGATCTCGTTGACGCCGCCGGCTCTGCAGCCGCCGACGGAAAAGCCCAAGCCGATCGAACGGCCGGCGGAGAAGGCGGCTGAGAAGCCCAGGCCGCCGGCACCGCCCGCGGCAAAGAAGCCGGCCCCTTCCCCCTCCGGCAAGCCGGCGGCTCCTGCACCGGCCACGACGCCGCAGCCCGCCGCCAATGATCCCAATGTCGACCTGGTCTACGGCGCCTATCAGCGCGGCCAGTACAAGACCGCGTTCGATCTGGCGTCGCCGCGCGCCCAGGCCGGCGATCCCAAGGCCATGGCGATGCTCGGCCAGCTCTACGAAAACGCCATGGGCATCCGCCGCGACTACGACAAGGCGGCGACCTGGTACAAGCGCGCCGCCGAGGCCGGCGACCGCGAGGCGATGTTCGCGCTGGCGATGATGCGGCTGGCCGGGCGCGGCGGCCCGATCGACAAGCCAGAGGCGGTGAAGCTGCTCGCTTCCGCCGCCAAGCTCGGCGAGCCCAAGGCTGCCTACAATCTCGCTTTGCTCTATCTCGACGGCCAGACCCTGCCGCAGGACCTCAAGCGCTCGGCCGAACTGCTGCGCATGGCGGCCGACGCCGGCAGTCCCGAGGCGCAATATGCGCTGGCGACGTTCTACAAATCGGGCACCGGCGTCCCGCAGGACCCGGAGAAGGCCGCCCGCCTGCTGCAGGCCGCCGCGATCGCCGACAATGTCGACGCCGAGGTCGAATACGCCATCGCGCTGTTCAACGGCACCGGCGTGCCGAAGGACCAGCCCGCGGCCATCGCGCTGCTGCGCCGGGCCGCGCGGCAGAACAGCCCGGTCGCCCAGAACCGGCTGGCATGGGTGCTGCTGTATGGAATCGCCACCCAGATGGACAAGGTCGAGGCCTACAAATGGCACCTGGTGGCCAAGACGGCCGGCAAGGGCGATCCCAAGCTCGACGAGAAATTCGCCGACATGCCCCCCGAGGACCGTGCCAAGGGCGAGCAGGCCGCCAAGCGCTGGCTGGGCACCATCAAGTGATCGGCCGCTGATCCGGCCTTGACGCGGCGGCCCCGGCAGGGCACCCACAGCCAGCCATTTCACCCGCCTTCGTCCGCTTCCGGGGAAGGCGCGCACCGCAAGGTGCGGTCAGCCCAGCGCATCGAGCTCATGATCCATTCCGCCCTCATCAACGTCATGGTCAAGGCCGCGCGCCGCGCGGGCCGCAACCTCAAGCGCGATCTCGGCGAGATCGAGCACCTGCAGGTGTCGCTGAAGGGGCCAGCGAACTTCGTCTCGCGCGCCGACAAGAAGGCCGAGGAGATGCTGTACGAGGATCTCTCCAAGGCCCGTCCCGGCTACGGCTTCATCGGCGAGGAAGGCGGCAAGCGGGAAGGCAGCGACAAGTCGCACACCTGGATCGTCGACCCGCTCGACGGCACCACCAATTTCCTGCACGGCATCCCGCAATTCGCGATCTCGATCGCGCTTCAGCGCGAGGACACCGTGATCGCCGGTGTGATCTACAATCCCGCCAATGACGAGCTCTACATCGCCGAGCGTGGCAAGGGCGCGTTCCTCAACGACCAGCGGCTGCGCGTCGCCGCACGGCGCCAGCTCCACGAATGCGTCATCGCCTGCGGCCTGCCGCATATCGGCCGCGGCGACCACCAGCTGTTCCTGCGCGAGATGACCTCGCTGCAGGTCAAGGTCGCCGGTCTCCGCCGCTTCGGCGCCGCCTCGCTCGACCTCGCCTTCGTCGCGGCGGGGCGCTTCGACGCCTATTGGGAGCGCGATCTGCAACCCTGGGACATCGCCGCCGGCTTGATCATGGTGCGTGAGGCCGGTGGCACCGTTTCCGGTATCGACGGCAAGGAGGACGCGCTGGCCACCGGCCACGTCGTGTGCGGCAACGAGGTCATTCACCGCGAGCTGGTGAAGGTGCTGAAGGCGGCGGCGTAGTTCGAGCCTACGATCGGGTCTCAGTCTGCACTCTGCGGGCCTGGCGCGAGCTCTGGCCTCACACATGGTGTCCGTCCCGGCCTTGAGCCGGGACCCCAGCCACCGGCTCTCGTGCCTGAGCAAGACTGGTCGACCAGTGTGCCTCAAACCTCTCCCTGGGGGTATGGGTCCCGGATCGGCGCGCGCGTACCGCGCGCTTGTCCGGGACGACACCGAGGGTGTCGTTTGGTTGCCGGGCTCTACCGCCGCCCGCTGGTGAACGCCTGGGGCGTAGCACCTGGCAGCGCCGGCGAGTTGATGTCGCTGTCGACGCGGTCGGACGACTGGCCGGCGTAGCTGAAGCCGAGCGACAGGCTGACATTGGACGTCGGCTTGAACTCGACGCCGCCATTGATGGCGTAGGCCGGAGTCGAGGTGGAGCGCGAATCGAACGTCGCGAACGGGCCGCCGAGGCCGGGATTGTATTTCAGCGTGTCGAAGCCGCCGTAGACACTGACGCCGCTCTTGAAGGTGTAGCCGTATTGCGCGCCTTCGGTCGTGTACGAGCCGAGCGAGCCGTAGCGATTGACGATGTTCGAGCTCAGGCCGACTCCCGAAAGCGCCGCCCAATTGTTCGTCACGCTGTAGCGCCGCGAGAAGAAGCCGCTGTCGCTGCCGTTCGTCGTGAAGCTCGGAAAGTTGCCGTAGGAGTCGAGGCTGCCGGCATCGCTGAAGCCGACCGGCCAGCCCGGCAGCCAGTATTTCACGGGGCCAGACTGGGCGTGAGCCCCGGGAGCGCCGAGGCAGAGGCCAGCCAGCAGAAACGCGAAAGCCAATTTGCGTGGGAACATCGACATGCCGTTACCGCTTCACGTCGGCGGATCATACACGCGGAGAGTGGCGAACTCCAGACAGAGAGGGGATTTCGAGCGCGGCCGCGAAGCCGGTGCGCTCCCCTCCCCCTTGCGGGGAGGGGAGCAGACCGGCCGCGCGGCAGGATGTCGGCACAATCCTCCGGACAGACCATTCATGATCGCCTACGACTTCGCCGGCGCCGGTGGCCCATAGGCCTCACGCTCCGCCACCGGCTCCGTCTTCTCCCGATCGCCTGCGAGCACGCGCTGCACCGAGACGAAGAACACCGGCACCATCAGCAGCGCCAGGATCACCACCGCGATCATGCCGCCCATCACGTTGGTGCCGAGCGCCTGCTGGCTCGCGCCGCCGGCGCCCGTCGCCATCGACATCGGCAGCACGCCGCAGACGAAGGCGAGGCCGGTCATGATGATCGGGCGGAAGCGCAAGGAGCAGGCCTCGATCGTCGCCGCGACCAGCGGCTTGCCGTGGGCGCGCAGGTCCTTGGCGAACTCGATGATCAGGATCGCGTCCTTGGCGGCGAGTCCGATGATGGTGATCAGCGCCACCGTGAAGTACACGTCGTTGGACAGGCCGCGCAGATTGGCGGCGACGACGGCGCCGAGGATGCCGAGCGGCACGGTCAAGAGCACCGCGAGCGGGATCGTCCAGCTTTCGTAGAGCGCGGCCAGGCACAGGAACACCACCAGGGCCGACAGGCCCAGCAGCAGCGGCGCCTGCGAGCCCGACAGCTTCTCCTGCAGCGACTGTCCGGTCCATTCATAGCCGAAGCCGCGCGGCAGCTTGCCGGCGAGCCGCTCCATCTCCTTGAGGGCATCGCCCGAGGTGTAGCCCGGCTTAGCCTCGCCGGAGATGCGGATCGCCGGATAGTAGTTGAAGCCGGCGATCTGGCTCGGTCCCTTGGCCCATTGGATCGTCGCGAACGACGAGAACGGCACCAGCTGCCCCTTGGCGTTCTTGACGCTGTAGTTGAGGATATCGTCTGCGTTCATGCGGCTGATGCGATCGGCCTGCACCACGACGCGCTGCATGCGGCCGCGGTTGGGGAAGTCGTTCACGTAAGTCGAGCCGAGATTGGTCGAGATCGTGTTGTTGATGTCCTCGAAGGTGACGCCGAAGGCGCCGGCCTTCTCGCGGTCGATCATCAGATTGACCTGGGGTCCCGGCGGCAGGCCTTCGACATAGACCTTCTGCAGCACGGGGCTGGCATTGGCCTCCGCGATCAGCTGATCTGCGGCCGCGGTCAGCGCGGCGTAGCCCTTCTGGCCGCGGTCCTGCAGGCGGAAGCTGAAGCCCGAGGAGTTGCCGAGATTGTCGATCGGCGGCGGCTGCAGCGCCGTGATCTTGGCGTCGCGCAAGCCGGCGAGATCGCGGTTGATGTCGGCGACCAGCGCCGCGGCGCCGTCACGCTTGCTGCGCTCCGACCAGTCCTTCAGCGAGATGAAGGCCTGGGCGGTGTTGACGCCCTGGCCGGCATAGCTGAAGCCGGTCAGGAAGGTGACGTTCTCGATCCCTTCGCGCTTGGCGAGATACTTCTCGACCGCCTCCACCGCGGCCTGCGTCCGCGCGTAGGAGGAGTCCGCCGGTGTCTGCACGTCGGTGGTGATGAAGCCCTGGTCATCGACCGGCAGGAAGCCGCCCGGCAGCCGGATGAAGGCGAAGGTCAACCCGACCAGGAAGATCGCATAGATCAGCATCAACCGTCCGGTGCGCTTCAGCGCACCGCCGACCACGCCGGCGTAGCGGTTGCGGCTGTTGTCCATGAAGCGGTTGAACCGGCCGAACACGCCCTTCTTCGCATGGCCGTGGCCGGCCGCGACGGGCTTCAGCAGGGTCGCGCACAGCGCCGGAGTCAGCGACAGCGCCAGCAGCGCCGAGAAGCCGATCGCGGCGACCATGGTGACCGAGAACTGCCGGTAGATGATGCCGACCGAGCCGGGGAAGAATGCCATCGGCACGAACACCGCCATCAGCACCAGGGTGATGCCGATGATGGCGCCGGTGATCTGGCCCATCGCCTTGCGCGTCGCCTCCTTCGGCGACAGCCCCTCCTCGGTCATGATGCGCTCGACGTTCTCGACCACGACGATGGCGTCGTCGACGAGGATGCCGACCGCGAGCACCATGCCGAACATCGTCAGCATGTTGATGGAGTAGCCGACCAGCATCAGCGTCGCGCAGGTGCCGAGCAGCGCCACGGGGACGACGATGGTCGGGATGATGGTGTAGCGGATGTTCTGCAGGAACAGGAACATCACCACGAACACCAGCACGACGGCTTCGACCAGGGTCATCAGCACCCGCTTGATCGAGGCTTTGACGACCGGCGTGATGTCGTAGGGGATTTCATAGCTGATGTTGGACGGGAAGAAGCGCGACAGCTCCTTCATCTTGGCCTCGACCGCGCTCGCGGTCGCCAGCGCATTGCCGGTCGGCGACAGCAGCACCGAGAGACCCGCGGTCGGCTTGCCGTTGAGGCGGGTGTTGAACTGATAGCTCAGGCCCCCGATCTCGATGCGGGCGACGTCGCGCAGCCGGACCGTCGAGCCGTCGGCATTGGCGCGCAGGATGATCGATCCGAACTCGTCGGGCGAATCGAGCTGGCCCTTGACCAGCACCAGCGCCGAGGTGCGCTGCGAGGTCGTCGCGGGCTCGGCGCCGATGCTGCCCGAGGCGACCTGCGCGTTCTGCGCGCCGATCGCCTTGGTGACGTCGTCGGCGGTGAGGCCGTAGCCGACCAGCTTGGCCGGATCGAGCCAGACGCGCAGCGAGCGCTCGGTCGAATACAGCGTGGCGCGGCCGACGCCGGGAATGCGCCGGATTTCGCCGAGCACGTTGCGGATCATGAAGTCGCCGAGGCCGACCTCGTCGAGGCTGCCGTCGGTCGACTGCAGCGTGATGATCTGCAGCACCGCGGCGGAGGCTTCCTCGACCAGGATGCCCTGCTGGATGACGGCGCGCGGCAGCCGCGCCTCGACACGCTTGAGGCGGTTCTGCACCTCGACCGAGGCGTCGTTGGTCGACGTGCCCGGCACGAAGTTCGCGGTGATCTCGACCTGGCCTAGCGAATCGCTGGTGGATTCGAAATTGAGAATGCCGGAAGCGCCGTTGAGCTCCTCCTCGATGAGCCGCGTCACGCTGTTGTAGAGGTTCTCCGGCGATGCGCCGGGATAGCTCGTCGAGATCGAGATCGAGGGCGGCGCGATGATCGGATATTGCGCCACCGCCAGCAGCGGAATCGCGATCGCGCCGATCAGGCAGATGAACAGCGCGACGACCCAGGCGAAGATAGGCCGGTCGATGAAGAAGCTCGGCATGCGACTTACCGCGTCGCCGACTTCGATTCGAGCTGCGTCGCGGCGCTGACCTCGGTCCAGACCTGCGGCGCGACCCTGTCGCCGGCGGCGAACTTCTGGAAGCCGTCGACCACAACCTTGTCGCCGGCGCGCAGACCGTCGGTGATCAGCACCAGGCCATCCTGGGTCGGACCGATGCGGACCGGCCTGGCGATCGCGCGGTTGTCGTCGCGGATGACGTAGACCTCGGCCCCCCCGGCCGCGTTGCGCTGCACCGCCTGCTGCGGCACGCCGACGGAGTCGCTGTCGATGCCCTGCTCGATGCGGACGCGGACATACATGCCCGGCAGGAGCTCGCGCTTCGGATTGGCGAACTCGCCGCGCAGCGTGACCTGACCGGTGGCGGCATCGACCTTGGCGTCGGAGAACAAGAGCTTGCCCGGGATCGAATACGGCGTGCCGTCGTCGAGCACGAGACGGACCTTGATCGCGTCGGGCGAGATCTGGTCGAGGTCGCCCGACTCGAACGCCCGGCGCAGGCGGTTGAGCTCGCTCACCGACTGGGTGAAGTCGGCATAGATCGGATCGAGCTGCTGGATCGTGACCAGCGAGGTCTCGTTCTGGACCGCGATGGCGCCCTCGCTGACCTGGGCCGCGCCGACGATGCCGTCGATCGGCGCGCGCACGGTCGCATAGTCGAGATTGAGCTGGGCGCGCGCGAGATCGGCCTTGCGGGCCTCGATGTCGGCCGCGGCTTCGCGCTCGCTCGCGACCGCCTTCTCCTGCTCGACCTCGGGCGCAGCGCGCTCCTTGAACAGCAGGGCGATGCGGCGCGCCTGCTGCACCGCGCGCTCATGCACCGCCTCGGCCTTGGCCAGCGCCGCCCGGCTCGACAGGATCTCCACCTCGAACGGCTTCGGATCGATGCGATAGAGCGGATCGCCCGCCTTGACCTCGCTGCCCTGGCGGAACAGCCGCTCGACGATGATGCCCGAGACGCGCGGACGGACGTCGGAGACGCGCGTCGGCGCGATGCGGCCGGGCAGCTCGCGCACGATCGCTCGCGCCTTCTGCTCGACGGTCACGATGCCGACGTCGGGGATGACGATCTGCTCATTGGCGGAGGCCTGAGCCTGGATGGGGTCGTTACAGCCGGCCAGCAGCGGCGCGGCGGCCGCGAGCATCAATGCACTGCTGACCAGCGACGCGCGAAAACGAAACATGGGTGGAGGAGCCCCTCGATGATGATGAAAACCGGTCGACCGGATGGCCCAGTCATGGCGCCATTCTGGCGCTCGCCTTGCCTGCAACATAGAAAAGAGCTGCTGCGACGCAACGCGGAACCCGGGCGGCTTGATGTCACACGAACTACGTGACTGATAGATCAAGATTTTTTTGGACTCACCTAATTGTGAGTGCTTTGTGGCAGCAGGTTCCCCGCAGAATCCGCACAGCGAAACGCGAATCTCCTTCGGAGCTGCGGCATCCCGCCGCAGCGAACAAATTAGTTCGCCGGCCGCAGGCGGTAGTGACTGACGCCCCATTCACGGCCTTCGTCGTGCCCGAACAGACCCGCGGTGGCGAGGAAGAACCAGCGCCAGCGGCGCATCCACAGCGCCGTGTCGTCGCCATAGACGGGCTGCAGCACCTGCAGGATGCGGTTGTAGTCGGCATCGAAATTGGCGAGCCAGTCCCGTGCCGTGCGCTGATAATGCGTGCCGCTCCAGCACCATTCCTTCTCGACCGCGAACAGATCCGCGTACTGCCGGATCAAGGTGTGGCTCGGCATGATGCCGCCGGTGAAGAAGTGCTGCGCAATCCAGTCCTCGCGATCGTTGCGGTCGAACAGGTAGGATCCGGTGCGGTGGGTGAAGATGTGCATGAACAGGCGGCCGTCCGGCGCGAGCCATGATCTGACCCGCGACAGCAGCTCGCGCCAGTTCATCATGTGCTCGAACATCTCCACCGAGACGATGCGATCAAACCGCGCGTCGGGAGCGAACCCGTTCATGTCGGCGGTGACGACCCGCAAATTGAGCAGGCCGCGCGCGGCCGCCATCTCCTCGATCGCGCGGCGCTGCGAGTGCGAGTTGGACACCGCCGTGATCTTCGCATGCGGGAACTGCCGGGCCATGAACAGCGACAGCGAGCCCCAGCCGCAGCCGAGCTCGAGAACGCTCTGGCCGTCCTGCAGATCGGCATTGGCGACGGTCTGGCGCAGCGCCTCCTCCTCCGCCTCCTGCAGGGTGGAGACCGGCTCCTTGTAGAAGCAGCAGGAATATTTGCGGTTCGGCCCGAGCACGCGGGCGAAGAACGCCGCCGGCACCTCGTAGTGCTGGCTGTTCGCCGCGTCGGTATGCTCGGCGATGGGGCGCGTCGTCAGCACGCGGGCGAACTCTGCATCACCCATTGCATCGGCCCCGCCCAGCCGCGCCGCGGTGCGTGCGCACAATTCGGAGATCGCCGAGCGGATGACGGCGTCGGGCAGCGGCACACGCTCGGCGGCGCCGATGATGGTCGAGATGAAGCTCATGCGGTGGCTCCGTTACTTCGTCAAAGGATTTGGCGGCAGGGGAAAGAACGCGCTGGTGCGCGCCTGATAGGCCCGGTAGCGATCGCCGCGCGAGCGCAGCATCTGCTGCTCCAGCGGCGGGATGCCGGTGACGTGGACCAGGATCCAGTACATGAACAACGGCGCGAGCAGGCTGGCGAAGCCCCACGGATGGTCGAACGACAGCGCGATGACCGGATAGGACAGCCAGCACATCCACTCGAAGAAATAGTTGGGATGGCGCGACCAGCGCCACAGGCCGACGTCGCACACCTTGCCCTTGTTGGCGGGATCGGCGCGGAACGCCTTGAGCTGGGCATCGGCCAGTCCCTCGCCGGCGATGCCTGCGAACAGCACGAAGATGCCGAGATAGTCCTGCAGACGCAGCTCGGCGGCCGGCGCATGGGCCGCGACGAACATCGCGAACACCAGCGGGATCGAGCCCCAGGCCTGCTGCTGCAGGAACAGGAACATGCGCCGCGGTGCGGCCGCGCCCCATTGCCGGGCAAACTCCGCATAGCGCGGGTCGTCTGACATGCCGCGGCTGCGTGCCGCGACATGGCCGCCGAGCCGCAGCGACCAGATCGCCACCAGCACCGCGACCAGCCACTGCCGCGCGTTGGGGGCCGCGCCGCCGGCGGACCAGATCGCGCCGACGGCGCCGACCAGCCCGACGGAAAATGTCCAGATCGTGTCGACCCAGCCGGAGTTGCCGCTGCGCTGCTGCACGACCCAGGCGAGCCCCATCAGCACCGACATCGCCGCGGCCATCGCCAGGAGCGCTTGCAGATATTCAACGACGGTCATGACAAAGCCAGGGCGTTCCCGCTAGATATGAGCCACGGGACTAACTACGCCGCGGGTGCCCGCCGGTTTCAGCCATAGTTCCGCGCAGGGGACGGGGATTGCGCCGATCGCGGCTTTTTTCCCGCTGCTGCTGTGCCATAGTGGATTTTAGGGACCGGTCCCCGCAACGGATGTCATCGACAATGCCTCAAGGCTCCCCTTCCCGCTCCGCGATGGACGTCGAAATGACCAAATTGTCCTCGCCCCGGATCTTCCTGGTGCGGATGCTGGTCTTCCTGGTGCTGTGCGCGCTGGTCGGCGTCGTGCTCTACAAGCAGATCATCATGGCGTTCTTCGCCAATCCCGGCCTCAACGCCCTGATCGGGGCGGTGCTGCTGATCGGCGTCATCCTGTCGTTCCGACAGGTGGTCCGGCTCTATCCCGAAGTGTCCTGGGTCAACAATTTCCGCATCGCCGATCCCGGCCTGGCGGTGCCTCGTCACCCGGTCCTGCTGGCGCCGATGGCCGCCATCCTCGGCCGCGAGCGCTCGGGGCGGATGTCGATCTCACAGCAGACCATGCGCCATCTGCTCGACTCGATCGCCACCCGGCTTGACGAGGCCCGCGACATCTCGCGCTACATGACCGGCCTGCTGGTGTTCCTCGGCCTGCTCGGCACGTTCTGGGGCCTGATCGAGACGGTCGGCTCGGTCGGCAAGGTGATCGAGGGCCTCAAGGTCGGTGGCGACGCCGGGGCGCTGTTCGACACGCTGAAGGGCGGCCTTGCCGCGCCGCTGGGCGGCATGGGCATCTCATTCTCGTCCTCGCTGTTCGGCCTTGCCGGCTCGCTGATCCTCGGCTTCCTCGACCTGCAGTCGAGCCAGGCGCAGAACCGCTTCTATACCGACCTGGAAGACTGGCTCGCGGGCACCGTGCGCGAATATGGCGGGACGGGCGATACCGGGGCCGATCTCTCGGTCGCCATCGAGCGGCTGCGCACCGCCATGGAGGACGGCTCGAACCGCGGCGCCACCGCGGCGATGGCCAACCTCGCCGAGGCGATCCAGGGGCTGGTCGGGCACATGCGCACCGAGCAGCAGATGATCCGCGAATGGGCCGACGGCCAGGGCGAGCAGAACCGCGAGATCAAGCGGCTGTTGGAGCGGCTCGCGCGGCAGACGGAGAAGAGTTGAGCTGCCCCACCGGCCGGCCGAAGACGAACTAGGAGACGCTGAATGGCGCTTGCCCGTACCCGCCGTGGAGATTCCGGCCTCAACTACTGGCCGGGCTTCGTCGATGCGCTGTCGACGCTGGTGCTGTCGATCGTGTTCCTGCTGACCGTGTTCCTGGTGGTGCAGTTCTTCCTGTCGCAGGAGGTCACCGGCAAGGACAAGGCGCTGGAGCAGCTCAACGCCAAGATCGCACAGCTCAACGAGATGCTGTCCCTGGAGAAGCTCGGCAAGCTCTCGCTGGATGACCAGGTCGCGCAACTGCGCGCCGGGCTCGCAAGCGCCGAAGCCGAGCGCGACCGCGTCAAGGGTCTCTATGACGGGCTCGCCAATGCCGGCAGCAATGCCGCCGGCCGCGCCAACGAGCTCAACCGGGCGCTCGACTCCGAGAAGCAGGTCACGGCGCGGGCGCTGGCCCAGATCGAGGTGCTCAACCAGCAGATCAGCGCACTGCGCCGCCAGCTCGCCGCGCTCGAGGATGCGCTCGATGCCTCGGAGAAGCGCGACAAGGAATCGCAGAGCCGCATCGCCGATCTCGGCTCGCGCCTCAACGTCGCGCTGGCACAGCGGGTGCAGGAGCTGACCCGGTACCGCTCGGAGTTCTTCGGCCGGCTGCGCGCCATCCTCGGCAACCGTCCCGACATTCGCGTCGTCGGCGACCGCTTCGTGTTCCAGTCCGAGGTGTTCTTCGACACGGGGCAAGCCACCCTGCTGCCTGAGGGCCAGCAGGAGCTGAACTCGGTGGCGACGGCGCTGGTCGATCTCGACAAGCAGATCCCCGCCGAGATCTCCTGGGTGCTGCGGGTCGATGGCCACACCGACGTTCGTCCGATCAACAGCCCGGTGTTCAAGTCGAACTGGGAATTGTCCTCGGCGCGCGCCATCTCGGTGGTGCAGTATCTGATCTCGCTCGGCGTCCCTGCGCAGCGCCTGGTCGCGGCCGGCTTCGCCGAATTCCAGCCGCTCGACCCCGCGAATACCGAGGAGGCCTTCCGCCGCAACCGGCGCATCGAGCTGAAGCTGACGGAGCGGTGACGTCGACCTCCACCCTGCGCCCCTATCGCGCCGAGGACGAGGACGCGGCGATCGCGTTGTGGCAGGAGACGTGGCAGCTCGCCTATCCCGCCATCGATTTTGCCGCGCGCGTTCCATGGTGGCGTGAGCGCTGGCGAAATGAGCTGGTGCCGAAGGCGGACGTGATCGTCGCCGAGACGGAGGGGGCACTTGCCGGCTTTGTCACGATCGATGCGTCGGGCTATCTCGATCAGCTCGTGGTCTCGCCCCGGCACTGGGGCTCGCCGCTCGCCACGCAGCTGGTCGACGCCGCCAAGCGGCGCTCTCCGGGCGGCATCACGCTGCTGGTGAACAAGGACAACGCCCGCGCGATCAGCTTCTACAAGCGCAACGGCTTCCTGGAGGCCGGCGAGGACGTCAATCCGACCTCAGGGCGTCCGGTGCTGCGGATGGCGTGGACGCCTTAGGCACTGCCACCCCGGATCGCGGCCATATCCACCACTGTCGTCCCGGACGACCGAGCGCAGCGAGGGCAGATCCGGGACCCATACGCCGCGGCAGAGGTTTTGCGACGAGTGGGTGTCCCTGGCATTCGGGCGCCAAACATCGGTCTGTGGTTATGGGCCCCTGCGTTCGCAGGGGCGACACCGAGGGTGCAGCGATCAGCAACTACACGCCGCGAAACAGCACGCCGATCGTCAACACCACGAACGCAATCGCCAGCGCATCGAAGGCGTGCGCGGCCGACAGCAGCGGCACCGAAGCGTGCATGTAGTGCGCGAGCATCGCGACGAGGGCGAGCACCAGCGCGATTGCGAAGATCACAAAGGAGGGCGGCGTGAGGGCAAAACTGCCACGACGATAAGGCATGTCCGTTGCTCCTGTTAGGACCAGGCACGCCTGCTACGAGCGGCGCGCCATCCGTTCCGGCAGGGAACGTACAAGGCGGGAGAAAGGTTGCAGGGTCGGGAACGAGAATTCGAGGGTGTTGCCGGCCGTCCACGGTGTTGCAGGAACTACACGCCCTCGAACTGCAGCCGGGCCAGCCGCGCATAGAGACCGTTGGCCGCAACCAGCGACGTGTGGGTGCCCTGCTCGACGATGCGGCCGCGGTCCATGACCAGGATGCGGTCGCAGGACAGCACCGTGGCGAGTCGATGCGCGATCACCAGGGTGGTGCGGTCCTTCATCAGCCCCTCGAGCGCAGTCTGTACCAGCGTCTCGCTCTCGGCGTCGAGCGCCGAGGTCGCCTCGTCGAGCAGCAGCAGCGGCGCATCGCGCAGGATGGCGCGCGCGATGGCGATGCGCTGGCGCTGGCCGCCCGAGAGCGTGACGCCGCGCTCGCCGAGCGAGGTGTCGAAGCCGTTCGGCAAGCGGCGGATGAATTCGCTGGCATGAGCGAGATCGGCGGCGCGCTCGACCTCGGCGTCGGTCGCCTCGGGCCGGCCGAAGCGGATGTTCTCACGCGCACTGGCGGCGAACACCACGGATTCCTGCGGCACCAGCGCGATGCGCTCGCGCATCTTGCGCGGGTCAGCCGCGCGCACCGGCACACCGTCGAATGAGATCGAGCCGGACGCGGGATCGTAGAAGCGCAGAAGCAGATGGAACAGCGTGCTCTTGCCGGCGCCGGAGGGGCCGACGATTGCGACCTTCTCACCGGCGCGGATCACAAACGAGACATCGTCGAGAACGCAGACGTCTGGGCGACCCGGATAGGCGAAGCTGACCCGCTCGAAGCCGAGGTCGCCACGCGCCGGCTCCGGCATCGGGCGCGGTTGCGCGGGCGCCGTGATTTCCGGCTGCACGTGCAACAGCTCGAACAGCCGCTCGGCCGCGCCGGACGCCGCCGACACTTCGCCCCAGACCTCCGAGAGCTGGCCGAGCCCGGCGGCCGCGAAGGCCGCGTAGAGCACGAACTGACCGAGCCGTCCGGCGCTGATCGCACCGGTCAGCACGTCGTGCGAGCCGACCCAGAGGATCGCGACGACGCTGGAGAACACGATGAAGATGATGATCGCGGTGAGCACGCCGCGCGCCTGGGTCGAGACCCGCGCCGCCTCATAGGCCTGCTCGACCTCGCCGCCGAAGCGCGCCGCCGCGAGCCTCTCGCTGGTATAGGCCTGCACCGTCCTGATCGAACCGATCAGCTCGGACGCATAGGCCGAGGCGTCGGCGAGCGTGTCCTGGGCGTTGCGCGACAGCCGCCGGACCCAGCGCCCGAACGCCACCAGCGGCAGCACGATCAGCGGGATCGCCAGCAGCACGAAGCCGGACAGCTTCGGGCTCGTGATCACCATCATTGCGGTGGCCCCGATGAACAGCAGCAGATTGCGCAGCGCGATGGACACGGAGGCGCCCGCCGCCGATTTGATCTGGGTGGTGTCGGCGGTGAGCCGCGACACCAGCTCGCCGGAGCGCGCGGAATCGAAGAACGACGGCGACAGCGACATCAGATGCGCGAACACGTCGCGCCGGAGATCGGCGACGATGCGCTCGCCGATCGTCATGACGAGGTAGTAGCGGGCCGCGCTTGCCAGCGCGAGCACCGCCACCACGGCGATCATGACGCTGAAATAGCTGTTGATCAGTTCGATGCCTTTCGGCGTGAAGCCGAAATCGATCATGCGGCGGACCGCGATCGGGACCAGCAGCGTGGTCAGCGCCGCGACCGTGAGCGCGATCAGCGCCAGGAGGGCGCGGCCGCGATAGCGCAGGACATAGGGAGACAGCGCCAGCAGCGGGCGCAGCTTCGAGCGCCGCACAGGGCTTGCCGGCTCGGCCAATGCCTCGACGGCCGCAACGGCATCTCCGACCGGATCCTGCCCTGGGGCAGCGCCCTGCCGCTCGTCAAGCCGTTCCACTACGCTCATGGGCCACCTGAGAATTGTTCCAAATACCGATCTGCCGTCCTGATAGGCCTGCCGGGCCGGGCTTGGCAAATCCGGAAACGTACCAAGGTGTTCATCCGCGACCTTGGCTTGTTTTGGGCAGAACCTTGGGCTATAGAGCCCGCCAATTGTCCCCCTTCAGTGACGACAGGATCAGGCGCGGCCGCGCCGCATCATGTCTTCGCATCGTGCCGTAGGATCAGCCATGAAAGCCGACATTCACCCGAATTATCATACGATTACGGTCGTGATGACCGATGGCACCGAGTACCAGACCCGCTCGACCTGGGGCAAAGAGGGCGACAAGCTCAACCTCGACATCGACCCCAAGTCGCACCCGGCCTGGACCGGCGGCACCCAGCAGTTGATGGATCGCGGCGGCCGCGTCTCCCGCTTCCAGAAGAAGTTCCAGGGCTTCCTCAAGAAGGATTGATGCCTTCTTGCCCCGGTACCGGCCTTCCTGGCCTGCGCCTGATGGACAGCTCACAGCAAAACGCCCCCGGAGACGGGGGCGTTTTTGTTTCTGGGCTGGTCGCAACGAGACCTTCGGCTGGGGGAGCGGCCCGGCGGGGCCGCCCGATGCCGGGGCCTACTGCTCGAACGCGGCCTTCAGCCGGTTGAGATGCGGCACCAGCGGATTGCCGATCGCGCTCTGGTCCGGCGGCGGGGAATGAATGGTCGAGTCGAGCCGGCGGACCCGCACCTGCAGGCTCATCGAGCGCGAGATCAGGCTCTGCAGCTGCTGCGGCAGCTTCTCCAGCAGATCATCCGGCCCGGGATCTGCAGCGGTCAGCTTGACCTTGGTCTTCTCGCGGTTGGCCTGGCTCAGGGTCATCTCGCCCTCCTTCACCGCGCGGTGCAGGAGCAGCCAGGACGCCAGTTGCATCAGGCGGGTGGTGAGACGCATGCTCTCGGTCGCGTAGGTCAGGCTGACGGCGCGGTCGAGCGCCTTGGCCTCGTTGCGGCCGTCGCCATCGAGATAGGCGGCGGTCTCCTCGACCAGATCCATGCCTTCCCGGAACAGCGCGCCGAATGCAGCAGAATTGGTGAGCCGCTCGTTGAACTGAACCAGAGCGCCATCGCCCAGCAAACGGTCCGACATGGTTAACGCCTCTTAAACGCGACTGTTTACGCAACCCGGCAACGACGCCGGTATGATGAACAAATCATTGCGCGGCCGGTTTCGAGAGTCCAGCAGCAACGCCTTTTATGGTTTCCACGGCGTGGGCCATGCCGTGCCCTCGTACCATTTGCGACTGCAACACGGCCGATCGCGGCCGAGTCGCACGATCAGCTCAACTAGCAACCATGATCACGGCAATAGTTTGCAGTCGTCGAACGAGGGTCGTCACGCCTGCCGCGGCGCACAGGATTTTCGCGCGCGACCTGCTGGCGACCGAAGACCGGCACGGGCGCAATGAGCAGACACGACGTTCGTTCCACGATCGCCGCCTGCGCATGGGGGAGCGCGCCAAGGACGACCGCCCGGTTCGCCCGGCTCGGCGCGGGCGCAAAAAAAAAAGAGCCGCCGTTTCCGGCGGCTTTGAAGTTGATAACAGGGAGGCGTCAAACAGAGTGGACAGGAGCCACTCGGTGTCCAAACGAGGACGGTTTCGGTTGTAAACGCGAAAGCTTAATCAACCGTAAATGGCGAAAATTTTTCAATCTTCGTTAGCCATGTCGGCCACTGGCCGACCGTGTTTCTACGGCCGCGAGGTTCACGACTTGAAGATGCTGGCGGCGGCATCACGCGAGGCGCGCTTTTTCGCCACCGCCTGCTCGATGCGCTCGATCTCGGCGCGGAGCAGCGCCACCCGGCTGGTCAGCTCCTCGACCGACAGCATCGACAGATCCTGCCCGATCTCGTGCGAAACGGCCTTGCGCGGCCGATCGTCGTCCTCGTTCGCCATCTCACCCTCCTCCCGGTTGCCAGCCATGCCCCGGCTGGCTTAAGCACGCGGCAAAACCCGCTTTCAGCCCTCGCCGAAGGATTTCTCATGGAACAGCTGCCCGCGCAAATGACCGTGGTCGCCATCAGCCAGCCGGGCGGACCCGAGGTGCTCAAGCCGGAAACCCGGCCCGTGCCCAAGCCCGGCCCCGGCGAGATCCTGATCAAGGTGAAGGCCGCCGGCGTTAACCGTCCCGACGTCGCCCAGCGCTCCGGCAGCTATCCGCCGCCGCCCGGCGCCAGCGACCTGCCGGGGCTGGAAGTGGCCGGGGAGGTCGTGGCCCTCGGCGAGGGCGCCGTCCGGCACAAGCTCGGCGACACCGTGATGTCCCTGGTCGCCGGCGGCGGCTATGCGCAATATTGCATCGCACAAGATGCGCAGGCGATGGCAGTCCCCTCCGCGCTCTCAATTCTGGAAGCCGGCGCTCTGCCCGAGACCCTGATGACGGTCTGGCACAACGTGTTCGAGCGCGGCGGCCTCAAGCAGGGCGAGACCCTGCTGGTGCATGGCGGCTCTTCCGGCATCGGCACCATGGCGGTCCAGCTCGGCAAGGCGTTCGGCGGCAAGGTGCTGGTCACCGTCGGCTCGCAGGACAAGGCCGACGCCTGCGTCAAGCTCGGCGCCGACCGCGCCATCAACTACAAGACCGAGGATTTCGTCGCCGTGGTCAAGGAGGCGACCGGCGGCAAGGGCGCCAACGTCATCCTCGACATGGTCGGCGGCGACTACATCGAGCGCAACTACGACGCCGCGGCCACCGATGGCCGCATCGTCCAGATCGCCTTCCTGGGTAGCCCGAAGGCGACCGTCAATTTCGTCAAGCTGATGGTCAAGCGCCTGACCCATACCGGATCCACGCTGCGCCCGCGCAGCAACGCCGACAAGGCGGCGATGGTGGCGGCGATCGAGGCCAAGGTGATGCCGTTCCTGCGCGAGGGCCGCATCAAGCCGCTGATGGACTCGACCTTTCCCCTCGTGGATGCAGCGAAAGCGCATGCACGCATGGAGACGAGCCAACATATTGGCAAAATTGTGTTGGAAATCTAGGTGCAGTCTAAACAGAGCGTGTTTGGAAACTCTTTGATTCTCCTCGCTTTCGTGCCAATGATCGCGCACATCTAAACCGTGCCTGGAACGGCTCCAATTAGCCCGGCGACGACCTCTTTCGATTTGGCTTGTTTCGCTTTGGATTGGTGTCGAACGCGGAGATTTGACATTGCGTCTGATCAGGTGCCTCGCGTCGTTGGCGGCGCTGGGCCTCGTGATGTGTGGTGCCGCTGCCCCCGCTCAGGCCGTTGACGCCGTCAGCGTTCGCAGCGACGCGCCTGCGATTGACCTCACGGGCATCCTCGATCATCAGCGCAGCGAGAACGACCGCATCCAGGTCTCGACCGCGCCCGGCACCGACGGCATCGTCCGCCGCATTGAGGTGCGGGCGCGCGAGGGCGGCCAGAACTGGATCGTGTTCGCACTGGCCAACAATACCGACGACCAGCTCGACCGCCTGATCGTGGCACCGCACTACCGCGTGGTCGGCTCCGGCGTGCTCTGGCCCGATCTCGGCCTGTCGCGCATCGCCACCATCACGCCCTCGGTCGGCGACCTGCCGGAGCGGCAGGAGAGCCCGACCGCCGACGTCTTCCGCGTCACCCTCGATCCCGGCTCGGTCGTCACCTTCGTGGCCGAGCTGCGCACCGACAAGCTGCCGCAGCTCTATCTGTGGGAGCCCGAGGCCTACAAGGACAAGGTCAACTCGTTCACGCTGTACCAGGGCATCGTGATCGGCATCTCCGGGCTTCTCGCGCTCGTGCTCACGATCCTGTTCGTGGTCAAGGGCAGCATCATGTTCCCGGCGGCCGCGGCGCTGGCCTGGGCGGTGCTGGTCTATATCGGCGTCGATTTCGGCTTCTGGGGCAAGGTCCTGGACATGTCGAACAATGCCGAGCGCGTCTGGCGCGCCGCGGGCGAGGCGATCCTGGCGGCGACCCTGCTGGTGTTCCTGTTCGCCTATCTCAATCTGTCGCGCTGGCACGTCCGCTACTCGCACATCACGCTGGGCTGGCTGTTCTTCCTCGGCTCGCTGGTCGCGGTGGCGCTGTTCGATCCGGCGGTCGCCTCGGGCATCGCACGGATGTCGCTGCTGCTGATCGCGGTCCTTGGCTTCGCACTGATCGTCTATCTCTCCAGCCACGGCTTCGACCGCGCGGTGCTGCTGATCCCGACCTGGTTCCTGCTCACGGTGTGGGTCGCCGCCGCCGGCATGACGGTCGCAGGTCAGGTCACCAACGACATCGTCGGCCCGGCCCTGCTCGGCGGCCTCGTGCTGATCGTGATGCTGATCGGCTTCACCGTGATGCAGCACGCCTTCGCCGGCGGCGGCGCCACCACCGGCATCGTCTCCGACGTCGAGCGCCGCGCGCTGGCGCTCGCCGGCTCCGGCGACCTGATCTGGGACTGGGACGTCTCCGCCGACAAGGTGTTCACGAGCCCGGAGACCGAGAGCCTGCTCGGCCTCAAGCGCGGCACGCTGGAAGGCCCGGCCGCGAAATGGCTCGAGGTGCTGCATCCGCTCGATCAGGACCGCTTCCGCGCCGCGCTCGACAGTGTCCTCGACCAACGCCGCGGCCGCCTGGTGCAGGACTTCCGGCTGCGCACGCCCGACGGCCATTTCATGTGGTTCGCGCTCAAGGCGCGCCCCGTGGTCGGCTCGGACGGCGAGGTCTCGCGCGTGGTCGGCACGCTCACCGACGTGACCGAGTTCAAGAATGCCGAGGAGCGCCTGCTCCACGATTCCGTGCACGACAATCTGACCGGGCTGCCCAACCGCAAGCTGTTCATCGACCGTCTCGCCGCCGTCGCCAATTTCGCCAAGTCGATGCCGGCGATGCGGCCCACCCTGATGGTGATCGATCTCGACCGCTTCAAGCAGGTCAACGATTCCGTCGGCATCGCGGTCGGCGATTCCATCCTGCTGACCCTGGCGCGGCGGCTGTCGCGCATCCTGAAACCCCAGGACACGCTGGCGCGGCTCGCCGGCGATCAGTTCGGCCTGATCCTGCTGTCCGAGCAGGACCCCGCCCGCATCACCGCGTTTGCCGAGACCATCCGCAAGACCATCCGCGCGCCGATCGCCTTCAACGAGCGCGAGATCTTCCTGACCGCCTCGATCGGCCTTGCTCTGTCCGACCCGCAGACGCAGCTGTCGGAGGACATCATCAAGGATGCGGAGCTTGCGATGTATCACTCCAAGCGCATCGGCGGCGACCGCATCGACGTCTACAAGCCGGCGATGCGGGCGCGCAAGAACGACCGCCTGACCTTGGAGAGCGAGCTGCGCCGCTCGATCGAGCGCCAGGAGATCACGATCCTGTACCAGCCGATCGTGCGGCTGGAGGATCGCTCGATCGCCGGCTTCGAGGCCTTGGCGCGCTGGGATCATCCGAAGCTCGGGCGGATGTCACCGATCGAGTTCATCACCATCGCCGAGGAGATCGGCCTGATCGTCGATCTCGGCACCTTCGTACTCGACCAGACCGCGCGCCAGCTCTCGGTGTGGCAGCGCGCGACGCGGCTGCGCGAGCCGATCTTCGCCAGCGTCAACGTCTCCTCGCGCCAGCTCCTGCGCCACGACCTGATCCACGACATCCGCTCGGTGCTGGCCCGCTCCTCGGTCGCGCGCGGCTCGCTCAAGATCGAGCTGACGGAATCGCTGGTGATGGAGAACCCGGAGCACGCCGCGCAGATGCTGACGCGCATCCGCGAGCTCGGCGTCGGCCTGTCGATCGACGATTTCGGCACCGGCCATTCCTCGCTCGCCTATCTTCAGCGCTTCCCGTTCGACACCTTGAAGATCGACCAGTCGTTCGTGCGCACCACCGCGCGCGGCACGCGGCCGGTGATCCTCAAATCGATCATCGCGCTGGCGCACGACCTCGGCATGGACGTGGTGGCGGAAGGCGCGGAGACCGACTCCGATGCCGTCGAGCTCTATCAGCTCGGCTGCGAATACGCCCAGGGCTATGCCTTCGGCGAGCCGATGGACGCCGACGCCGCGATGCGGCTTCTCACGGAAGAGCGGCTGGAAGCGGCGAGCTGAGAGCTGCAATGCATCCAGCATGGCAACAGCCTCAGGATGCATCTTTCATTTTGCTTCGTTTGAGGTAGAGTTACCGCGGTACCGCGTAAAGGGTGCCGTGTGAGTGATGACCAATGCGTGCTTGCGGGGCAGAAGGCTCGCGACATGGCCCGTTCGCGACGAGCCTAGTCCGTCTCGAACTGCGACAGCGCCGTGAGCGCGCGGCGATAATTGTCGCCCCGGAGCCGGCGTGCCACCCGCTTCTCGTGCGCGGCGACCAGTGCATTGGCCTTCTTGAGAATCAGGCGACCACGCGGCGTCAGGCCGAGCGCATGGGCCCTGCGGTCGTGCTCGGAGCGTTCGCGCACGATCAGCCCGGCCTGCTGCAGGTCGTCGAGCAGCGCGACCATGCGCGCGCGCTCGATGCCCAGCGCGCCGGCGATCGCGATCTGCGCGGCGCCGGGATTGGCCGCGATCGTCTCCAGGATCGAATAGAGGATGACGTCGAGGTCGACGGCCGCGAGCGCGGCGTTGACGTCGCGGAAGATCCAGTGCTGCAGGCGGCGGACGAAATAGCCGAGATGGCTCTCGAGCTCACCGAGACCGATCCCGGAAACCCGGCTGGCTGCGTCTCGCTGCGCTCCGGCGCTCGCGCTCTTGGGCATGCTGGCTCGCTGACATGAAGCATCCCTGCCTAGACCGATGCCGTCGCAAGGGCAAGCCGCCGCAATTGGTCACATCCACAATAATTGCAAAATACAACCATTCTGTTAGTCTCGCGATCAACGACTACAACATGGGAGGGAGACGCATGCCGTCATTCATGGCGACGGCTGCCTGCATTGCGACCGCAATGCGGCGGCACATTGCACCCGATCGCAGCGCCTGTTGCGCAGCATTCTCCTTCCCCACGCCCTCCCGCATTGCATCGTCCGCAATCACGGCCCGCAGCGCGGAGACGCGCCATGGTTGATGCAGAACGCCGCCCATCCGGGCCTGCGATGTTCGCCGAGCCGTCGATCGAGGCCGTCAGGCGTGACGACGGCGCGATCATCCTGCGCTCGCGCATGCCGTTGCAGCCGGCCGCGCGATGCACCGGCGAATGGCTGGAGCATTGGGGCCACCATTTCCCGGATCGCACGTTCCTGGCCGAACGCCGTGGCGACAACTGGACCTGGCTGACCTACGGCGAAACATTGATGCAGGTCCGCGCCGCCGCGGCCTGGATGCTCGCGCAGGGCCTTGGTCCGGAGCGTCCGCTCGCGATCCTGTCCGACAACAGCATCGCCCATGCCGTGCTGGCGCTCGCAGCGCAGCATGTCGGCATCCCCGTCTGCGCGATCTCGCCGGCCTATTCGCTGATGTCGACGGATCACGAGAAGCTGCGCGCGATGATCCGTCTGCTCGATCCGGGCGCCATCTTCGTCGCGCAGCGCGAGCCGTTCGCGCGCGCGCTCGCGGCCGTCGACGGCCTGCATCGGGCAACGATCATTGCCGGCGACGGCGATGGAACGAGCGCGGTGCCGCTGCAGACGCTGCTCGCGACGAAGCCCGGCGCCGAGGTCGACCGCGCCTTCGCCGCGGTCACGCCGGACACGGTGGCCAAGCTGCTGTTCACCTCCGGCTCGACCGGGCAGCCGAAAGCGGTGATCAACACGCACCGGATGCTGACCATGAGCCAGCAGGCCAAGGCGCAGCTCTGGACCTTCCTGCGCGAGGTCGAGGGCGGCCCCGTCATCGTCGACTGGCTGCCATGGAGTCACACCTTCGGCGCCAACCACAATTTCAACCTGGTGCTGAGCCACGGCGGGTCGATCTACATCGACGGCGGCAAGCCGGCGCCCGGCCTGTTCGAGACCTCGCTCGCCAATTTGCGCAGCCTGGTGCCGACGATCTATTTCAACGTGCCGCGCGGCTTCGACATGCTGGTCGCGGCACTCAGGGCCGATGACGATCTGCGCCGCAGATTTTTCTCCGGCGTCAGGTGCATCCTCTATGCGGCCGCGGCCCTGCCGCAAAATCTGTGGGATGCGCTCAACGAAATGAGCCGGGCCACGATCGGCCGTCCTGCACCGCTGGTGTCGGCGTGGGGCGCCACCGAGACATCGCCGCTCGCGACCGACTGCCACTTCTTCGCCGAGCGCGCCGGCAACATCGGCGTGCCCATCCCCGGCACCGAGCTCAAGCTGGTGCCGACCGGCGAGAAGCTCGAGGTTCGCGTGCGCGGGCCGAACGTGATGCCGGGCTATTGGAAGGCGCCCGAGCTCACGGCCGCGGCTTTCGACGAGGAGGGCTTCTACAAGATCGGCGACGCCGTGAAGCTCGCAGATCCCGAGCATCCGGAGCGCGGCCTGTTCTTCGACGGCCGCATCACCGAGGATTTCAAGCTCAGCTCCGGGACATGGGTGAACGTCGGCGCGCTGCGCATTGCCGGCATCGCGGCGCTGGCGCCGTTGGCGCAGGATATCGTGATCGCCGGCCACGGCACCGACGAGGTGCACTTTCTCATCGTGCCCAACATCGCAGCGTGCCGCGGCGCCGCTGGGCTGACCGAGACGGCCGCGGCCAGCGACGTTCTGGCGCATCCGTCGGTGCGCACTGCCATCGCGCGAGGATTGGCCAAGCTTCGCACTGAGGCGGTCGGCTCGTCGCGCTATGCGACCCGTGCGCTATTGATGGCCGAGCCGCCCTTGCTCGATGCCGGCGAGATCACTGACAAGGGCTATGTCAACCAGCGCGCGGTGCTCACCCGCCGCGCTGATCTGGTCGCACGACTGAAGGATGAAACCGCGACCGAGCTGATCAGGCCTGACATGTCCTGACCCAGAACTACGCAACTACTCAACACTCACAAACTGGCGTCCGTACAACTACGGAAGCGCCCCCGCGCGTACGGCAACTAGTTGCCATCCGCACTTAACCGGGCATCAACTGCGAATCCTCAAAATTGCTCGCATCTAGATTCCTCACATGTCCCGACCGCCCCATGGCTCAGCCGCGTTGAGGTCTCGCGCGAGGCCAGCGAGGCCGGCCGGCGCTCGACCGACATCCGCGACGGCTCGACTGTTGTCGCCGACAAGGTGCAGCGACTGCGCACCGAACTGGTGCGGGTGATCCGGACCTCGACTGCCGACGTCGATCGCCGGCTGTCGACGCGGCTCAACATCAACCGCGCCGGCACGCTGCAGGTGAATGGCGAAGCGATCCCTGTCACCGTGCGCAACCTCTCGCTCGGCGGTGCGCTGCTCGAAGCCGTTCCGGTTCGTCTGACGATGAACACGTCGGTGACCTTGCCGTCACCGGCATGGTGTCCGATCTGCCGGGGACCGTGACCCGCGTCGGCGACCGCACCGTGTTGGTCCAGTTCGCACTGGACCCGGAGCAATCGGTGCGGCTGACGGCGCTGGTCTCGGACCGTCAGGCGGCGTAACGCGCCGCCCCCTGCCTCAACGGAAATGGCAGGCGACGAGATGCCCCTCGGCGCTTGCCTTCAATGGCGGCACTTCCTTGCTGCAGACGTCCTTGGCGATCGGGCAGCGGGTGTGAAAGTGACAGCCCGACGGTGGATTGATCGGGCTCGGCACCTCGCCCTTGAGCCGCACGCGCTTGCGCTTGACGCTCGGATCCGGGATCGGCACAGCCGACAGCAGCGCCTCGGTGTAGGGATGCTTCGGCGTCGAATAGAGCTGGCGTGACGGCGCGGTCTCGACGATGCGGCCAAGATACATCACCGCGACGCGGCGGCTGATGTGCTCGACGACCGAGAGGTCGTGGGCGACGAACAGATAGGCGATGCCGAACTTCTGCTGCAGATCCTCGAGCAGGTTGATGACCTGAGCCTGGATCGACACGTCGAGCGCCGATACCGGCTCGTCGCAGATGATCAGCTTGGGCTCGACCGCGATGGCACGCGCAATGCCGATGCGCTGGCGCTGGCCGCCGGAGAATTCATGCGGATAGCGGGTCATGTGGTCGGCCTGCAGGCCGACGGTCTCCAAGAGATGAACGATGCGCGCCTCATATTGCTGGCGTGAGGTCGCCAGCCCATGGATCGTCAGCGCCTCGCCGATGATGGCGCCGATGGTCATGCGCGGGTTGAGCGAAGCATAGGGATCCTGGAAGATGATCTGGATGTCGCGGCGCAACGCGCGCAGCCTGTCGCCGGACAGCGCGATGACGTCCTTGCCCTCGAAGCTCAGCTCGCCCGAGCTCGGCTCGATCAGCCTGAGCACGCAGCGCCCGGTGGTCGACTTGCCGCAGCCGGACTCGCCGACGAGGCCGAAGGTCTCGCTCGGCTCGATGTGGAAGTTGACGCCGTCGACCGCGCGCACACTGCCGATCTGGCGCTTCAATAGTCCACCGCGGATCGGAAACGCCTTGGTCAGGTTGCGCACGCTGAGCAGCGGCGCGGGTGCGGCGGGCGTGGCAATCGCAGCTTCGGTCATCACAGCAATGTCTCTTCGGCGCGGATGCACGCCACCTTGTGGCCGGGCTCGATCTCGCGCAGCTCCGGCTGCGCGCGCTTGCAATCGGGAATGGCGAAGCGGCAGCGGGAAGCGAAGCGGCAGCCCTCCGGCGGATTGACCAGCTTCGGCACGCTGCCGGGGATGCTCTCCAGCCGGCTCTTCCTGACCGCCGCGAGATCGATACGCGGGATCGAGCGGATCAGGCCCTGCGTATAGGGATGGCGCGGATTGGCAAACAACCGCTCGACCGGCGCCTCCTCCGCTACCCGGCCGGCATACATCACCACGACCCGCTGCGCGACCTCGGCCACCACGCCCATCGCGTGGGTGATCAGCATGATCGACATGCCGAGCCGCTCCTTCATATCGAGCAGCAGATCGAGGATCTGCGCCTGGATCGTGACGTCGAGCGCGGTGGTCGGCTCGTCGGCGATCAGGAGCTTGGGATTGCACGACAGCGCCATCGCGATCATCACCCGCTGGCGCATGCCGCCGGAGAAATGATGCGGATAGTCGTTCACGCGGGCTTTCGGATTGGGGATCTGCACCAGCGCCAGCATCTCGGCCGCCCGATCCATCGCCGCCTTTTTCGACAGGCCCTGATGCAGCCGGATCACCTCGGCGATCTGGTCGCCGACGGTGTAGACCGGGTTGAGCGAGGTCATCGGCTCCTGGAACACGATCGCGATCTCGCTGGCGCGGATCTTGTTCATCTCGGACGAGCCGAGCGGTACCAGGTCACGGCCCCGCCACAGGATCTGGCCGCCGGCGATGCGACCGGGCGGCATCGCGATCAGCTTCAGCACCGACATGGCCGTCACGGTCTTGCCGGAGCCGGACTCGCCGACCACGCACAGGGTCTCGCCGCTGCCGATCGAGATGTCGACGCCGTCGACGGCCTGGACCTCGCCCTCGTCGCTGTTGAAATAGGTCTTCAGCCCCTTGATTTCGAGGAGCGGAGCTACGCGGGCATCCATCACATCACCTTCCGCGGATCGAGCGCGTCACGCAGGCCATCGCCGATGAAGTTGATCGCGATCACGGTAAGGAAGATCGCGCCGCCGGCGAACAGCGCCCAATGCGGCGCGATGTCGAGATAGTCCTTGGCGTCGAACAGCAGCCGGCCCCAGGTCGGAATGTCCGGCGGGAAGCCGAGACCGAGGAACGACAGCGTCGATTCCGCGATGATCGCGGCCGCGACGTCGATGGTGCCGGCGACGATCACCGGCCCCAGCGCGTTCGGCAGGATGTGGCGGACGACGAGACGGGAGTTGGAGGCGCCGAGCGCGCGCGCGGCCTCGACGAATTCCTTCTCGCGCAGCGACAGGAACTGCGCGCGGACCAGACGCGCCACATGCATCCAGCGAAAGCCGCCGATCACGAGCACGATGAGCACGAACACGCCGCCTTCCGGGCCGAGCCAGCCCTTCAGGAAATCGCGGAACAAATAGATGATCAGGAGCAGCAGCGGCAGCTGCGGCAGCGACAGGAACAGATCGGTCAGCCACATCAGCGCGGCATCCACCGGTCCCTTGGCCGAGCCGGCGATCGCACCGACGAGAATGCCGACGAACAGCGCCACGCCCATCGCGGCAAAGCCGACCGCAAGCGAGATGCGGCCGCCATAGATCATGCGCGCCAGCAGATCCTGGCCGAGATCGTCCGTGCCGAACGGATGCTCCCAGGACGGCGGCGCGAGGCGTGCCGTGAAGTCGATCTCGTTGATCGGAATCCGCCACAGCCACGGGCCGAGCAGGATCGAGAGCGCGAGCAGCAGCAGCACGACGATGCTGGCGGCCGCGAGGCGGTGACGGAGGAAGCGGCGGAGCGCGTCGCGGCCCGGCGAGAAACGCCGTTTGGGCGATGCGGCGACCGGCGCCGTCTCAACGGAAGGAGATGCGTGGGTCAAGCCAGCCATACAGAATGTCTGCGATGAGGTTGAAGAGGACGACGAGGCAGGCGAACACGAAAGTCACCGCCATGATGACCGGCGTATCGTTGGCGAGGATCGCGCTGATCAGGAGCGAGCCGATGCCGGGAATGCGGAAGATCTGCTCGGTGACGATGGCGCCGCCGAACACGGTCGGCATCTGCAGCGCCACCAGCGTAACCACCGGGATCAGCGCGTTGCGCACGACGTGCTTGACGATCACCTTGCGCTCGTCGAGGCCCTTGGAACGCGCGGTCGTGACGTAGTCGAGCTTGATGACGTCGAGCACGGCCGAACGAACATAGCGGGTGTAGGACGCCGCCTGATAGAGGCCGAGCACCGTGACCGGCATGATCGCCTGCTTGATGCTCTCCCACCACCATTGCCAGCCGGTGGCGCTGAGGTCGGCGCGATAGACGAACGGCAGCCAGCCGAGATTGACGCTGAAGATCAGGATCAGCAGCAGGCCGGTGAAGAAGGTGGGCAGCGAGAAGCCGATGAAGGCGAAGGTGTTGGCGATCTGGTCGAAGATCGAATAGGGCCGCCGCGCCGCGAGCACGCCCACCGGCAGCGCCACCGCCAGCGCCAGGATCTGCGCGGTGCCGACCACGTAGAGCGTGGTCGGTATCCGCTGCAGGATCAGCGTGTCGACGTTGACGCGGCTGGCGAAGGAGAAGCCCCAGTCGCCCTGGAACATGGCGACCAGCCAGTGGACATAGCGCAACAGCACGGGATCGTTCATCCCGAACTTGATGCGCAGCGCCTCGCGCACCTCGGGCGGCACGTTCGGGTTGCTCGCGAGCTCGCCGAATGGATCGCCCGGTGCCAGCGCGAGCAGCACGAACAGAATGAGACTGATGCCGAGCAGGCTCGGCACAGCGACGATGAGGCGCCTGAGAAGATAGTTTCCCATCGCTCCACCCCTACGATGTCTGGCTGGTCATGCTGGCCGCGCGTCAGCTCGCCCGATACCAGGTGGCGATGAACGCCAGATCGTTGTCCCAGCCGCTCTTGTACAGCACCATGCCGTTCTTCACGCCGATCGCATTGAGCCGGTTGATCTCCGGCAGGACGTAGTTGTCGCGCACGACGAGATCGTTGAGCTTGATGAACAGCGCGGCGCGCTTGACCGGATCGAGCTCGCTCTGGGCCAGCTTGTAGGTCTCGTCATACTCCTTGTTCTGCCAGCGGCAGATGTTGCGGCCCTGCCACTTGTTCTCCTTGGTCGCGGCCTCGGTGGACACGAACTGGTTCATGAAGAACTGCGGATCCGCCTGCGGCATCGTGGTCTGATACATCTGCATGTCGCAGTAGAAATGCGAGTAGGTGTCGGGGTTCGCGACGTCCGAGGAGAAGAACACCGACGCTACCACCGACTTCAGCTCGACCTCGATGCCGGCCTTCTGGAACGCCTGCTTGATGATCGCCTGGTTCTTCTGACGCGGGCCGTTGATCGAGGTCTGGAATACGAATTTGAGCGGCTTGCCGTCCTTCTCGCGGATGCCGGAGGCGCCCTTCTTCCAGCCGGCCGCATCGAGGATCTGGCTGGCCTTTTCGATCGAGAACTCGAAGCTGTTGTTCTTCGAACGGAAGCGTTCGGGATTGTTGAGGAAGTTCGGCGTCGCGACGCCGGCGCGTCCATAGATGAACTTCTGCACCGACGCACGGTCGATCAGCAGATTGATCGCCTTGCGCACCTCGGGATCGGAGAACAGCGGGTGCTTCGTCCTCAGGCTGGCGCGCTCGCCGTCGACCTCGACATTGGGATCGGTGACGTTGAGGCCGATATATTCGATGTGGCCGGTCAGCGTCAGCTCGGTCTTGCCCTGGCCGCCCGCCTCGAGCTTGGTCAGGATCTCGTCCTCGACCTGCAGATTGTAGGCGTAATCGTATTCACCGGTCTGCAGCACCGCGCGCGCAGCGGAGACGGCATCGCCGCCGCCCTTGATCTCGACCGTGTCGAAATAGGGCTGCGTCGGCACGTGATAGTCCGGGAAGCGCTTGCCGGCGACGGTGTCGCCCGGCTTGAAGTCCACGAACATGTACGGACCGGTACCGACCGGCTTCAGGTTCGCCGGCGCCTCGCGCGACTTCGCGCCGATATAATCCGCAAAGTGATGCTTGGGGATGATGCAGCCGAACGAGGCGACGAAGGCATCGGCCCAGAACGGCGTCGGCTGCGGAAAGATCAGCTTCACGGTCAGATCGTCGATCTTCTCGATCGACTTGACGTTCTTGTAGCTGCCGATCGAGACCGCCGAGGTCTCGGGGTTGTTGGCGTATTCCCAATTGAAGATGACGTCGTCGGCGGTGAACGGCTTGCCGTCGTGCCATTTGACGCCCTTCTTCAGCTTCCAGGTCACCGACAAACCGTCGGCCGCAAGACCGCCATTCTCCTTGCTCGGAATCTCCGCGGCGAGAATCGGCACCAGATTGCCGTCCTTGTCCCATCCGGCCAGCGGTTCGTAGAACAGGCGGCTGGCCTCCTGGTCCTTGGTGCCGATGGCGAAATGCGGATTGAGCAGCGTCGGCGCCTGCCAGAGCAGCAGCTTGAGCGGACCGCCGCCACCGGCCTTGGTCGGCTTGTAGGCGATGGCTTGGGCGGCCACGGCGACGCCGGAATGGGCGAGCATCGCGCCGGCCATCGGCGCGGTCAGCCCCACGGCAATCATCCGCTGCACAAATTCGCGCCGTGACAGGCGTCCTGCTTTGACATCAGCGATCTGGCTACGGAGATCACGCTCGTTCATCAATCGACTCCAAAGGTGGTGCTGAATGCCAAAAAACGCGTCCCCGTCTTGCATCGATCGGGAACTGCATAAAATTGGATCAGCCTTCGAAGCGACTGTCAAAGCAGAATCCGGGCCAATTCCGCAATAAAGAACGGATCGATTGTCGCACTTCGCAGATGCGGAAAGATTGACTGCGAGTCACATCCCGGAAAATGGAACTACGTCGCTGGCGACGGTCGCCACACACCGGAATGTTCTGCTTCGGCATGAACGCTCTCGATGTGCGCTCAGCTCTCGCGACACCAGTTCGGCAACTGCCAGAGGTCGTTGTCCCATTCCGAGGAACGGCTCTACAAACCTTTGCGGATGCCGCTGACGCGCGTACCCGGCGACGCCATCGTGATCATCAGCATCTCCATGTCGCAGTAGACGTGCGTGTAGGTGTCGGAATTGGCGACGTCGCTGGAGAAGAACGCCGAGCCACCACCGACTTCGGCTCGAGCTCGATGGCCGCCTTCTGGCAGGCCTGCGTGACGATGACATGGTTCTTCGGCCGCGGGCCGTTGGTGGAGGTCTGGACTACGAGCTCGAGCGGCTTGCCGCCCTTCTCGCGAATGCCGCTCGCGCCCTCCTTCCAGCCGGCGTTCTCCAAAATCTCGATCGCCTCGTCGACGTTGAACTCGAAGCGCGTCACCGCCTGGAAAGCAGGATGCAGGCCAATTGCCACGGGCACGGATGCAGCTCAGCGCTCCGGCTTCAGCTTGCGGAAGCGGACACCCTTGCCATCCGGCAGCCGGGTCGCGACATAGCCTGCCGCCAGGCAGGCCTCGCGCTGCGGCATTTTCTCCTGCGGGCTCCGCAGGCTGTCCCACCACGAGGCGCGCTGCGCGGCGCGCGGCAGGCTGTCGCCGATCAACTCCTCGATCTCGTCGAGGCTGAGCACCAGCTCGGGGCGGGTCTGCCGCTTGAGGTAATCTCGAAGCGCATCATAGTCCGGCAAGTCTCGACTCCATCGTACCAGCGCGTGTGCGGCCGCCTTGACGACAGGCACCGCGAACGCAACGACTCGTTAACCTAACATGCGTTACTTCGGCTTTATCCGTCAGTCTACGGATGGGACTCCACGGGGACGGGACGATCCGATGCGCTGGAAACGCCGAACGGGCCGGGCGACGCAGCCCTGGCGGGTCTCGGCGCGCACGCTGATCACCTGCTCCATCTCGACCATCATCGGTTTCTCCGCCATCTGCGCCAGCGTCATGATCGACCTGCGCCGGAGCGAGGAGGTCCGCGCCCGGCAGGCGCTGGAGAACATGGCCGCCAGCATCGGCGCCGACATCAGCCGCAACGTCGAGCTCTACGATCTCTCGCTGCGGGCGGTGGCCAGCAACATGTTGCTGCCCGAAATCAACGAGGTCAGCAAGCCGGTCCGCCAACTGATCCTGTTCGACCGTTCGTCCACCGCGAAGAATTTCGGCACCATCCAGGTGTTCGATGCCCGCGGACGGCTGTCGCTCGAGTCGTCGACGCTCGACCCGGTGCCGGAGGACCGCAGCGACGCCGATTTCTTCCAGGTGCATCGCGACCGGCCCGACACCGGACTCTATGTCGGGCGGCCCGCCCAGCATCATGGCCAATACTCCATCGTTCTCAGCCGCCGCATCTCGACGCCGGACGGACGCTTCGCCGGCGTCGTCGCCGGCTCGATCCGCCTCGGCTATTTCCGCGACCTGTTCGCACGGCTCACGCTCGGGTCGGGCGACAACATCACGGTGCTCCGGCGCGACGGCACCGTCGTCGTCGGCGCGCCGTTCGATTCCGCCGCGATCGGCCGCAATCTGGCGCGGGCGCCGGCCGTGACCCGCGCGCTCACCGAGCCGTCCGGCTGGTCGAGCAGCTATGGCGCGCTGGACGATCTGCCGCGGCTCCTGGTCTGGCGCAACGGCAATGAGCCGCTGGTCGTGATCGCCAGCAAGTCGTGGGACAGCGTCTACGCATACTGGCGCAATGAGGCTGCAGAGATCGGGGCAATGATGCTGGCGCTGATCGTGTTCGTCCTGGCCGCGACGCAGGTCGCCGCGCGCGAGATCCAGCTCCGGGCGAAGATCGAATCCAGGCTGGAGCAGCTCGCGACCACGGATCCGCTGACGGGCCTGAAGAATCGGCGCAAGTTCGACGAGACGATCGAGCTCGAATGGTGGCGGGCGCAGCGCACCGGCGCGCCGCTGGGGCTGCTGATGATCGATGCCGATCACTTCAAGAGCTACAACGACACCCATGGGCACCAGGCCGGCGATCAGGTGCTGGTCGGCATTGCCGTGTGCATCTCCGATTCGGTGCGGCGCGCCGGCGACTGCGCCGCGCGCTATGGCGGCGAGGAGTTCGCGGTGCTGCTGCCGGGGACCTCGGAAGCGGATGCGCTGCGCGTCGCGGAGACGATCCGCAGCAAGGTCAAGCTGTGGGCGGGAGAAGCGTGCACCACCTCGATCAGCATCGGCGCCGCCAGCGTCACGCCGTCGCGCGACACCGATTGGACCGGCCTGCTGAACGCCGCCGACCGCGCCCTCTACATGGCCAAGGCCGCGGGCCGTAACCGCTGCGCCAGCGCGGTGGTGCGTCACCCGTCACCCGCGGCCTCGCTGGCGGCGTGATGCCGCCAACCGCCTCGAAGGCGCGGCATTTCTCGCCGGCTTGGCCTCAGCCCTTGCCTTCGAGATAGCGCTTCATGTCCTCGCGCAGGCCATCGCGCAGGTCGGCCCGCGCCATGCCGAAGGCGATGTTGGCGCGCAGGAAGCCGGACTTCGAGCCGCAATCGTGCCGCTCGCCGTCGAAATCCACGCCATAGAATTTCTGTGTCTTCGACAATCCGATCATCGCATCGGTAAGCTGGATCTCGCCGCCGGCGCCGCGCTCCTGAGTCGCCAGGATCTGGAAGATCTCCGGCTGCAGGATGTAGCGCCCGGTGATCGAGAAGTTCGACGGCGCGGTGCCCTTGGCCGGCTTCTCGACCATGCCGTCGACCTCGAAGATCTTGCCGTCGCGCTTGCCGACGCCGCAGATGCCGTATTGATGGGTCTGGTCGGCGGGCACTTCCTGCACCGCCAGCACGTTGCTCTTCTCCGGAAGCTTGCTCGCCGCCGCGATCATCTGCGCCAGGCACCCCGGCGAGTTCAGCACCAGCTCGTCCGGCAGCACCACCGCGAACGGCTCGTCACCGACGATGTCGCGCGCGCACCACACGGCATGGCCGAGGCCGAGCGGCGCCTGCTGACGGGTGAAGCTGACCGCGCCGGCCTCCGGCTGGTCGCGCGCCAGGATCTCGATCTCGGTCTTCTTGCCGCGCGCCGCGAGCGTCGCGTCGAGCTCGTACATGCGGTCGAAATGATCCTCGATCGCGGTCTTGTTGCGCCCGGTCACGAACACGAAATGCTCGATGCCCGCCTCCTTGGCTTCGTCGAAGACGTATTGAATGAGCGGCCTGTCGACGATCGTCAGCATTTCCTTCGGCATCGCCTTGGTGGCGGGAAGGACGCGGGTGCCGAGACCGGCGACCGGAAAAACGGCTTTGCGGATCTTCATGGGGATGACTAGACCTTGTGGCGATATGAATGCGAAATCGATCGCATTTTAGGTAGCTCGTTTGCAGCCGAGAACAAAGGCGGATGTTGGGTCCAGTGTTCCGCTCGACACGGACCGAACGGCTAAATTTCGCTGCGGAAATCGTTAACCTTGTTAATCTCCCGTTAAGCAGGACCGGGCCTCGTGGAGCCCGATCTTCCATGCGATCTGGATCGAGACATGATGCGACGGAACGTGATGCTGACAGCTCTGAAGGCCGGTGCTGGCGCGGCGGTTCTGGTCACGGCGTTGACGGTGGTGTCTGGTTCCGCTGTCGCGCAATCCGGCGGCGGGCCGCTGAACTTTCTCGACGGCCTGTTCACGGGCACCCCGACCAAGGGCAACCCCGCCCCCAACCAGCCCCCCGCCGCCGGCGGGCCGCAGCCGTGGAGCGGCGAGGACGGCGCCTCCGGCCATCCGCTGATGACGGCGGCCGCAATCCGCGAAGCCGCCGGCAATTTCGACAATTGCGTCGCCGGCATGTGGCCAGATGCCGCACGGCGCAACATCACGCAGGACAACTTCCAGCGCTTCACCGCCGGCCTGTCGCCGGACCTGCGCATCATGGACCTGCTCGACGCGCAGCCCGAATTTACCAAGTCGATCTGGGACTATCTCGACATCCTGGTGAACGACAACCGGCTGGCGAAGGGCCGCGAGGTGCTGGCGACGTACAAGCCGCAGTTCGATGCGGCCGAGCGCGCCTATGGCGTCGACCGTTACATTATCGCTTCGATCTGGGGCATCGAGTCCAACTACTCGACCCAGATCGGCGACCGCAGCGTGCTTCAGTCGACCGCGACGCTCGCCTGCATCGGCCGCCGCCAGGCCTATTTCAAGGACGAGTTCCTCTCCGCCCTGGAGATCCTCAATCGCGGCGATTTGCGCCCCGAGCAGATGCGCGGCTCGTGGGCAGGCGCCTTCGGCCCGACCCAGTTCATGCCGACCGCGTTCAAGCGCTTCGCCGTCGATGCGGACGGCGATGGCCGCCGCGACGTCGTCGACAATCCGGCCGACCTGATCGCCTCGACCGCCAACAATCTGAAGAAGGACGGCTGGCAGAGCGGCCAGAGCTGGGGCTACGAGGTCGTGGTGCCCCAGGGCTTCAACTACATGCTCGCTGACCGCGCCAAGAGCATGAGCTTCGGCCAGTGGGAACAGCTCGGCCTGCGGCGAGCCAACGGTCAGCCGTTCCCGGCCAGCGCCGAAAAGGCCTATCTGCTGGCACCGGCCGGCGCCCAGGGCCCCGGCTTCCTGATGCTGCAGAACTTCCGCGTCATCATGAAATACAACCCGGCGGAAGCCTATGCGCTGGCGATTGGCCACTTCGCCGACCGTCTGCGGGGCGGACCGCCGTTCGTTCAGGCCTGGCCGCGCGAGGAACGGACGCTGTCGCGCGGCGAGCGGCTGGAGCTGCAGCAATTGCTCGCCGAGCGCGGATTTTACCGCGGAACGCCGGACGGCCAGTTCGGTGGCCAGACGCGCGAGGCGCTGCGGAACTTCCAGGCCTCGATCGGGGCGCCGGCGGACGGATTTGCCACCTCGGATGTGCTCAAACGGCTGCGGGCGCGCTGATCACAGCCCAATCTGCCCTGCCGGTAACCGTGTGGGGCGATTACCGATGCCATCAACACCATCCGGTGAATGCCCGTTTGCGGCCTGATTCGCGTCCTATTATATGGATCGTCACGATCTCGCCGCGCGACGGGTGCGCATGTCAAAGCTGAAGTCCATCCTCAAGCTGTTGAACGAGCCCGGCCCGCTGGTCGTGCTGGCGGTCGTCATCGCCATGCTCGTCGGCATCGCCGGCCCCGCCTCGGCCCAGTTCTTCAACTTCAACCCGTTCGCCTCGCCCCGCCCGGCGCCGCGCGGCGGTGGAGGTGGCGGAGGTTGGTTCGGCGGCGACTTCTTTACTCCGTTCCCGCAGCAACAGCCGAAGAGGGTGATCCAGGACTATTCCAAGGCGCCGCCGCCGGAGAAGCGTGACGGCGCGCCGGACCGCTATGTGCTGGTGCTCGGCGACGCCATGGCCGACTGGCTCGCCTATGGCCTGGAAGAGGCCTATTCCGAGCAGCCCGACATGGGCGTGACCCGCAAGATCAGGACCACTTCGGGCCTCATCAAGTACCAGCCCAAGGGCGAGCCGGCCGACTGGGCCGCCGCCGCCAAGGGCATCCTGGCGACCGAGCGCGCCGACGCCATCGTCATCATGCTCGGCCTCAACGACCGCATCTCGCTGCGCGAGCCCGCGATGGAGAAGACCGAGAAGCCCGACGACAAGAAGGGCGACAAGGCCAAGAAGGATGCCAAGGCCAAGCCTGGTGAGACAAAGCCCGGTGAGGCCAAGCCGGGCGAAGCCAAGCCGGATGGCAAGGCCGACACGGCGGCCAAGCCCGACGACAAGGCTGCCGATACCGATCTGCCGCAGGACGAGGCCGACAACGACACGCCTGTGGTCGCGGCACCGGAGAAGGCCGTCCGCTCGCCGGGCGGCCTCTATGAGTTCCGGGACGAGCGCTGGGTCGAGCTCTACACGAAGAAGATCGAGGAGATGATCGCGATCGCCAAGAGCAAGGGGGTGCCCGTGCTCTGGGTCGGCCTGCCCGCGGTTCGCGGTCCCAAGGGGACGGCGGACACGCTGTTCCTCGACTCGCTGTATCGCGATGCGGCCGGCAAGGCTGGCATCACCTATGTCGACGTCTGGGACGGCTTTGTCGACGAGTCCGGCCGCTTCCTGCAGAAGGGGCCGGACTTCGAAGGCCAGATCCGGCAGCTGCGCTCCTATGACGGCGTGTATTTCACCAAGCCGGGCGCACGCAAGCTCGCCCACTATGCCGAGCGTGAGATCAACCGGCTGCTCGCGGCCCGTTCAGCGCCGCTCGAATTGCCGAACGAGCCGGCGACGCCGGACGCCAATGCCGTGCCCGGCCAGCCGGCGCCGCGGCCGGTCGCCGGCCCGATCCTGCCGCTGGTGGCGTCATCCGTCGGCACCGACCAGTTGCTGGGCGGCCCCGGCTCCCGACCTGCGGCGGTCGATGCGCTGGCGGCCCGGACCCTGGTCAAGGGCGAGGCGTTGAGCCCGCCCGCCGGCCGTGCCGACGATTTCGCCTGGCCCCGCCGCGAGGTTGGGCGCGAGCAGGCCAAGGAGCCGCCGAAGGAGTTCACCCGGCCCGAGGCGCCGATGGCCGCGACCACGCCGGCGGAAGCAACTCCGGCCGCACAGGGACCGGCGCCGCCGCAGCCGAGGCAGAAGCGGCTGACGACGCCGGCGGCGCCCGCTCAGCAGCCGCCAGCCCAAACGCAGCAGCCGAATCAGGGCGTCCGCGACTTCTTTGGCTTCGGCGCGCCTCAGCAGCCGGCGCGGCCGCCCGCCGCGCGCAATCCGAACGCGCCGCCGCGGCCGCCAGGATTGGTCGGCCGCTCGGCAGCAGCGCTGGAGACCCAGGGCCGCTGATCGTGACCGCATTTCGGCGCTGAGGGTGATCGACGCGGATCATTCCGGAACAAGATGCCCCATGACAAATCGGCCCGCATTCGAGAACGAATGCGGGCCGATTTTCATCTGATCGTCCGTCAGCGGGGCTGTTGCAGCCTCAGTAGCGCCAGCGCTGCGGCGGCTGCGGCCGGCTCGGCGAGCGCATCAGCATCGCCAGCAGGAAGCCGATGCCGCCGGCGACCAGGAGTGCACCTATCGGATTGTCCTGAACCCGCTTGGTCAGGGCCTGCGTGCCGTCACGGAGCGTTTCGGAGCCGTTGCCGAACGTATCCTTGGCGAAATCCATCGCCGCATCGCCGGCCTCGCGCGCCGCGTCCTTGGCCTGGCCATACATGTTCTGCACGACGCCCGAAGCCTCGCGTGCACGACCCGACGCCTGCGTGCTCTTGTCGCCCAACATCTCGCCGACGCCGCCTTCGATCTTGCCTGCGACATCCTTGGCCGTACCGGTCAGCCGATCCTGATCCATTGCCGCTCTCCTTCTCTGCATTGTGCGGGATTGCTGGCCTGCTAACCGGCCAGCACGGCGCAGGTTCCGGACCACTACAAAATCAGGCCGCCGTCGACGACGAGGGTCTGGCCGATGATGTAGGACGACAGCAGCGAGGCCAGGAACAGCGCCGCACCGGCCATGTCCTGCGGCGTGCCCAACCGCCGCAGCGGGATCCGCTGCAGCGCGCTCTCGAGACGCTTCGGATTGGCGGTCGTCACCTTGGTCATCTTGGTGTCGACGAGACCGGGCGCGATCCCGTTGACGCGGATGCCGTCCTCCGCCCACGCCTCCGCCAGGGTTCGCGTCAATCCCATCGCACCGGTCTTCGAGGCGTTGTAGGCCGGGTTGCCCATGGTGGAATGATAGGCCGCGGTCGACGAGACGATGATGAGCGCGCCCTTGGCATCGCGCAGCCGGCCGTGAAATTTCGTCGCACAGGCCATCAGGCTGATGAGGTTGACCTCGACCACCTTGCGGAAGCCGTCCATGGCGAACTCGCCGCGCCGGTACAGCACCGCGCCTTGCGCCAGCACGAGCACGTCGAGACGATCGAGTTGCGGTGCGAAGCTCTCGATCGCGCCGGGATCGCTCACATCGAGCTGATGGTAGTTCAACCCCACGAGATCGGAGCCCTCGTCTGCGGCATAATCGGCAGCACTCGGTCGCGTGCCGCTGATATCGACGCGCGCGCCCTGCGCGCGAAACGCCTGCGCAATGCCGTTGCCGATGCCGCTCGAGCCGCCGATCACCAGCACCGAGCGTCCCGTGAAATCGAGCGCGTTCATCTCCCCACTCCTTCTATTGTTATTTGTCGGATGGTGTGGAGATCAGCGCAGGCCCTGTCAACGGCATCGCGGCTGTGGCGACACCGGCATCGGCGCCTTCGCATCAATGCTGCTGCGCAGCTACTTCATCGGTGTCAGCCGCAGCAGGCGGCCGGGCGAGTCGTCCTCGATCACCCAGACGGCGCCGTCCGGCGCCACGGCGACATCGCGGATGCGCTCGCCCATGTCCCAGCGCTCGGCCTCGTCAGGCTGACCATCGGGCCGGAAGGCGACGCGGACCAGCGCTTGAACCCGCAAGCCCCCGATCAGCGCCGATCCCTTCCATTGCGGAAACATCGGACCATCATAGAAGACCAGGCCGGCCGGCGCGATCACAGGATCCCAATAGAGCGGCGGCGACGTGAGGTCCGGCCGCGTCGCATGACGCGGGATCGGCGTGCCGTCGTAATTGTCGCCGTTCGACACCAGTGGCCAGCCGTAGTTCTTGCCAGGCTCGATCAGGTTCAGCTCGTCGCCGCCGCGCGGCCCCATCTCGTGCAGCCAGAGCTTGCCATCGGGCGCGAAGGCGAGCCCGTAGGGATTGCGGTGGCCGGTGGTCCATGTCTGCGCCGGCACGCCCTTGTCCTCGGCCATGGGATTGTCCGACGGCGTCGCGCCGTCGAGATTGAGCCTGAGCACCTTGCCGCGCGCCTGCCGCGGATCCTGGGCGCTGTTCGGCTGCATGCGGTCGCCGACGGTCAGGAATAGATGCGCTCCCGAGGGATCGAACGCGACGATGCCGCCGGGCTGCCCGCCGCCGCCGGCCGGCGTCTGGCGCCAGATCACAGTGCGGTCGGTCAGCGTGGCGCTATCGTTCGCGAACGACAGCACGGCGCGGGTCAGTACGAGTCGGCTGCCCTCGCCGCTCGGCTCGGTGTAGGTGAGATAGATCTGCGACGTCGTCGCGAAGCTCGGCGACACCGCGATATCGAGGAGACCGTTCTGTCCGCGCGCAGCGACCGCGGGCACGTTGCCGATCTGGATCTTCTTCCCACCTTGCGTGACCAGAAAGATCCGACCCGGCTTCTCCGTGACCAGCATCCGCCCATCGGGCAGGAAGGCGATGGCCCAGGGCGTATCGAACTCGGCAACGCTCCGCGCGTCGAACGGCCGCAACGCGCTGGCCTTGCGGCCGCCGGCATTGATGCCGTCGGCATGCGCTGCCGTGGTTGCTATCAGTCCCACCACCAACGCCAAGCGCATGAAGATCTTGGAGAGCGCCATGATCACTCCGGTTTGTTGATCCCTGTCGTAGGCAACGCAAATTCGGCCACGCCGGATGAGTGCCTACCGAATGCGTCCGATCAGTGTTAATCCCGACGGCGCGCATGCGATGCGCATTTTTCCGTGAGCCGCAAATATGCACCAGCACAGGCAACTCAGCCGCTCGGTCAAGGGATTGACCGTCCTGATCACCGGCGCGGCGTCGGGGATGGGGCGCATTTCGGCGGGCTCGACATCCTCGTCAACAATGCCGGCATCTCGGTCCGTGTCGCGATCGACGACGAGGCTTACGACGAGGCCTGGGCGAGAGGGCTTGCGATCATGCTGACGGCGCAGCAGCGCGTCATCCGCGCCGCGCTTCCGCATCTGCGCCGCTCATCCAGCCCGCGCATCGTCAACATCGCCTCGACCGAGGCGCTCGGCGCAACGGCGCTGCACAGCGCCTATTCCGCGGCGAAAGCAGGCGTGACTGGATTGACGCGCTCGCTCGCCGTCGAGCTCGGCCGCGACGGCATCACCGTCAACTGCATCTGCCCGGGCCCGATCACGACCGCGATGACCGCGCGCATTCCTGACGAGCAGAAGGCGGTCTACGCGCGGCGCCGCACCGCGCTTGGCCGCTATGGCGATCCCGAAGAAGTCGCGCACATGACCTTGAGCCTGTGCCTGCCGGCCGCCTCGTTCGTCACCGGAGCGGTGATCCCGGTGGACGGCGGGCTGATGGCCCGCAACGCATGACGTCTGACGCGCCGGCATGACAGCCGTGCGCGCGGCGCTCCGCGCCTTGCGTTGACTTCGCGCATCGCCGGCGTAGCCTCGTCGCTCAGAAGAAGCGGACAGGAGTCCGCCGTCATGAGGACGCGAGGAGGACACCATGGCGATCGCCATCCGGCAGCTGCATCCGCATTTCGTCGGCGAAGTGTCCGGTGTCGATCTGCGCAAGCCTCTTGCTCGGGACGAGGTCGCGCAATTGCAGGCCGCGATCGATCACTACGCCGTTCTCGTATTTCACGATCAGGACGTCACCGACGAGCAGCAGCTCGCCTTCGCGCTCAGCTTCGGCGACCGCGAGCAGGCGCGCGGCGGCACGGTCACCAAGAAGGAGGATTACCGCCTCACCACCGGCCTCAACGACGTCTCCAATCTCGGCAAGGATGGCAAGCCGCTGCCATCAGACCATCGCACGCATCTGTTCAATCTCGGCAACTGCCTGTGGCACTCCGACAGCTCGTTCCGGCCGATCCCGGCGAAGTACTCGATCCTGTCGGCGCGAATCGTGAACCCGAAGGGCGGCAACACCGAATTCGCCGACATGCGCGCCGCCTATGACGCGCTCGACCAGGACACCAAGGACGAGATCGAGGATCTCGTCTGCGAACATTCGCTGATGTATTCGCGCGGCTCGCTCGGCTTCCTCGACTACACCGATGAGGAGAAGGAGATGTTCAAGCCGGTCAGGCAGCGGCTGGTCCGCACCCATCCGGCGCATGGCCGCAAGTCGCTGTATCTGTCGTCGCATGCCGGCGCCGTGCTCGGCATGAGCATGCCGGAAGGGCGGCTGCTGTTGCGCGACCTCACAGAGCATGCGACGCAGCCCGAGTTCGTCTACGTCCACAAATGGACGCTGCACGATCTGATCATGTGGGACAACAGGCAGACCATGCACCGCGTGCGCCGCTACGATCAGTCGCAACCGCGCGACATGCGCCGCGCCACCGTGGCCGGCACCGAGCCGACGGTGGCGCAGCAGGCGGCGGAGTAGTTCTGCCTTCAGCAGAGATGCGCGGCTTCTTCCGTCTCCATGTCGTCATTGCGAGCAGCGAAGCGCAGAGGCAATCCAGACTGCATCCGCGGTGGACATTCTGGATTGCTTCGCTGCGCTCGCAATGACGACGGAGAGGCAGAGCGCCCCATTAAGCCTTCTCTGATCCCAGCGAGCGCGGGGGCTCCAACCGGACGATAAGGCCTATGCGTGCCCCGCGGCGTTGGACAGCATGCCGGGGTCGATGCCGATCTTGCGCAGCGCGAGATCGTATTTGGCGTCGACATTGTCGCCGAAGATCAGCTCCGGATCGGCGTCGCAGTGCAGCCAGCCATTGTCCTGGATCTCTTCCTCCAGCTGGCCGGCGCGCCAGCCGGCATAGCCGAGGGCGAGGATGGCGTGCTTCGGACCGTCGCCCTTGGCGATCGCCTTGAGGATGTCGATGGTCGTCGTCAGGCAGACGCCGTCGTTGATCTTCAAGGTCGCGTTGGCGATGAAGTAGTCGCTCGAATGCAGCACGAAGCCGCGTCCGGTATCGACCGGGCCGCCGCTCAGCACCTTCATCGTCTCGGCGCTGTCGGGCAGGCTGATCTGATCGCTCTTCTCGATGATATTCAGTTGCATCAACAGCTGAGGGAAGTCGATGCTGCCCGCCGGCCGGTTCACCATGATACCCATGGCGCCCTCAGCCGAGTGCGCGCAGAGATAGATCACCGAGCGCTCGAAACGGGAATCGCCCATCACGGGCATTGCAACCAGCAGCTGGCCGTCGAGGTAACCACCGTGAGAGGTGTGATCCCCGATCCCTGTCACTTTGCGGCGAATGTCGCCCAGCCTTTTTGCCTCAGGATTCATCCGCAAGGACTCTCATGATCATTGATATCCTGATATTGGGATGCGCATCTGTCAATCAAGGTTCAGGTCCTCGCGAGGAAATCTGCTCACAAGCATTTCAATGGTTTGCGCCCGAACCGCACTCTAAAGACGTCTCATGTCCGCCTTGGTTCCTCACCACTCTGCCACACTGCTCGTCGCGACCGTCGTATCATCCTGCCTTGCGTTCGGTGCGCAGGCGCAGGATTCCTCGCCCTGGCAGCGCGACAGCCACTCCGCGGTGCGCCTGCTCGCGGGCTCGCGCAGCGGTCCGGTCATGCTGGGCGGCATCGCCCTTGCGCTGCAGCCGGGATGGAAGACCTATTGGCGAACGCCCGGCGATTCAGGCGTGCCGCCGCGGTTCGACTTTTCCAAGTCGGAGAACGTCGAAGCGGTGACGGTTCTGTGGCCCGCGCCGACAAAGTTCGACGACGGCGCCGGCGGACACTCGCTCGGCTATCATGATCAGGTCGTGCTGCCGCTGCGCATCGTCGCCAAGAACGCCGACAAGCCGATGACCCTGCGCGCCGACATCAGCTACGCGGTCTGCGAGAAGATCTGCATTCCCGTCGAAGCGAAGGCCGAGCTCGCCTTCACCAGCGTCGCCAGCACCGAGGATACGGCACTCTCGGCGGCCCTCGACACTGTGCCGAAGCCGGCCACCGTCGGCGATGCCAATCCCTTGACGATCCGCGACGTCAAGCGCGACGGCCAGAAGGACGTCATCGTCGACGTGGCCGTCGCCGATCCGCGCAGCGTCCAGCTCTATGTCGAGGGGCCGACGCCGGACTGGGCGCTGCCGATCCCGACCGTGCGCGACAGCGGCATGCCGGGCATCAAGCGCTTCGCCTTCGAGCTCGACGGCGTTCCGCCGGGTGTGAAGCCGGACGGCGCGGCCCTGAAATTCACGCTGGTCGGCCCCGACAAGGCCTACGAGTTCAACTTCAATCTGCCTTGACGGCTGTAGCGCCGGGCGAGCGAGGCGGGGCCGGTCCAACTCAATCTTAACGTTGCGTTGATAGGGAGGACCATCGCCGCCATCCGCGCGGCCGTGGAGACGGACCCCGCCGTGGCCGTGATGGATGCCCGCAACGCCCCCGCATCGACCGGCCTCGCAGGCCGGCTGAAGGCGCGCTTGGCTGCGCTCGGCGGCAGCGGCGAGGCGTCGCTGACGCGCCGCCTGGCCGGCACCATCTTCCTGATCCGCGTGCTCAGCGCGGGCCTCGCCTATCTCAGCCAGATCCTGCTCGCGCGATGGATGGGCGGCTCGGACTACGGCACCTACGTCTATGTCTGGACCTGGGTGCTGCTGCTCGGCAGCATGCTGGATGTCGGCATCGCCTCCTCGGCGCAGAAGATCATTCCGGACTACCGCACCGCGGGCCAGCAGGCGCTGCTGCGCGGCTTCCTCTCCGGCGGACGCTGGCTGACGCTGGCGACGTCCACCGCTGCGGCGCTGCTGCTCGCCGGCCTGATCGCGCTGCTGTCGCCCTGGATCGACACCGGCGAGCGCGTGCCGCTCTATCTCGGCTGCCTGACCCTGCCCGCCTTCGTCGTTGCCAACACCCAGGACGGCATCGCCCGCTCGCACGACTGGATGACGCTCGGGCTGATGCCGCAATTCATCATCCGCCAGACGCTGATCATCGGCTTCACGGCGGGCGCCTTCGTGCTCGGCCTCGATCTCGGCGCGACCGCGGCGATGGCCGCGAGCGCGGCCGCGGTGTGGCTCGCGATGCTCGGCCAGATGCTGGTGCTGAACCATAGGCTCGGCCGCCACATCGAGCCGGGCCCCAGACAATATGATCTCCGCGGCTGGCTCGCGATCTCGCTGCCGATCCTCTTGGTCGAGAGCTTCTATCTGCTGTTGTCCTACACCGACGTGCTGGTGCTGCAGCAATTCCGCTCCTCGGAGGAGGTCGGGATCTATTTCGCCGTGGTGAAGACGCTCGCGCTGGTGTCGTTCATCCACTACGCGATGTCGGCGACGACGGCGCATCGCTTCGCCGAGTACCACGCGCTCGGCGACAAAGCGCGGCTGTCGGCCTATGTCGCGCATGCGATCAAGTGGACATTCTGGCCGTCGCTCGCGGCGACCCTGGTGCTGCTCGCGCTCGGCAAGCCGCTGCTGTTTCTGTTCGGCGCGCAGTTCACCGCCGGCTACGACATCATGTTCATCGCCGCGATCGGCCTCGTCGTGCGGTCGGCGATCGGTCCGGTGGAGCGACTGTTGAACATGCTGGGCCAGCAGCGCGCCTGCGCCATGGCCTATGCGGCGGCCTTCGTCATGAACCTCGTGCTCTGCATCCTGCTGGTTCCGCAGTTCGGCGGCTACGGCGCCGCGGCCGCAACCTCGCTGTCGCTGGCCTTCGAGACCGTGCTGCTGTTCCGCATCGTCAAGCAGCGGCTCGGGCTGCACGTCCTCGCCTTCGGCAAGGCATCTTGAGGGAACCAAGTTGACGCATCTGTTGCGTCATCTTGGCCTCGCCTTGGCGGAACTGCGGGCGCGGTGCCGCCACACCTCGTCCCGCGCGGCGATCACGCAAGTGTTGGGTGCAACGCCTTGATATTGGCGCGATCCTCCGGGCAGGTGACTTGATCGCGCGCTGGGGGAGAATGAGATGTCGAGACTGGGGGTCGCACTCTCGCTGGCCGGAACCCTGATGCTGGCCGGCTGCATGGAAGCGACGCTGTCGCCATCGACCGATGCGGCGTTGACGCCGCGCGACCGCCAGTTGCTTGCGCACGCCCCCTATGCCGAGGCGCAGATCCCGCAACAGTTCCAGCGCCACATCGTCGAATACACCCGGCAGGAACAGCCGGGCACGATCGTCGTCGATACCGACGCGCGGTTCCTGTACTACGTGCTGCCCGACCGCAAGGCGGTCCGCTACGGCGTCGCCGTCGGCGAGGAGGCGATGGCCTTCTCCGGCGTCGCCACGGTCGGCAAGCTCGCGGAATGGCCGGACTGGGTTCCGACCGCCGACATCCAGGCGCGCCTCGGGCCGTATCCGAAGCGCGTCGCCGGCGGCCCGGCCAATCCGCTCGGCGCCCGCGCGATCTATCTCTACGAGGGCAACAAGGACACCCTGTACCGCATCCACGGCACCAACCAGCCCGAATATATCGGCCAGGCGATCTCATCCGGCTGCATCCGCATGACCAACACCGACGTCGCCGACCTCTACAACCACGTCCAGCTCGGATCGACCGTGGTCGTGCTGCCGCCGGGACAGAGCGTCGCGTCCACCACCGCGAGCGTGTTCGCGCGCCGCAGCTGATATCGCGACGTTCTGCGACGCGCGCGCGGGTTACGGCGCGGGGTCGACGCTCAGGTACTCCGGAGGCACGTGGTCGGTCAGCCAGACGCCGTTGTCCGCAACGAAGAACTTCAAGCGATCCCGATGCATCGCTGCGGCATCGACGCGCAGCACGATGGGCTCGCCGTGCCGGCGCCCGACATTGACGGCCGTCGCCTCATCCAAAGACAGATGCACCTGCTGGCGTGACTGCGGCCTCAAGCCTTCTGCCATGATCGCTTCGACGAAGCGCGTCGCCGTTCCGTGATACAGCACGGCGGGCGGCTCGCGCGGGGTCAAGCCAAGCTCCACCGCCACCGAATGTCCCTGCGCCGCCCGAATGCGCTGCCCGTCCTGCGAGACCGTGAAGCGCTTCTTGTCGCTGGTCGCAACCACCTGCTCCAGATCGGCCCGGCTGAGGACGGTCCCCGCCGCCGCCGCGCGCGCGATCAGGTCATCGATGATCGCCCAGCCCTGCGCATCCAGCACCAAGCCGATTGCATCTGGCTGGTGGCGCAGCACGAGACTGAGGAACTTGCTCAAGCGGACCGGATCGAAGGCCATCGTCTGCATCCTAGCCGTAGCGCAGCTTCAGGCCGAGGATCGCGGCCACCAAGCCCAGCGTGATCGCGTTGGCGACGACCAGCGGCAGGTCGCTGATCAGCGCGCCGTAGAGCAGCCACATCGAGTTGCCGGTGGTCTGCAGCACGAACATGCCCATCGAGATGTCATGGGTCGAGCGCGACCGCCAGGCCTTGATGACCTGGGGCAGGAACGAGCTCGTGGTGCAGATGGCGGCGCCGAGGCCGATGATCGTGGTCAGCAAGGTCAGGGGTCCGTGCGCTGGTCGTGGAAACGCACGCTTGTAGAATGGACCGCGCCGAAGCGAAACCCGCCTCGGCGCGAAACTGGTGCCTCGTTCAGCGCTCTCTGCGATCGTTACGCCGCAGTCCAACCGCCGTCGATCGAGAGGTTGGTGCCGGTGATCTGCGCCGCATCGTCGCCGCACAGGAACAGCGCCAGCGCCGCGACCTGCTCGGAGGTCACGAACTCCTTGGTCGGCTGCGCCGCCAGCAGCACATCGTTGATGACCTGCTCCTTGGTGAGGTTGCGCGCCTTCATGGTGTCCGGAATCTGCTTCTCCACCAGCGGCGTCCAGACATAGCCCGGCGAGATGCAGTTGCAGGTGATCTTGAAGGTCGCGAGCTCGAGCGCCACGGTCTTGGTGAGGCCGGCGATGCCGTGCTTGGCCGAGACATAGGCCGACTTGAACGGAGATGCGACCAGCGAGTGTGCCGAGGCGGTGTTGATGATGCGGCCCCAGCCGCGCTTCTTCATGCCGGGCACGGCGGCACGGATGCCGTAGAACGCGGACGACAGATTGATCGCGATGATCTGCTCCCACTTCTCCGGCGGAAAGTCCTCGACCGGCGAGACGAACTGGATGCCGGCATTGTTGACGAGGATGTCGACCGAGCCGAACGTGGTCTCACCGAGCGCGATCATGCCGGCGATCTCGGCCGGCTTGCTCATGTCGGCCGGCGAGTGCACCGCCTTGACCTTGTAGTCGCTCTCGATCGCCGCGCGCTCCTTCTCGATGTCGGCGGGGGCGCCGAAGCCGTTGAGGACGATGTTGGCGCCGGCGGACGCGAAGGCGCGGGCATAAGCGAGCCCGATGCCGCTGGTGGAGCCGGTCACGACCGCGGTCTTGCCCTTGAGGTTCGTCGTCATTGCTTCACTCCTTCTTGGCGGCAGCGAGACTGCCGTCCTGCGTGAGATCGTAGGTGACCATGGTCTCGCCGGACTGCGGCCGCTCCAGCCAGTCCTTATGATGCATCGACTGGTGGACGTCGCGAACGCCCGCCTCCCAATGCTCGACCATCGCAACATGGGAGAAGTCGTAGTCCTTCGACGAGGTCTCGTAGCTCTTGCTGCGGTAGATCAGGTGTACCACCGTGACGGTGTTCTCCTGTGCTGCCTTGCACAGGATCTCGAGCGACGGATCGTTGCGCAGCTCGTCCGGCAGCCTGGCATAGAGCTCGCGCAGCGCTTTGCGCGTGTTGTGGATCATTCGGTTCTTGTCGGTGTTCATCCGCGTCCGGCTGGAATAGCGGATGTCCTTCTCGCGCTCGGCGGCCTCCAGCAGCGTCCTCGGCAGATCGCCGCGTGCGGAGAACAGATCGACCTGGAAGATCAGGAGATCACGATCGGTCTCGGTGTCGAGCACGTAGTCCAGCGGCGTATTGGAGGCGATGCCGCCGTCCCAATAATGCTCGCCGTCGATCTCGACCGGCGGGAAGCCCGGCGGCAGCGCGCCAGACGCCATGATGTGCTCGGGTCCGATCCGCTTGCCCTGCTTCTTGAATTCGACATTGTCGAAATAGGTGAAATTGCCGGTGGTGACGCCGACTGCGCCGACGGAGAGGCGTGTCTTCAGATCGTTGATGCGGTCGAAATCGACCAGTCGCTCCAGGGTCCGCTTGAGCGGCGCGGTGTCGTAATAGCTGACCGATTGCGGCGTGCCGGACGGCCACAGCGGCGCCGGCGGAAAGCGCGGCGTGAAGAAGCCGGGCACGCCGAAGGCAGCGATCAGCCCGGCGCTGACCTCATTGAAGGCCGAGCGGTGATGATCGCCATTGAGCAGCGGCTTCCACGGCACCGGCGACGACACCATCTCCCAGAATTCCTTGAGACGGCCGATGCGTTTGTCCCGGTCGTTGCCGGCGATGATCGCGGCGTTGATGGCGCCGATCGAGATACCGGCGACCCATTCGGGCTCGAAATCGAAATGACACAGCGCCTGATAGGCGCCGGCCTGATAGGAGCCGAGCGCGCCGCCGCCCTGCAGGACGAGGACACGTTGCGATTCGCTGGGGGTTGCAGGCAGCGGGGGAAATGGATGTTGCGTCATTACTGCGGTCATTAGCAAAGCAAGGCGCCAACGTGGCGTCACTTCGCGGTGACGTCAATCCACCCCAAGGGCTAGGTCGGCCCTGACTCGCGCGCGAGCGCCGCGCACGCGGCCTGCGCAGGGCGGCGGCAGCCCTGCCTGTCAGGAGGGCTTCTTGCCGTCCGGCGCGGCCAGGATCATGGTCCAGAACACTTTGTACTTGGTATTCGGAGCATAGCTCGCTGCGATGCCTATTTTTGTGACACCATTTTTCAGCATGTTGGCGCGATGCGGCGGCGAGTCGCGCCAGCCCGAGAAGGCCTCCGCCAGCGTGTGGTAGCCCGCCGAGACGTTCTCGACCGCGACCGCCGCATCATATCCCGCGCCGGTCAAGCGCTTCGCCAGCGGGGCGCGCACGTCATGATCCAGCTTGTTCTTGTCGGCCATCGCCTGCGACTGCGATTCCGCAAGCCGCATCAGCTCGGGATCGACCTCGACCATACCGAGCCCGTTGTTCTGGCGGTATTGCGAGATCATCGTCGCGGCAGCGACGGCATCGAGCTTCGCGCCCGCGACCGCCATGTCGGCATACATGGTCGGCGCCTGCACCACCGGCGTCTCGGCCGCGCAGCCGGCGAGCAGGAATGCAACGGAGAGAGCGAGTGCCAGATGCTTCAATGAACCAGTCCCTATGCCAACGAGAGAGGCGGGTTGTTGCACATCAACCGTGGCTGAAAGGTGAATCGGAGGTAAGTTCCATCGCGACAATTGCGGCCATTCCTGCCGGCAACGGTTCGTCAACCATAACGTCCGCCCGGTCAAGCGCTGTGGGGCGCGGACCCTCCGAGTGATCAAGCCAAGGACGGCGCCACAACTTTAGTGTCGCACCGGGACCCAGACGCCGTGGCGGTCGTGGCGAGACGCGATGCCGGTCGAGCGGGCTCAACAACGGGCGTCACGGCGTATGGGTCCCGGATCGGCGCCCGCCAACGCTACGCGTTGTCGGGCTTGTCCGGGACGACACTGTTTTTTTGGTTGAGGTCTACGGCTCAGAGCTGCAAGTGCTCGGAGCTCGCGGCATACATCGCCGGATCGAGCTGGCCGCGACCCACGCGGCCACGTGCCCTCACCCCGCAAAGATCCGATAATGCCGCGGCTTCAGTCCGACCCGCTCGCCGATCCTGAGCTCGCGGTCACGCGGGGCGTCGATCTCGATCGTCGCGACGCCCTCCGCCAGCGCGATTTCGGCGCGCTGCACCGGGCCGAAGCTGCGGACATGAGTGATGTCGCCGTCCAGCGTTCCGCTGCCGGCCGGACCGATCACCATGTCATGGCGGCGCACGAACAAGGTGGAGGCCCCGGCCGCCGCGCCCTCGGCCGCGAGATCGAGCGGGCGTCCCTTGAGGTGCACCGCGCCGCCGGTGATCTCGACCGGCAACATGATCGACTCGCCGATGAAGCCGTGGACGAACGCCGTCGCCGGCGCGTCGTAGACGTCGCTCGGCGAGCCGACCTGCTCGATCCGGCCCTTGTCCATCACCACCACGCGATGCGCGACCTCGAGCGCCTCCTCCTGGTCGTGGGTGACGAAGATCGAGGTGACGTTGATGGAGTGATGCAAGGTGCGCAGCCATTGCCGCAGCTCCTTGCGCACCTTGGCGTCGAGCGCGCCGAACGGCTCGTCGAGCAAGAGGATGCGCGGCTCGATGGCGAGCGCACGCGCCAGCGCGATGCGCTGGCGCTGGCCGCCGGAGAGCTGGCTCGGATAGCGATCGGCGAGCCAGTCGAGCTGGACGAGATCCAGCAGCTCCTTCACGCGCGCGCGGATCTCCGCCTCGCTCTTGCGGACGCGGCGCGGCTGCACGCGCAGGCCGAAGGCGACGTTCTCGAACACGTTCATGTGCCGGAACAGAGCGTAGTGCTGAAACACGAAGCCGACATGGCGCTCGCGCGCGCCGCGATCGAGCGCGCTCTCGCCGTCGAACAGGATCTCGCCGGCATCAGGCCAATCCAGCCCGGCGATGATCCGCAGCAAGGTCGTCTTGCCCGACCCGGACGGGCCCAGCAGCGCCAGCAATTCGCCGTCGGCGACCTTGAGATCGACGCCGTCGAGCGCCTTGAACGTGCCGAACGTCTTGACGACACCCCTGACTTCAATGGTCATGCTGACCTCCCTCATCGAGTTGCCGTTCGAGGACGGTTTTGACGACCAGCGTGATCAGCGCGAGCATCGCCAATAGCGAGGCGATCGCGAACGAGGCGACCATCTGGTATTCGTTGTAGAGGATCTCGACCAGCAGCGGCATCGTATTGGTCTCGCCGCGGATATGGCCGGACACCACCGAGACGGCGCCGAACTCGCCCATCGCGCGCGCGTTGCAGAGCAGCACGCCATACAGCACGCCCCATTTGATGTTCGGCAAGGTGACGCGGAAGAACGTCTGCAGGCCGGACGCGCCGAGCGAAATCGCCGCCTCCTCCTCTTGCGTGCCCTGCTCCTGCATCAGCGGGATCAGCGCGCGCGCGACGAACGGGAAGGTCACGAACACGGTGGCCAGCGCTATGCCGGGAAATGCGAACAGGATCTGCAGGCCATGGCTCTGCATCCACGGACCGAAGAACCCCTGCGCGCCGAACAGCAGCACGAACACGAGGCCCGATATCACCGGGCTCACCGAAAACGGCAGATCGATCAGGGTGATCAGGAACGTCTTGCCCGGAAAGTCGAACTTGGCGATCGACCAGGCGGCGCACAGGCCGAACACGAGATTGGTGCCGACCGAGACCAGCGCCACCAGCAACGTCAGGCGGATCGCGTCCCACGCCTCGGCGTCGGCAAGCGCGGTAAAATAGGCAGCGATGCCCTTGCCGAACGCTTCCACGAACACGACGATCAGCGGCAGCACCACGAACACCGACAGGAACGCCAATGCCAACGTCGTGATGACGATGCGGACCAGGCGCGGCTCGGTGCGCGGATCGGGGCGGCCGGCCTGCGCCAGGCGCGGGCTGGTCGCGGACGATGCCACGGACGGCGCCTGCAGGGTCATCTCCACGCTCATGTCGGGTCCTAGTTCAAGGGCGCCCGGCTCTGCGCCCAGCGCTGCAACCGGTTCACGGCAAAGATGATCAGGAACGCCACGACGAGCATGACCACCGCGATCGCGGTGGCATCGGCGTAGCGGAATTCGGACAGCCGGATCACGATCAGCAGCGGCGCGATCTCGGAGACGTTCGGCAGATTGCCGGCAATGAAGATCACCGATCCGTACTCGCCGACCGCGCGCGCAAAGGCGAGTGCGAAGCCTGTGAGCAGCGCCGGCGTCAGGCTCGGCAGGATCACGCGGGTCACGATCTGCCAGCGCCCGGCGCCGAGGCTCGCCGCCGCCTCCTCGATCTCCGGATCGAGATCGATCAGCACCGGCTGCACCGTGCGGACGACGAAGGGGATGCCGATGAAGATCATCGCGACGAAGATGCCGAGCGGCGTGAACGCCACCTTGATCCCCATCGCGGCGAGCGGCGCGCCGAGCCAGCCCTTCTGGGTGAACAGCGCAGTCAGTGCCACGCCGGCCACTGCCGTCGGCAGCGCGAACGGAACGTCGACGATCGCGTCGAACAGTCGGCGCCCCGGAAAGCGGTAGCGCACCAGCGCCCACACGACGATGGTGCCCATCACGAGATTCACGCAGGCTGCGGCGAAGGCGAGGCCGAACGAGATCTTGAGTGCGCTCAACGTGCGCCGGCTGGTGACGATGTCCCAGAACTGGTCGAGGCTGAGATCGGTCGAGCGGACGAACAGCCCCGCAAGCGGAATCAGGACGATCAGAGACAGCCAGGTCAGCGTCAGTCCCATGGTGAGACCAAAGCCCGGCAAGGTGCTGCGACGTGGTGCAAGTACGTTCAAAAAAAGGCCTGGTCCGTTGATGATCGGTGTCGATGGGCTTGAATCGATTGTGGTGTCCGCCCGCCGCCCCCAGCCTCGTCTCGGCAAATCGAGATCGGGGACAGCGTCTCATGCGTAATGTCGCAGATCGCCGCAACGCCAGCTTGTTGCCTTACTGTCTCGAAGCCGTATCAGATCGGCTGCCCAACTCGTTCCTTCCGATTCGATCAATTCTTGTAGATTTGATCGAAGATACCGCCTTCCGCAAAATGCTCCTTCTGGGCCTTGGTCCAGCCGCCGAACACCTCGTCGATGGTGAACAGCTCGACCTTGGCGAAGGCCGCCTCGTACTTCTTGGCGACCTCAGGATCCCGCGGACGGTAGGAGTTGCGTGCGGCAATTTCCTGACCTTCCTTTGTATACCAGTATTTCAGGTAGGATTCAGCCACACTCCGCGTGCCCTTCCTATCGGCCACCGAATCGACCACCGCAACTGGTGGTTCGGCCAGGATCGACAGCTGCGGGGCGACGATCTCGAACTTGTCCTTGCCAAACTCGCGCAGCGCCAGATAGGCCTCGTTCTCCCAGGCGAGCAGGACGTCGCCGACACCGCGCTCCACGAAGGTCACGGTGGCGCCGCGGGCGCCGGTGTCGAGCACAGGGACGTGCTGGTAGAGGTCGCCGACGAACTGCTTGGCCTTGTCGACCGAGCCGAACTTCTTCAGCGCATAGCCCCAGGCGGCGAGATAGTTCCAGCGCGCGCCGCCGGACGTCTTCGGATTGGGCGTGATCACCTCGACGCCCTTCTTGAGCAGATCGTCCCAATCCTTGATGCCCTTGGGATTGCCCTTCCGGACCAGGAAGACAATGGTCGACGTATAGGGCGAGGCATTCTGCGGCAGCCGCTTCTGCCACTCCTTGTCGAGCAGACCCTTGCCCGCGATCGCGTCGATGTCATAGGCGAGCGCCAGCGTCACGACATCGGCCTGCAGGCCGTCGATCACGCTGCGGGCCTGTGCACCGGAGCCGCCATGGGACTGCTTGACCTCGACGCTCTTGCCGGTCTCCTTCTGGTAGGCGGCTGAAAACGCCTTGTTGAACTCGACATAGAGTTCGCGGGTCGGGTCGTAGGACACGTTGAGCAGGTTTACGTCGGCAGCAACGGCCGACCCCGCCCATGCCAGGCCCGCGACTACAGCCAGAACACGCCACATCATCCAAGCTCTCCATTCCGAGGCCCGCAATGCTGCAGGCGCGCATTGCAGATCGCCGGATGTACGGCGCAGAGTCAACGAAACCGGATTCTCTTGTTTCCGGCGGGACATCGGCATTTTGCTACGGAGCGAGGCGCTACGGGATAGCTGTTCTTCGCCGCGACGCATTGTCGTCGTGAGGGCGCGAAGCACAGCGAATGGGCCTGATCCAACTCGCATGACACCCGATCGCGCTTGACTTTGTTCATCGCTTGTTCTCGCCACGGAATGCACCCCCTGAGTGGGAGCGTGTGGCGATGTTGAAGACGCGCGGCTGGAGTGCCGTCGGCAGAGGTGGTCCGGGCCTCATCCTTCGAGACACCCGCCTCGGGGCGGGCTCCTCAGGATGAGGGGTGGAAGCAGTCCGCGAGGCCAAGGACGTCGTTCGATATCCGCGCTGTCCTTCTCCACGAACACGATGTTCATGGCCGCATGCAGCCTACACCGACGACGTCGCCACCGTGTGGATGCCGCACTCCGTCTTGCCGCGGCCGCGCCATCGCCCGGCACGGTCGTCCTCGCCGGAGTCCGAACGGCTGGTGCAGGGCATGCAGCCGATCGAGCGGAAGCCGGAGGCGACCAGCGGATGCTGCGGCAGGTTGGCCGAGCGGTAGATTTCGGCGATGTCCTCTCGCGTCACGTTCGCAAACGGATTGAACTTCACGCGCGCGCCGTCCTGCTCGACGACCGGGATGGCCGCACGTAGTCCGCCCTGGAAACGCTTGCGGCCATTGATCCAGGCCGCGAACGGCGCCAGCGCGCGTGCCAGCGGCTCGACTTTGCGGATGCGGCAGCAGGCGTCGGGATCGGAGAACCACAACTCGTTGTCGGCATCCTCGCGCGCCAGCGCCGCGGCGTCGGGCTTGATCGAGCGTACGTCCCGCAGGCCGAGAATCTCGATGAGCTGGTCGCGATAGGCCAGCGTCTCCGCGAACATGTGCCCGGTGTCGAGGAAGATCACCGGGATCGCCGGATCAACGTCGGCCGTCACCTTCAGGAGCGCCGCCGACTCCGTTCCAAACGACGACACCACCGCCAGCCGCTCGCGACCGATCGCCTCGAGAGCAGCGGCAATGACCTCATGTGGTGCGGCCGTGCGCAGCGTGGCGTCGAGCGCCGCGACCGGGATCTCCGCAACCGAAGGCGATGCAGCCAGCGTGCTCACAGCCCGGCACTCTCCGAATGGCGCAGTTGCAGGCGCTGATGCAGCGCCGAGATACGGCCGTCGCCGGTCGGCTGGTAGAACACCGAATAGCGTTTCACGGTCTCGGTGAAGGCCTCGGCATCCGTCTGCTTCTTGACCTCGAAGGCATCGAAGCCGGCGCGCAGCATGAACACGAACTGGTCACGCAGCACCTGCCCGGTCGCGCGCAGCTCGCCGCGATAGCCGTAGCGCTCACGCAAGAGACGCGCCTGGGTGTAGGCGCGACCGTCACGGAAGCTCGGAAACACCAGCGCGACCAGCGCGAGCCGGTCGAGATACGGCACGAGATCGTCGACATCGCGATTGTTCGGCCAGATCACGCCGAGCTTGCCACCGCTGCGGCTGACCAGCGCGTCAGGGCCGGCGAGGAAGCGCGTCTCCGAGACCAGGACGGCCCCCTGCGCCGGCAGCTCGGCATCGTCGGTGAGGCGGACGAACACGTCCGCGATGATGTGTCCGCCCTTAACGAGTGGCATAAACCCGCTCCCTGAATGGTTCGACCCCGAGCCGCTTCACCGTATCGACGAACAGCTCCTCAGGGCTCGCGCGCAGCGCAAGATAGGCCTCGACGATGTCCTCGACGACGTCGGCGACCTCGGCATAGGGCACCGCGGGTCCGATCAGGGTGCCGAGCACGGCGCCCTCATCGGCGCGGCCGCCGATCGTGATCTGATAGAATTCCTCGTTGTTCTTCTCGACGCCGAGGATGCCGATGTGGCCGACATGGTGGTGGCCGCAGGCATTGATGCAGCCGGAGATGTTGATGTGCAGCCGGCCGATCAGGTTGGCCGTGTCGTGATTGGCGAAGCGGCGCGTGATCTCCTGCGCGATCGGGATCGAGCGCGCGTTCGCCAGCGAGCAGTAGTCGAGCCCCGGGCAGGCGATGATGTCGGAAACGAGATTGACGTTGGGGATGGCGAGGCCGATCGCCTCGAGCGCCTTCCACACCGCCGGCAGATCACGCTTGCGCACATGCGGCAACGCAAGGTTCTGCTCATGACCGACGCGGATCTCGCTGGACGAATATTTGTCGGCGATCTCGGCAAGCGCATCCATCTGGTCGGCGGTCGCATCGCCCGGCGGCTTGCCGACCGGCTTCAGCGACACGACCACGATCGCATAGCCCTGCGCCTTGTGCGGGAAGACCGCGTTCTTGCGCCAGGCCTCGAACTTCTGATCGTGCGCGGCCTGCTTCAGCTCCTCCGGCATGTGCGGCAGCGCCTCGTAGGCCGGATAGAAGAAGCGCGAGCGGATATCCTCGATGATCCCCTGATCGAGCTTGAGCACGCCGTCGCGGATCTGCTGCCACTCCTCCTCGACCTCGGACGCGAACTTCTCGATGCCGAGCTCGTGCACCAGGATCTTGATGCGCGCCTTGTAGATGTTGTCGCGGCGGCCGTACTGGTTGTAGACGCGCAGGATGGCCTCGACATAGCTGAGGATGTCGTGGCCGTGGACGAACGGCTTGATGGTCTTGGCGATGAAGGGCGAGCGGCCGAGACCGCCGCCGACCAGCACCTCGAAGCCGGTCTCGCCCTGCGCGTTCTTGAGCAGACGCAGGCCGATGTCGTGGATCTTGATCGCGGCGCGGTCATGCTCGGACGCCGTGATCGCGATCTTGAACTTGCGCGGCAGGAACGAGAATTCCGGATGCAGGGTCGTGAACTGGCGCAAGAGCTCGGCCCAGATGCGCGGATCCTCGATCTCGCCCGGCGCCACGCCGGCCCACTGGTCGGAGGTGACGTTGCGCATGTTGTTGCCGGAGGTCTGCATCGACTGGATGCCCACTTCCGCAAGGTCGGCCATCGCATCGGGCAGCTCGGCGAGCTTGATCCAGTTGAACTGGATGTTCTGCCGGGTCGTGAAGTGGCCGTAGCCGCGGTCGTAGCGGCGCGCGACATGGGCCAGCCGGCGCAACTGGTTCGACGACAGCGTGCCGTAGGGAATGGCGATGCGGTACATGTAGGCGTGGAGCTGCAGATAGACGCCGTTCTGCAGCCGCAGCATCTTGAACTCGTCTTCGGAGAGTTCGCCCGACAGGCGCCGCTTCACCTGGTCGCGGAATTCGGCGACGCGCTCGTTGACCAGGGTCCGATCGATTTCGTCATAAGCGTACATGAGAGAGCCTTCAGGCTTGAGCCGGGAGCGCGATGGTGGCGCCCGTCAGCCGGATGTGTTCGCGCATATTGCCGGGCTTGACCGCACCGTCGGTGCCAACCTCGACCGGCGCGATATAGGGACCGATCGCGCCGAGATCGTCGGCCACCGCCTCCGACAACAGCGTACGTGCCTCGTCGGCGGTGCGCACGATCGCAGCATCGCTCAGCTCATCCGACCAGCTCTTGGTGCCGGTGCGGTAGATCACCGCGCCGTCCCAGGTCCGGTTCGCGGTGATGATCGAGGGACCGGTGATCTTGATCTTCTGTTGCAGCGGAGAGGTCATTCAGACGGGTTCCAGGAGTTTTGCGATCACGCCACTGAGGTTCTGCTGACGCCACGGCGCCGAATGCGCCACGACATCACCGATGATGAGAATGGCCGGACCGCCATCGATCTTGGCCACGAGGTCAGGCAGTTGATCCAAGGTGCCGACCACGGCCTGCGCGTCGGGGCGCGTGACCTTGGCGAACACACCGACCGGCGTCTGCGGCGAGCGGCCGGCGGCGAGGAGCCCGGTGCGCACGGCAGGCGCGGCCGTCATGCCCATGTAGACCACGACCGTCATCTTGGTGTCCGTCAGCGCCGACCAGTCCACCGCCTCGGCATCGCGCTCCTTGTGCGCGGTGAGGAAGGTGATGCGCAGCGCCTTGCTGCGGAAGGTCAGCGGCACCTCGAACTGCGCGGCGGCACCGAGGCCGGCGGTGATGCCGGGCACGATCGTGTAGGACACGCCGGCGTTGCGCAGCGCGTCGACCTCCTCGCCGCCGCGGCCGAACACGTAGGCATCGCCACCCTTGAGACGCACCGCGCGCTTGCCGTCGCGCGCCGCCTCGATCAGCAGCCTGTTGACGGCATCCTGGCCGATGCCGGGCTTGCCGACGCGGCGGCCGACCGGCACGCGCGAAGCGTCGCGGCGAATGCGGTCGAGAATCTCGGGCGTGACCAGCTCGTCATAGAACACGACGTCGGCATCCTGCAGCGCGCGCAGCGCCTTGATCGTCAGCAGGTCCGGATCACCGGGGCCGGCACCGACCAGGGTCACATGGCCTTCGCTGCGGCCCGCATGATCCGCGCCCGCGAACGCGGTCGGATCGGCGATGCCATGCAGCGCCGCCGCGGCCTCGTGCTTGCGCCCCGCCAGTACCAGCGCGCCGATCGGGCCGTCGACGATGCGCTCCCAGAAGCGGCGGCGCAGCGGCATCTCGGTGATCAGCGGATTGATGGTCCTGCGGAAGTCGCCGATGAAGCTCGCGAGCTCGCCGATCCGCGCCGGCAGCAGCGCCTCGATGCGCTCGCGCACGCGGCGTGCCACCACGGGCGAGGAGCCGCCGGTGCCGATCGCCACCACGACGTCGCCGCGATCGACGATCGCCGGAAAGATGAAGCTGGAATGCGCGAGGTCGTCCATCACGTTGACGGGCAGACCAACGCTGCGTGCCCGCGCCGACATCGCAACGCCGATGTCGCCGGCGCCGGCGCACAGCACCGCGATGACGCCGGTGAGATCGGCGCTCAGCGGATCGCCGTCCGCACGCGCGATCTGGCGATGCTCATCGTTCAGGCCGCCGAGTTCGAAATCGCCGTCGGTCGCGAACCAGCGGATATCAGCGCCCGCCGACAGCAACACCCGCAGCTTGGCGCGCACGAGTTCACCCGCGCCAATCAGCAGCACGGGGCCGGTCTTCAGATCGAGAAACACCGGCAGATATTGCATTGCGTTCTTCGGCTTCGGCACTTCGGGGTTGACTGGAATTATTTTCTATATAAGTGTCACATCGCACACGTAAAGAGAAAATTATTCCTTGGCTTCGCCATAGAATTTTCTCCCAAGCAGGCGATGGCTGATAGCATGCACATTCTCACCAACGACGTTTCCAGAGATCGGTTGCCCTCTTCCGAGATCGAGCAAGCATCTTCCATGCCGCGCGTCCTCAGCGCCGCACCGACCATGGATCATCTCGACCAGCTCGAGGCGCAGAGCATTTACATTCTCCGCGAGGCCTTTGCACGGCTGAAGAAGCTGGCGCTGCTCTGGTCGCTCGGAAAAGATTCCAACGTCATGATCTGGCTGGCGCGCAAGGCGTTCTTCGGCCGCGTGCCGTTTCCGGCCATGCATGTCGACACGGCCAAGAAGTTTCCGGAGATGTACGCCTTCCGCGACACCTACGCGAAGGAATGGGGCCTCGATCTCAAGGTCGAGCCGTGCCCGCCGATCGACGCGGTGGATCCGACCCTGCCCCCCGCGGCGCGCTCGGCTGCGCGGAAAACCGAAGGCCTGAAGATGGCGCTCGCCAAGCACGGCTTCGACGGCCTGATCGCCGGCATCCGCCGCGACGAGGAAGCGACGCGCGCCAAGGAGCGCGTGTTCTCGCCGCGCGGCGCCGAAGGCCATTGGGACGTGCGCGACCAGCCGCCGGAGTTCTGGGATCATTTCAACGCGTCGCCGCCGCAGGGCGCGCACTTGCGCATCCATCCGATCCTGCATTGGACCGAGGCCGACATCTGGGCCTACACCGCGCGCGAGAACATCCCGATCATTCCGCTCTATCTGTCCAGGAACGGCAAGCGCTACCGCTCGCTCGGCGATCAGGACATCACCTTCCCGGTGGCGTCCAACGCCTCCAACATCCCCGAGATTCTCGCCGAGCTCGAAAGCACCAAGGTGCCGGAGCGCGCCGGCCGCGCGCTCGACCACGAGACCGAGGACGCCTTCGAGCGGCTTCGCGTCGCCGGCTATCTGTGAGCGGGGACGAGGCGATGAACATGCGAGTCCCGTCAGCCGCCCCCGCCACGCCGAACGGCACCACCCGTCCGCAGGTCCGCATCGTGATCGTCGGCCATGTCGACCACGGCAAGTCGACCCTGGTCGGCCGCCTGCTGCATGAGACCGGCAGCCTGCCCGAGGGCAAGCTCGAAATGCTGCAGGCCGTCTCGGCCCGCCGCGGCATGCCGTTCGAATGGTCGTTCCTGCTCGATGCGCTGCAGACCGAGCGCGACCAGGGCATCACCATCGACACCACCCAGATCCGCTTCCGCACCAATGCGCGCGAGGTCGTGCTGATCGACGCGCCGGGACACGCCGAATTCCTGCGCAACATGATCACCGGCGCCTCGCAGGCCGACGGCGCGGTGCTGATCATCGACGCGCTCGAAGGCGTGCGCGACCAGACCCGGCGCCACGGCTATCTGCTGCATCTGCTCGGCGTGAAGCAGGTGGCGGTCGTCGTCAACAAGATGGACCGCGTCGATTTCAGCGAGGAGCGCTTCGACACGATCAAGGCCGAGATCTCCGCGCATCTCGAGGGCCTCGGCGTCGAGCCGGTCGCGATCATTCCGATCTCGGCGCGCGACGGCGACGGCGTCGCCCAGCTGACCTCGCGGATCGGCTGGTATGGCGGCCCGACCGTGGTCGAGGCGCTCGATGGCCTGGAGCCGGCAAAGCCGCTGTCGAGCCTGCCGCTGCGCCTGCCGGTGCAGGCGATCTACAAGTTCGACGACCGTCGCATCGTCGCCGGCCGCGTCGAGGCTGGCGAGCTCAAGACCGGCGACGAGATCGTGATCATGCCGGCCGGCAAGATCGCCAAGATCAAGACCGTCGAGGGCTGGCCGCAGACGCCGGTGACGGCGCCGCAGGGCGCCGGCCGCTCGGTCGGCATCACGCTCGACCGCGAGCTGTTCATCGAGCGCGGCGACGTCATCGCCCATGTCGGCCGCGAGCCGCAGGCGGCTCGACGCCTGCACGCGCGCATCTTCTGGCTGCACGACCAGCCGCTCGCCAAGGGCGACAGCATCCTGGTGCGGCTCGGCACCCGCGAGGCGCGCGGCAGCGTGGTCGCGATCGAGAAGGCGGTCGATCCGGGCTCGCTGTCCAACGAGCAGAATGCCGCGATCGCGCGCAACCATGTCGGCGAGATCGAGATCGCGCTGACCCAACCGGTCGCCATCGATCCCTACGCCGAGAACGCGCGCACCGGCCGCCTCGTCATCGAGGTCCAGGGCCGCATTGCAGGCGGCGGTCTGGTGCTCACGGTCGACGCCGGCAAGCGCGCCGCGCCGGTCGACATCATGCCGGTGGAATCGGCGCTGCAGCCGCAGGAGCGCGCCGACCGCTACCGCCACAAGGGCGCGGTGGTGTGGATGACCGGCCTGCCCGGCGCCGGCAAGTCGACGCTGGCGCGTGCGCTGGAGCGGCGGCTGTTCGGCCGCGGCGGCGCGCCCGTGCTGCTCGACGGCGACACCGTCCGCGCCGGCCTCAACAAGGATCTCGGCTTCACGCCGGAGGACCGCGCCGAGAACATCCGTCGCCTCGCCGAGGTCGCGACCCATCTCGCTCGCAACGGCCACATCGCGATCGTGGCCGCCGTGTCGCCCGCGCGCGAGGACCGCGCGGCCGCCCGTCGCGTCGCCGGCGACCTGTTCCGTGAGGTCTATGTCGCGACGGCCGCCGAGATCTGCGAGAGCCGCGACCCCAAGGGCCACTACGCCAAGGCCCGCGCCGGCAATCTGCAGAACTTCACCGGCATCGGCACCGACTACGAGCCGCCGCTCGATGCGGAGCTGGTGATCGACACCGCGACGCGCGGGATTGCGGACGCCACCGACGAGCTCGAGTCGCTGCTGTCGCGGACGGGTGTGCTGTTCGACGATATCGCGGATCTCGGCGCCAACATCTGATTGCGTCGTCACTGCATGATCATGGACCGCGCGCACGCGCGGTCCATGACAGGGTTGGCAGATAATCAAGCCTCTCACGTTTGCCTGTCAGGCTCGTGATACGCACTGTCATTCCCGGGCAAGGCCGCAGGCCTTGAACCCGGAATCTCGACATTATCTTGCGTCCATTCTTAACAAGCTCGAGATTCCGGGTTCGATTGGCAATGCGAAGCCGCTTCGCGCCTTCGCATTGCCAATCGCCCGGAATAACGGTGAAGACGCGACCGCCAGCTTCTTGTCGGTGCCACGCTACAGCGCCCCAACATAGGCGGTGAGATCGTCGAGCTCGGCGTCGGTCGGCAGCCGCGAATCCATCTTTTTGGCATAGACCTCCCACATCAGCTTGACCGCGTCGCGCAGCGAGGCGGTGCGGCCGTCGTGGAAATACGGCGCCGTCGACGCCACCGCGTGCAGGGTCGGCACCTTGAACTTGCCGCCGGTGCCGATGTCGTCGCGGCTCTTCTTGTCGAAGCTCGGCAGCACGTGGCAGGTGCCGCAGCCGCCATCGCCGATATAGAGCTCATAGCCGCGCTTCACGGCCGCGCTGGCATCGTCCCTCGGCGTGCCGTCGTCCTTGACCTGCCAGTTCGCCGGATAGTTCAGCGTCCGCACATAGGCGACCAGCGCCGCCAGCTTCTCCTTCGACGGCTCCGGCCCCTTCATGCGGTTGACGATGATGCCGCGAATGCTGTCCTCCAGCGTCGCCGCCTGCCCGGCCCAGCCGAACACCGAGCGCTCGCCGACGCCCCACAGGGTCGGCGTATTCCTGCCGTTGGGGTCGCCGTCGGCGACGACGTCGAGCCCGACATAGGTCTTGTTGTTGGTATGCCCGGTCGAGAAGTGGCAGGTGGCGCAGGACGCCTTGCCGCCGTCCGACAGGCTCACGTCGTTGAACAGCGCCAGCCCCTTCGCGGCGGGGTCTGCCTCGGAGAGGGGTGCAGGTGGAGTCGCGGCGGCGCCGACCGTGGTGGGCGGCGCCACGGCCGGCTCCATCGCTGCAGCGGCGGGCGAGGCCTTCCGCTTCCTTGCTGCCGTGGCAACGTGCCTGACCCTGGGCCTGTGCGCCGTCTCGGCCGCGTGGACGGATTTCGGCTTCAACGCAGCTACGAGCATCTGAAGCAAGGTCGGCTTTCTCTCAACCGCGCGTCCCTCGGTCGCGTGCAGGTACGGTGCTGTCGACTTGTCGGCTGCGAGGGCGGGCAGAGCGAGCAGGCCGAGACACAGGACGACCGACCGCAGCCCAGTGAACGACATGATGCGCCTCCCCCACCCCTGCTAGATGCAAGTCGTTATCGATAGCTTTTACGTCCGAAGTGGGACTGTGCGGGGGCAATGAATCGGCGCGGGCGGGATTGAGCGACAGCATCGTGCCGGCCTGACCACGTCTCATGGCGAGCAGGTCGCGCTATCTTGCGCGAGAGGGACATCGACCCGGCTTGATCGACATCGTCGACCGCACACGCCTCACCCGATGTGCCGCCCGCAGCCTGGCTCAAATTCGGCCTCGTGACGTCACGCGCAACATCGGCGAGCAGAGCGACAGCCGCAGCCAAGCGTGGTCACCTTCTGCCCGAAGAACTACGGAGGAGTGCGCCGGTTCGCTCTTGGACGCCAAGCCTGCCCATGGGGCCGCCGTACGATCTGCAAGCAGAAATTAGCACTTGATCCGCACAGTTCACGGCACGCGCAGCAACGCTGTCGAGGCGCAGGATGGAGCATCTGGCGGCCTATTGGTCGAGGGCAGAACTGGAGACGAACGGGATTCTGCTGCTGCACCTGATGGGTGCAGCAGCCGTCGGCCTGCTGCTGGGCTACGAGCGCACCTATCACGGACGCGCGGCCGGCATGCGGACCTACGCGCTGGTTTGCGTCGCATCGACCTTGCTGACGGCGATCAACGGCTTTCCCGGAAGCTGGTATGGCGGCATGGCGGTGTCGCCGACCGTCTCCGATCCGACGCGCGTGATCCAGGGCCTGATGACCGGCATCGGCTTCCTCGGCGCCGGCGTCATCATCAAGGACGGCTTCACCATCCGCGGCGTGTCGACGGCCGCCTCGATCTGGATGACGTCGGCGATCGGCATCATCATCGGCATCGGCTTCTACGGCACCGCGCTTTGCGCCACGGCATTGTCCCTGGCCGCGATGACCCTGCTCGGCAAGGTCGAACAATGGCTGCCGCATCAGACCACGCTGTCGCTGTCGGTCGTCTATCGCCATGGCCTGCAGCCGAGCGAGGCCGAACTGCGCGAATGCATGCGGGCCTATGGCTTCGACGTGCTGGACTGGTGCTACGAATACAGCGAGGCGAAGCGGCAATTCCATTTCGAGCTCGTGCTGCAGGCCGCCGGCCGGTTCGAGACCGCAGAGATGGCACGCGACCTCTCGGGCGCCGAAGACGTCGTCGAATTCCGCTTGGCGCCATCAAGAGCGTGAGGGTCGCGCGTAGCCGGGATGAGCTCGGCGAGATCCGGGACCAGTCCCGCGTATCGCGGCACGCTCAAGCAAGACGCCTGCGTCACATTCGGCAATGCGATCCCTCAATGCCGCTTTATGGTCCCATCGGGCCGCCACCTTTTCGGCTTCAATGTTCAGTGCTATGTTCCCATCATGACAACCGCCGAAGATATCGAAAAGGCCGTCCAACAGCTCAATCCAGACGAACTTGCGCGCTTTCGCGCATGGTTCGAACGGTTCGATGCTGCGTCATTCGATGCTGCGATCGAGCGTGACGCTCGTACCGGGAAACTCGACGCATTAGCGGACGAAGCTCTTGCGGCGCATCGGGCCGGCCGCTCCCGGCCATTGTGACCCATTTCGCATCCCCGAAATTCTGGGCGGCCTACGAGTTGCTGCCTGAAGCCATCAAAAGGCTCGCCGATCAGAATTTCGAGCTTCTGAAACGCGATCCACGTCACCCTTCGCTCCAGTTCAAGAAGGTCGGACGGTTCTGGTCCGCTCGGGTCGGACTACGCTACCGAGCCCTCGCGACCGAGATCGATGACGGCTACTTATGGTTCTGGATCGGCTCCCATGCCGACTACGACAAGCTCGTTGGATAGCCTTCGCGCGGACGAAGGAAAGATGGCTTGCCATTCATTCAGCGAAAAACCTGCGATCTCTTGCGTCCGTAGGGCGGACAACGCGGTGCGGGCAGGCGGCGCGTGCCCACCATCTCAAACCGGCGAAACATGGTGGGCACTCATGCTATATTGAAGGGTGCTTGGCCTACCTTGCATGCGGAGCGGATCGATGTGGAAAACGCTATGGCGGAGATGGACGATCGACAAGCCTGCCCTCCTCGGCGACTGGTTGTGGGACGTTTTCGTTGTCCAGCTGGCCGCCTTCCTGGACCGGCTGACGCTGAGGCGGATCATTGCGTTCCTGCCGGTCATCGTCCTCGGTCTGGCCTATTATCACAGCATCCCGATCCCGCCCGAATTGATGCTCGTCGGCGATATCCTGGCCTATATCGACATCTTCTCGGTCTTGCTGCTGGTCGGCATCCTCAGCCGCGTTACGACGATCCTGTTCGTCCTCAAGCAGGCGACCGCACGCATCGGACGCCTTGCGAACTGCATCATGACAGCGGCGAGGCGTTTAGATGACCGGCATCGGCGCGAAGGCGGCGTGAGGGTCCCGAAACGCCTTCCTCGGCGATCAAGCAACAAGGACAGCGATAGTCCACCCATCGTGATTGGTGCGGCTTGGGCGTAACTGCTTTGCCTCGCAAGGCAAAGCGGCGCGTGCCGACCATGTCCACGCAGAGCCAGCACTACACTCTTCCTTTGTTGATCATCTGTCTGGCCTGCTCTACTGCGCGATTCAGTCTGATGCGCTCCTTGCCTTGGCCGATTTGGTTTCGATAGTCCGCGATGGCCTGAATGGTCACCTCTGCCAGAACCAGCGGGCCACCCCCACGAGGCGCATCGAAGCTCACGACGGTATGGTCGTCGATGAGGATCGTATAGACGTCCTCGCCCTGCTCGGGGATATGTCTCAGCACGTGACAAGTCGATCCACCCGGGCAGACGCGGTCGATCTGGCGCAACAGCTCGGCACGAAACGCGTCTTCGGGCAGCAGCACATTAACTTGATATCGGTCTGTAAGACGTGCCATCGATATTCGCTCCGAATGCGATGCTATGCGAGCGGACAGCAAACTCCAGTGACGGCTTCGCCAGGCTGAGCCTCACGGCGGCCAAGATCGGTCCACTCCGGAAACCAGAAATCTCAACCGCCTCAATCTAATCTACCTTGTCCAGTCCCCAGCCCAAAAATATTCATCTTTCTTTTTTTCAGAAGTCATGCTTTTCTCTCTCCATCCCGTCCCACACGAGGGACAGTTCGCGACCGTCACGGACGTCGGGTGCGGGATGCGGTGGGCGTCTTGGGCTGCGGCGTGAGCGATCATGTTGACGGACAGTCCCGGGGCGCACGGCCAAGTCGTGGGGTCCTGGCATCCCGATGCCGATGCCACGCTTGCGACAGCGCCAACGCGCTGCGCAGGCAACGGTGACCAGAAAGCCCGGCGCACCGGGGAGACCACGAAGCAACCGTAGAGCCATCGCGCAGGGAAGGCCGGATGTCCGGCTCGTACCTGTGGTGACTGCCGCCTGCATTTTTTTCTGCAGGCGGGCCATGGGTGCAGCCTGCACCCGGCCTTCCCCGCGCCTCTCGTGATCGAGGGGCGGCACGTCAGCAAAGCTCGGACGCGATCACGCGCCGCGAGGACGAAGTCGCATGAGCCATCACCTCCACGAGCGATCACCTTCGTTGAGTTGTCCGCAGCCGTTTGGTGTACGTCGGAACGCCATTTGCGGCACGCTTTGCGTTGTCACCCTCCCCTGGAGGGGGAGGGTCGGCGCGCGTCGCGGCAGCGATGCGCGGCGGGGTGGGGTGATGCCACGCGCACCGGCGCTCGTGGAGAGATCACCCCACCCCGCCTCGCATCTCGCTTCGCTCGTCGCGAGTGGACCCTCCCCCTCCAGGGGGAGGGTGGCAGCGTGCCCGATCCGAGAGCTCCGCACGGTTGTGGGCTCGCGGCCGAACTCTGAGGCGGTCCTGCGAAATTACTTGGCATCACTCCGCCCGGAACCAGCCCGCCTGTCCGCTGCCCCCCGACCAACTGCGATACCCCTCCCCCCCCTTTCGTGGCCCCCGCTTTGGCGCTAAATGCACTGCACACGCCGCCTTCGAGGCGGCCATTTCAGCATGCCCAAGACACGCGCAACGTCGCCCTTATTCGAGAGAAACGTCTCATCATGACCCGTATCGACGCCCATGGACTGAAGATCGCCCCCGTTTTGTTCGACTTCATCGCCAAGGAGGCCACGCCGAAGACCGGGATCGATCCGGACGCATTCTGGGCCGGCCTCAGCGCGATCCTGCGCGATCTCGCCCCGAAGAACCGCGAGCTGCTCGCCTTCCGCAATGCCCTGCAGGACAAGATCGACGCCTGGCACCTCGCCAACAAGGGCAAGGCCTTCGACCTCGGCGCCTACACCGCATTCCTGAAGGAGATCGGCTACCTGCTGCCGGAGCCCGCGACCCACAAGGTCGAGACCGCCAATATCGACGAGGAGATCGGCAAGATCTGCGGCCCGCAGCTGGTGGTGCCGCTGACCAATGCCCGCTACGCGCTGAACGCGGCGAATGCGCGCTGGGGTTCGCTGTATGACGCGTTCTACGGCACTGACGCCATCCCGCACGATCCGAGTGAGTCCGGCAAGGGCTACAACAAGGCCCGCGGCGACAAGGTGATCGCCAAGGCCAAGGCGTTCCTCGACGCCGCCGTACCGCTCGCCACCGGCAGCCACACCGACGTCACCGCCTACAGCGTGATCGCCGGCCAGCTCTCCGCCAAGCTGAAGAGCGGCAACGCCACCGCGCTCAAGAACGCCGACCAGTTCGCCGGCTACCAGGGCTCGGCCGACGCCCCCTCCGTGGTCCTGCTCGCCAACAACGGCCTCCACGTCGAGGTCGTGATCGACCGCCGCCATGTCATCGGCAAGGACGATCCGGCCGGCGTCTCCGACATGATCCTGGAGGCCGCGGTCTCGACCATCCTCGACATGGAGGACTCGGTCGCCGCCGTCGACGCCGAGGACAAGGTGCTGGTCTACCGCAACACGCTCGGCCTGATGAACGGCACGCTGTCGGCCGATTTCGAGAAGGGCGGCAAGACGCTCACCCGCGCGCTGAACAGCGACCGCAGCTACACCACGCCGTCCGGCGGGACGCTCACCTTGCACGGCCGCAGCCTGCTGCTGATCCGCAATTGCGGGCACCACATGTTCACCGACGCCGTGCTCGACTCCGAGGGCAAGGAGGTGCCGGAGGGCATTCTCGACGCCGCCGTCACCGGCCTGCTCGCGATGCACGACCTCAAGGGTCTCTCCAAGGTCAGGAACAGCCGCACCGGCTCGATCTACATCGTCAAGCCGAAGATGCACGGCCCGGACGAGGTGGCGCTCACGGTCGACTTGTTCGCGCGCGTCGAGAAGCTGCTCGGCCTGCCCGAGAACAGCATGAAGGTCGGCATCATGGACGAGGAGCGCCGCACCACGGTCAACCTCAAGGCCTGCATCCAGCAGGCGTCCAAGCGCATCGTCTTCATCAACACCGGCTTCCTCGACCGCACCGGCGACGAGATCCACACCTCGATGGAAGCGGGTCCGATGATCCGCAAGAACGAGATGAAGGCGCAGCCCTGGATCAAGGCCTATGAGGACTGGAACGTCGATATGGGCCTGATCGACGGTCTTCCCGGCCATGCCCAGATCGGCAAGGGGATGTGGGCGGCGCCGGACAAGATGGCCGACATGCTGGCGCAGAAGATCGGCCACCCGCAGGCGGGCGCCACCACCGCATGGGTGCCGTCACCGACCGCCGCGACGCTGCATGCCCTGCACTACCACCAGGTCAACGTGCACGCCCGCCAGGACGAGCTCGCCAAGGGGGGCCCGCGCGCCAAGCTCGGCGACATCCTGACCATCCCGGTGTCGCAGTCGAACTGGGCGCCCGACGACGTGCGCCAGGAGATCGACAACAACTGCCAGGGCATTCTCGGCTATGTCGTGCGCTGGATCGACCAGGGCGTCGGCTGCTCCAAGGTGCCTGATATCCACGACGTCGGCCTGATGGAGGACCGCGCCACCTTGCGGATCTCCAGCCAGCATCTCGCCAACTGGCTTCACCATGGGGTCGTCACCAAGGAGCAGGTGATGGATTCGCTGAAGCGCATGGCCGTCGTCGTCGACAAGCAGAACGCCGGCGACGCGCTGTATCAGCCGATGGCGCCGTCGTTCGACGGCGTCGCCTTCAAGGCAGCCTGCGACCTCGTGTTCGAAGGCCGCACCCAGCCGAACGGCTACACCGAGTACATCCTCACCGCCCGGCGCCGCGAGGCCAAGCAGAACGAGAAGGCTTAGGCCAGACGTCACAAAGCCCCGGCGATCCGCCGGGGCTTTTTTTGATCAGGCGAGAGGTAACATGATCCTCAGATCATATGACCGCGATGTAGCGAAGCAGCGAGATCACGCCGAGCACGATCACGACGACGCGGCAGATCTGCTTGGCGCGGCCGTCGATCGGCAACAGATTGATCAAATACAGAATGAGGATGACGACGAGGAAGGTGACGAGAGCACTGATGAGCATGGGAGTCCCCTGGGAGATGAAGAATGCGCTGGCGCTGTGGAGCTAACCCGCTCGGCGGCTTGCAGTTCCCGGGTCGGAACTTTGGCCACTCCGTTTTCTCCGTAGTTCCACGGACCCACCTCGCATTCAGTTCTTTACCGGTTTGCGGTCGAATGCCGGGAACCGGAGATCAAAATGTTGAATCGCCTGACCATTTCTTCATTGCTGAAGACGGTCATCGCCACCGCCGCCCTCGCCGTCGTCGCCCTCTTCTCGCTGAACGCCTGGAATTCCTGGAGCAGGCTGCAATCTGCCCAGCGGATCGCACGCGTTGCCGAAGTCTCGGGCGTCTTGTTCAAGGCCATGAACAGCATGCGCAGCGATCGTTCGACCACGATCCGCGTGCTGAATGCCGATCAGGCCATGGACGGCGACACCGAGAAATTCCTGCGCTCCGCCCGTGGCATCTACGTCCCTGCGCTGGACCGCAGTCTCGATCTGCTGCAAGGCATCGACTTCCAACAGAACCAGAGCCTGGTTGCCGACCTCGACCGGCTCAACAAGACGCTGACCGCGGAGCACAGCGAGTTCTGGACCGAGATCGTCAAGCCGAAGGCGGCCCGCCGCGCCGGCCTGCCCAAGGAGTATGGCGAGACGTTCGACGCGCTACTGGTCCTGCTCGACAAGATCACGGTCAATATCGCCGCCAGCGTCAATCATCAGAGTGCGACCGTCGATCAGCTATTGATGATCAAGCAGATGGCCTGGCTGATGCGCAACACGGCTGGTGAAGCATCGCTCGTCGTCAGCAATGCGCTGACGGCCGGCAAGGTGTCGCCCGAAGCGGTGCTGGCCTACACCAAGCAGGTCGGCGGCGTCGATGCCGCATGGAAGGCGGTCCAGCTCGCCACCTCCGGCATGAGCTTGCCGCCGGCGCTCTCCGCAGCGATGTCGGGCACGGAGCAGGCCTATTTCACGCCGGAGTATGCCGGCCTGCGCGAGCGTCTGCTGGCAGCGGTGCAAAAGGGCGAGAAGCCTGAGCTGACGCCATATCAGTGGAGTCCGTTCTCCGTGAACAAGATGACGAGCGCGGTCGCCCTGGCCGAGGCGGCGCTCGACGCGGCCAAGGACCATTCCAGCGCGCAGCAGAGCACGGCGATGGAGTCTCTGATGCTCCAGCTGACGCTGCTGCTCCTGGCCGTCGCACTGGGCGGCGCGGCGATCGCCGCCGTGAGCGGCCGGGTGATCCGGCCGCTGCACCGGATGCGCGATGCCATGCTCGCGGTTGCAGGCGGCGATCTCGGCGTCGACACCGGCTACACCCAGCGGCAGGACGAGATCGGCGCGCTTGCCAACGCGCTCGAGACCTTCAAGCAGCAGGCCAAGGACAAGCTCGCGATCGAGGCCCAGGAGCGCGAGCGCAACGCCGCGACAGTTGCGCGCCAGCGCGCGATCGAGTCCTACGTCGCGGAGTTCGAAAGTCTGGTGCGCGGGTCGCTGGAGCAGCTCGGCCAGGCCTCCACCGACATGCAGGCGACGTCGGCCGGCCTCACCAGCGTGTCGCGGCAGACCAACACACGCGCCGAGGTCGCCGCGAAGGCTTCGAACGACGCCTCGATGAGCGTGCAGACCGTCGCCTCTGCGGCGGAGGAGCTGAATGCGTCGATCGCGGACATCTCTAAGCAGGCTTCCCATGCCGCCGGCATCGCCAGCCGCGCGGTCGAACAGGCCCGCATGACCGACGGCACGGTGCAGGGGCTGGCGCAATCGGCGAACCGGATCGGCGAGGTTGTCGGGCTGATCAACAGCATCGCCTCGCAGACCAATCTGCTGGCGCTGAACGCGACCATCGAGGCGGCGCGCGCCGGCGAGGCCGGCAAGGGCTTCGCCGTCGTCGCCTCCGAGGTGAAGACGCTCGCGAGCCAGACCGCGAAGGCGACCGACGAGATTTCCGAGCAGATCGCCGACATTCAGCGCGTCGCCAATGACGCGATCGACGCAATCAAGCGCATCGGCGGCATCATCGGCGAGGTCAACGAGGTGGCGACCGCGATCGCCGCTGCCGTGCAGGAGCAAGGCGCGGCGACGCAGGAGATCTCGCGCAGCACTCAGTTCGCTGCAGATGGCACCAAGAACGTCTCCGACAACATCACCGGCGTGAAGTCAGACGCAGACGCGGCTGCGGCCGCAGCCGACAACGTGCGCAATGCCTCGGAGACGCTGGAGAGCCAGAGCAGAAATCTTGGTCATCAGGTCACGGACTTCCTCGGCAAGATCCGCGCGGCCTGACGGTCTCGCAGGATCAGTCGGACGCCATCACCGGCGCGCGCTCATACTTCGCGCGCAGCGCCGCGGGCGCCGGCGAGAAGTTCAGCTCGGCGCGCTTGCCGCTGCCGGTCCGGTTGGCGACCTTGAGGCCGTCGTCGCTGGCGACGACATCGCCCTTGCGCAAGGTCGGATCGTTGTCGATCGACACCTTGGCGAGGCCGAAATGGTCCTTGCCGTTGCAGGTGCAGCCGTCGACGATTTCGGTGCGATACTTGAATGCGTTGGGCAGCGCCGAATACGGCTTGCCGCCATCCGTCTCGGCGCCGTCGATCGAGCTGCCATAGACGATCTCGGTCTTGGCCGCCGGGCAGAAGCTGTTGCAGGCGGCCTCCTTGCTCTGGTCACCGGTGGCGCCGAGCGGGAAATAGCGGCCATCACAGGTGCGCACGCACCACGCGGTGCTGCCGCCACCGGAATAGACCGGCTGGCTGCGCGGCGCTGGACGCTGCACCGGCGGCGCCTCGTCGGCGAACGGCATCCGGATATAGGGCGTCTGGCGTTGCGGCGCGTTGAAGCCTCCGAACAGCGCGGAGATAAAATCCTGCGCGCCCGCCGTGGTCGGCGCTGCCAACGCGCCCGCGGTTGCCATGGTTGCCACTGCGATGGCAGCGAGGGCACGTCGGCCGTTCATGACCCAACTCCCCGCTTAATTGACGGCCGCAACCGGCAGCGACATCGCCTGCCGCCCCGACGGCAGCGACGTCACGCGCGGCGCACGGCCGGCATTGGTGCGCGCCTGCAGCGAGGCGGCTTTCGGCAGCACGACGACCTTCGTCCCCACCTGCACCCGGCTGAACAGGTCGGAGACGTCCTCATTGGTCAGGCGGATGCAGCCCGACGACACGAATTTGCCGATTGTCGTGGGATCGTTGGTGCCGTGGATGCGATACTCGCTGGAGCCGAGATACATGGCCCGCGCGCCGAGCGGATTGCCCGGGCCGCCGGCCATGAAACGCGGCAGATAGGGCTGCCGCGCGATCATCTGCGCCGGCGGATGCCAGTCCGGCCACTCCGCCTTGCGTGTCACGGTCTGCACGCCGGCCCAGGTGAAGCCTTCGCGCCCGACGCCGACGCCGTAGCGCAATGCACGGCCGCCGCCGAGCACGTAGTACAGATAGGTGTTGCTCGTATCGATGATGATCGTCCCCGGCGCTTCCCGCGTATCGAGGTTGACGATCGTGCGGCGCAGACGGTCCGGCAGCCGGCTGTCCTCATCCTGCTCCCCCGCAGATGCCGTCGCCTCGTCCGGCGGAAATGCCTGCTGCTCGACCGGCGCATATCCGAGAATCTGGGCGTGAGATGCAGTTGCACCTGCGAGCAAGAGGACCGCGACGCCGGCGATCAGCGAAGCCGTCCGCCGCGAATTGCGGCGATGGCCGGAAGCGAGCTGTGTCATGGAATGCCCCTGTCATGCGAGCATCGCGGTGCGATGCGTGATTACCTTCCAAACGCCGAACGTCTCGTCGTAGTTCCGGCTTCGATGTGGTCGCCCTGCGTCAGTCAAGCATGTGAGCTCTCACGTTTGCGCGACGGAACCGGATGGCCCCCCGGCTGTTAGATGACAAGCCACGCGAGCCGTGCGCGAACGACTCGATCGGGAGATTCATGGTGCGTGTACTTCCCACCGAGCGGCTGCTCGCCAGCGGGAACGACGAATCAGCCCCGAATGAAAGTCGCCAAGAATTACCTCCCGTGATCAGACGGGTTGACGTCGTCGCCATCGCTCTCATCATCCTCACGGCCGTCTGCGTGACGGGTGTCCTCTATGTCGCCCGGGGATTTTTTCTCCCGATCGTGATGGCGTTCGTGGTCGGCACCATGCTGTCGCCGGCCGCCAACTTTCTCGAACGCTTCCACGTGCCGCGCGGTGTGGGCGCCGTGCTGATCGTGCTCGCGGTTGCGGCAGGGCTCGCCTTCATCATCGGCCTGATCTCGGCGCCGGTGCTGGACTGGACCAATCGCCTTCCCGAGCTTGCCGCCACGCTCAAGTCGAAGCTGCACGTCTTCGATCGGCCGCTGGCGCTGTGGCACGAAATGCAGGCGGCCATCGGCGGCGGAAGCGCACCGGCCTCGGCCAGCCTGGAGCTGCCCAAATTCGATTGGGTTCAGCCGACGATCGAATTCCTGTCGCCGACCTTCACCGAATTCCTACTGTTCTTCGCCACGCTCGTGCTGTTCATCGCAAGCTGGCGCGATCTACGGCGGGCGCTGATCATGACCTTTGGTGATCACGAGGTCCGGCTGCGGACGCTCCGCATCCTCAACGAGCTCGAGCTGCACCTCGGCAACTACCTCCTGACGGTGACGCTCATCAACACCGGTGTCGGCATTGCGGCCGGTCTCGCCTGCGCCATCGCCGGCATGCCCAATCCCGCCGGCCTCGGGGCGCTTGCGGCGACGCTGAACTTCATCCCCATCATCGGGCCCATCGCCATGTTCGCGGTGCTCGTCCTGGTCGGCGCAATCGCATTCCCGACCTTGAGCGCCGGCATGGTCGCGCCCGCCATCTTCGCCGTGATCACCTTCCTGGAAGGCCACTTCGTCACGCCGACCATCATCGGCAGGCACCTTGCGCTCAACGCACTCGCGGTGTTCATCGCGCTGGCATTCTGGACCTGGCTGTGGGGCCCGATGGGAGCCTTCCTCGCCTCGCCGCTCCTGATCGTCGCCCTCATCGTGAAGGAGCACCTGCTTCCGGACGATTCGCCGCAACTGCCGCCAGACTAATTCGGTTTCCACCGTCGGAACTTCGGCCGAGACCCAGCGTTTGTCGAGCAGACGCAATCACCTTGCTCCGGGAGCTTGCCATGCCACCGACTGACGGTGAGACCGCCCTGAAGGATCTCGTCGACAAAGCGAACTACGAACGCCTGCAGAAGGATGTCCACGCCGTGAAAAACGATATCGCAGCCCTCACCGAACAGATCACCGATGCGCTCAATGCTTTCGCGGGGCAGGCCAGCAAGCAGGCCCGCAGCGGCTATCGCCAGGCACGCGACAACGTGGACCAGACGTTCGACGACATGTCCGAGCGGGGCACCGCGATGTTTGGTGCAGCCCAGGATGCCGCAAACTCACTCGAGGAGCGCCTCGAGGACGTGATCTCCCATCGCCCACTTGCCACCGTGGGTCTTGCGCTCGGACTTGGATTCCTCATCGGCGCCGCTTGGAGACGCTAAGCGGCGGCCCCTGAAATCCAGAGGCTTGTCTTGTTTCGGCGCCGCGTCTTCGGCGCCGATTTGAGTTTGTTGCGCAGATGAATGAGACGCCGAGGGTAATGACATGCTGCAGCGCCTGATTGCGGACTTCCAGGAATCGACCGGGCATGCCGTTCGGCTCACGTCGCTCGCGATCGCTGCAGCGGTCGGACTGTTCGTCACCACGAGCTTTCTGTGCGCCGCAGCTTTCGTCGCCGTTCTGAATCGATACGGGCTCGTGGCCGCGTGCCTCACCGGTGCCGCCATCTTCTTCGTGGTGACGTTGATCGCCGCAATCAGCTACATGGCGCGCAAGCGCGCGATCGCGATCCGTGCCGCGCGGACCGCGGAAACGGCGCGGTCGGCAGTCCAGTCCGCTTTTGCAGACCCGATGTTGCTGGCGAGCGGCCTGCAGATCGTCCGCATGATCGGCATCAAACGGCTGATTCCCATTCTGGCTGTCGGCGGTCTGGCGCTCGGATTCATGGTCAGCCGCCAAGCGGCGGAAGAACAAACGCCTGCGGAGTGAGGGCTGCCCTGACCGTCATTGCCCGGCGTTGATCGCCTGCTTACGCCTCGGACCGGGTGCGGCGCTGCTGTAGCTAAGTCACACACCGTCCCGGTTGCAGGCGCTTGGCGATCTCCGTCAGCACCGACACCGACGGCTCGCAGGCCACCGGGTGCTTGGCGGCCTTCTCGTTGCCGGTGGTGATGAGCTGCGATCCCTGCGGCGACGGCGGGGAGCCCGCGCTTACACCCGTGGGGTTGACGGGAAGCCGCACCAGGAAGGAGGTATCCGCGAAAGCAGCCAGCTTGATCGATACAGTCTGTGACGGCGCCGCAGTACCGTTTTGGTTGGCGCGGTCAGACTTGGCGGCCCGGTTCACGTCGTTCGCTGTTGCGACGATCGTCTCGCGAGTGGTGTTCTGAACCGCCAGGCTGGCGCCAAGATCATGGCCGGAAGCCAGTTGCATTGCGCCTACGAGCATGGCGGACGCCGCAAGCGAACCCAAAACGACAACTTTCTTGGTCTGCGACATGTCTCTGCTCCCCTCGCCGCAAGGCGATCGGCATACCAACGTAAGTCGCAGGAACCGGGTTCTCGGTTGGGCAAATCACTTAACCGTGTGTAAACTGCGGCGACATTCTTCAGCTTTATGGCGTCAAAAAATTCGGTCTCACACGGAACGACTTTTCGGGTCACGCGTCATCTCGGCAGCCGGTTATTCCCCCTGCCCCATTGACCGGCGACGCGGGGCACTGCCGTGGTGATGCCGGCGGTGCCCCGCATTCTTTTCTGATCCAGCACTACCGGTCAGATCTCCGCCCACCCGTTGCGGCGCTTTATCCCCATTTCGTCTGAGGTATATGTTGGAGCGGCGCGGCTGACTTCATGGTCCGCGCGTGGGGACGAAATGCTGAGCACGTTGGATAGCGTCGGCGTATGGCGGGGGATTGGATTGGCTCTGGCTCTCGTAGGCCTCTTTCCTGCGATTGGAGCTGCCGAAAGCGCCAGGGACAATTGGATCAAGAGTCTGGTCGCGCAATTGAAGATTCAGCGCCGCTACCCGTTGCAGGCCTCGGGCGAGGGCGGAACAGCCAAGGTCCTGTTTCACATCGACCGCGAGGGTCATCTCATCTCGGCCGTGCTGGCGGAAACGACTGGCGATCCGGCGCTCGACCGGGAAGCGGTCGCCATGGTCGAGCGAGCCCAGCCATTTGCTCCACCGCCGCCGGAGCTGGCGGATGGTGATCTGACCTTTCTCGTGCCAATCGTCTTCGCGCCGCGGCGGACGTCTGAAATCTTCCAGCTCGACGAGAACAGGTTGAAGTTCCGAGAGTCCAAGCCGAACGACGCGGTGCTAAAGGCACGGCTCGACGGCGTCTGCCGCGGCTGCTGATCTCGCCCTTTGTTGTTGGGGCTACAAACGAAGCCGGCGCGCTCCATGACGAACGCGCCGGGACGACATCGTACACCGTGACCTGATCAGGCCGCCGGCTTCGGCATCCGGTTGCGCGAGTTGCGCTGGAAGAAAAGAGCCTGGCTGGCGACTGCCGACACCATGGCCGGCTGGAACGGCTTGGAGATCAGGAACGCCGGCTCGGGCCGCTCACCGGTGAGGAAGCGCTCCGGATAGGCGGTGATGAAGACCACCGGAACCTCGAAGGTGCGCAGCAGCTCGTTCACGGCATCCAGGCCGGACGAACCATCGGCGAGCTGAATATCAGCCAGGATCAGACCGGGCTTCTTGTTCTTGGCGAGAGCCACCGCGTCGGCATGGGTTCGCGCCACGCCGATGACGTTGTGGCCGAGATTCTTGACCAGGCTCTCGAGGTCCATCGCGATGAAAGTCTCGTCCTCGATGATCAGCACATCGGTAGCGATTTCGGCAGCGAGCTCCCGTCCGGCGGCATCCGCCAGCCGGCGGGTTTCGGCAACGTCGATATCGAGGATGAAGGCCACTTCCTCCTCGGGAAAACCCTCGAGCGAGAGCAGCAGGAAGGCTTGGCGTGGCAAGGGCGTGATGTTGGAGAGCCGCCGCTCCGGCGGCATCGGCAGGGTCGCCACTTCGGCGTCGTCGTTGAGGGCCACCGAGTTCCAGATCTGCGTGAACAGCCGGAACAGCGCAGCCCGCGGTCCATAGCGCTCGTCCAGCAGAGCCGGATCCTGAATCAGGGCCTCGAGCATCGCTCCGACATAGGCGTCTCCGGAACCCTGGCTACCGGTGAGGGCCCTCGCATACCGGCGCAACAGCGGCAAATGTTCAGCAACAAGCTGTGATCGGCTCATCCCCACTCCATTCGGTCATCTGGGCTTCCCGCCCGGGTTCCATCATGGGCTGATTACGCCCGAACCGACGAAAAGTTCCCCAAACGCGTGGAACTTTTGTCGCCCCGTCGCATTAGTTCCCGGCAGACCCTCTCGGTGGCGAGAATAATTCTTGAAGCTTCAGGGACTTAACTCTCGGGGAAACGTGGAAAAGGTCATGAAAGATGTAAAGTCTCAAGCCAGCAAGAATGCGGCACCGCGCAAGCCCGGCGGACTGAACGCGGAAATTCAATCCAGGATCGGTCATCAACTCCGCGCGATGTACGACGACGTCGTCCGTCAGGGAGTGCCGGACCGCTTCGCGGAGTTGGTGCGGAAGCTTGATGCGCCGGCAGCACAGTCCCACGTGGAAAACGGCGGGGGATCCAACGACCAAACCGACGGGAGGGAGTGAATGCCTCTCACTGATTCCTTGCGGGACGATATCCTCGCGGCCGTCCCCAGCCTTCGCGCATTTGCGATTTCCTTAAGTGGTAACAGCGATCGCGCCGACGACCTGGTGCAGGAAACCCTGCTCCGGGCGCTGGCCAACATCGACTCGTTCCAACCGGGATCGAATCTGCCTGCCTGGCTGTTCACGATCCTGCGCAACCTGTTCCGCTCCGACTACCGCAAACGCCGGCGCGAAGTGGAAGATGCCGAAGGCAACTACGCCAAGACGCTCAAGACGCATCCCTCGCAGGGCGCGCATCTTGAGTTCGAGGAGTTCCGTGCGGCACTCGAGAAGCTGCCTCAGGACCAGCGCGAGGCACTGATCCTGGTCGGTGCATCGGGCTTCTCCTACGAGGATGCGGCAGCGATCTGCGGCTGCGCGGTGGGCACCATCAAGAGCCGCGTGAACCGCGCGCGCTCGAAGCTGGCAGCGCTGCTCTATGTCGAAGGCGCCGAGGATTTCGGCCCCGACGAAACCGTGCGGGCGGTGATCGGCGGCAGCGGCGGCTGATCAGCCAAGCCGTCGCAAACAAGCCAGCAAAGAGGCGGCTCCCGAAAGAGCCGCCTCTTCTTGTTGTTGAACTTGTTGTTGTTGAACAGTTGCGCCGGGCATCGTGCGCCTTGATATCCTGTTCACTGACGAGCCCGGCGAGCTATCGCGGCGGATGCACCGGCGCGGAGAACTGCTCGGTGCGATCGCGCTCGGTCATGTCGATGACGGTCTCCATCGGAGCGGTCAGCTCATAGACATAGCTCGCCTCGGTGAAGAAGCGTTTTGACGTGCCACCGAGTGCTTCCGGCGCAACGCGATCGAGCAGGATCAGTCCGAAATCGCTGTCGGGCCGCCGCGTCGCTTCACTGGTATTCAATTCCTCCCAACGGAAGTGGAAGACGGCATTCGGCTCTTCGCCCGTCACCTCCCATCTGGCGGTGATGTGCGGGTGCTTTCCCACCAGCGAGAGGCCCTCGTCCGAGTGCGAGGCGAGTTCGAAGAACAGCAGCGAAAGGCTCTGCGCGGCACGCGCGCTCACGGTGATGTCGGGTCCGTTGACCGCAATCCTCTCGGCATGCGGGATGGCGCGAGCTTCGAACAGCCCGCGCAGCTGCACGCCTTGCCACTGGCTCTCGCTGAGCAGCGTGACGACGTTCGACATCGCATGGATCCGCCCGATCAGCAGCTCGCGCGCGACGTCCATGTCGCTGCCATGACGCAGCGTTCGCGTCACGATGGACTGGATCACCGCCAGGATGTTCTTGACCCGGTGGTTCAGCTCGTCGATGACCGCCGTCAGTCGGCGCTCGAAGCCGATCCGCACCTGGATTTCGCGGCTCAGGCGCAGATTGTTGTAGGCGACGTAGCCGAACAGGCCGCAGATGATGCCGGTGAGCGCCATCCCGATGACGCCGACGATCGCCGCGGTCTGTTGCGCACGCCGGACCGCATTGCTCTTGGCGTAATAGACCAACGACCAGTCGTGATTGCCGAAGGCCACGGTGCGGGTCGACGACGGAGCAGGATCGTCCGGCCCGCGGGTCCGGCTCGTCACCGCCCCCTGATCATTGGCAACCAGCTCGTCCGACGCGTTGCGCGGGTCCTTCAACGCCACCGAGAACAACGACAGATCGTCATTGGTAAGCAGCAGCGGCCCGATCTCGTACGAAAAGGTCACGAAGCCCGCCGGTGCAGTGGCGCCTTGCGGGACGACCGGGGCTGCCAGCACGATCCCGATCGGACCATCGCTCCGCACCAGCGGAGTGGGATCGGACGCAACCGGCTTGCCCTCAGCCATGGCCCGCGCGAGCATCGGTCCGACAATCGGCTGCCGGTCGAGGGCAATACCGGGAAGCTTGGAGGTCTCGGCATTGCGTGGCTCGAGATCCATCAGAACGTCCAACGGACGATCGACGTTCGGCCCCAGCGGCGTGTCATCGAAATTGCGAATGGTCGGATTCGGGAAGCCGGCCTGGCGCAGCTCGGCTTGCGCAATGGAAAACTCATCCGGCCGCAGCCGTGCGATCCACGACGCCACCACGAAGTCGGTCTTGAACGCGTAGATCGACGATCGCAGCGGCTCCAGCATATTGGCCTTGATCACGGAGGGAGCGCGGAACAGCCCGGAGGCCACCCGGGCCAGCAGCTCACGTTCGGTCAGCCGGTCCTGCACCAGGCTGGCATGGACGTCGATGGCGCGGGCCAGCGCAATGCGATCGAGCGCCAGCTCCTGGTCGTGTACGCGGTAGGCAGCCAAGCCGGATAGCGCCGTCCCGAGCAGCGCGATCAAGCCGATGATGACACCCAGCCGGAGCACTCGTTTACTCTGAGGTAAAGGGTTGGTGGCGAAGGAGACGAGTCATCCAATAACCGGGCCTGCAACTCAAGGACGCACCTCGGGGCGACGGGAGCGATCGGAGCGATCAGCGGAAAGCGATCCCAGGATACCGGCCGTCCATCGGCCGCCGAGACGCCTTGAGCAAGGCGCACCCCGGGCCGAGGCAACACCCAGGGGCTCAAGTTGTTCCGGCCGGTTGAGGCTTTTTTGCGTCTGCCATTGCAGCAGATACCTCGCGCAACGAAGAACGGTGCGACGCAGATCAGTCCCCGCGCTCACGCCGACGGCTTGAGACCACCCTTGGCTTCGATGAAGCCGATGATCCGATCAAGCCCCTGGCTCTTCTTCAGGTTGGTCATGACGAAGGGCCGTGCGCCGCGCATGCGCTTGGCATCCGTCTCCATCTTCTCCAGAGAAGCGCCCACATGGGGCGCCAAGTCAATCTTGTTGATCACCAGAAGGTCGGAGCGGGTGATACCCGGCCCGCCCTTCGACGGGATCTTGTCGCCCGCCGCGACGTCAATGACATAGATCGTGATGTCGGCCAGTTCCGGCGAGAACGTTGCCGCGAGGTTGTCGCCGCCGGATTCGATCAACACCAAGTCGAGCCCAGGAAACTTCGCGCGCATGTCGGCCACGGCTGCGAGGTTCATGGACGCGTCCTCGCGGATCGCGGTGTGCGGACAGCCGCCGGTCTCCACGCCGGCAATACGATCCGGGGTCAGCGATCCCGAGCGAACGAGAAACTCCGCGTCCCACTTGGTGTAGATGTCGTTGGTGATCGCGGCGATGTCGTAGTTCTCCCGCATCGATTTGCACAGGAGATCCATCAGCGCAGTCTTGCCGGACCCGACTGGGCCACCGACGCCGACGCGGAGCGGACCGTGAGACGATGCCATGTCATCTACCCTTCTATCGTTCGCGCGACCGCGCGGGGCCGTGATCGGAGCAACCTTGCCCCGCTTCATCACGACCGAAACAGCCTTGTATATTGCGTCTCGTGATGAAGGCTTGCGAGATCGGCGCGGAATGTTGCGCCGCCGATGTCGTCGAGCGAGGCGAGCAGAGCGCGGTCCGCCGTCGCGGCGACGACAGGTTCCAATGCGGCGAGCACGCGCTGGCTGTCGGTCTGCCCCAACGGTACGAGACGGCTGCCGGCGGAAATCCAGTTCGACGTGACCGCGTGCAGAAAGCCGTGCAGCAGGGCCGCCAGAGGAACGCCATGAAGCGCGCCGACCAGCCCCACGGCGACCGGGTAGACGATCGTCTCGCATTGCGCCACCGCCTCGTCGAGACCTGCGCTGTTCCAGGCTGACCGCGCGATCTCGACGAAGGCACGGCCCTGCGCGGTGGTTTCGAGCTGACGTTCGCGCGACGGTACGAAAGCCGCCGCGAGCTCGGCCACCTCGCGGAGGCTGGTCCTGTCGTCCAGCTCGACCGCGCGATACGCGTGCGCGAGGAAAGCCGCATCGCAGAAGCCGGAGCCATTGGTAAGCATCGTCGCAAGCCAGCCGCGCAGCCCCGCCGCATCGCCGATGTCGCCCGCCTCGACGGCCCATTCGATGCCGCTCGAATAGGAGAAGCCGCCGATCGGAAACGCCGGCGACAGCCACGTCAGCAGCCGATACAGCGCGGCCGAATCTGCGGCGCTGATCGAGGCCGGCCGAAGCTCTGGTTCATTTGTGCTCGTGAGCATGGGAATGACCGTGATCGTGATGGTCATGGCCGCAGTGCTCGTCATGCACGTGATGATCATGCGCGTGGCCGTGGTCATGGCCGTGATGCGCATGATCGTGCCCGGCATGATCGTGATGATGATCGTGGCCGTGGTGATCATGATCATCATCGCCATGCGCATGGCTCGGCTCGGCGTAAGCACCGCCTTCCGGATCGAACGGCGCCTCGATCTCGATGACACGCGCGCCGAGACCCTTGACCATGGCCTCGATCACGTGGTCGCGGCGGATGCGCAGGCTCTTGGCCAGGATCTGCGTCGGCAGGTGCCGGTTGCCGAGGTGCCAGGCCAGCCGCACCAGGTGATGCGGATCAGCGGCGCGGATCTCGAGCAGCGGCTCGGCCGCCGCGACGACCTCGATCAGCCGGCCGTCCTCCAGCACCAGCGCATCGCCACCGCGCAGTGCGGTGGCGTGCTCGAGGTCCAGCAGGAACTCCAGCCCGCGCGTTCCGGTCATGGCCAGCCGCCGCCGATGCCGGTCGTCGAAATCGAGCAGGACGGAATCGGCGGCAGCCTCTTTCCAACGATGCTGCCCAAGCACGCGTGTCGCGCGGATCATGCTGAAACTCTCATTCACTTATTTCGCTCAGCGGACATCGACCTTCTCAGGCGTGATGATCTCGATCTTCGGCGGGGCCGACATGCATTTGACCGCGACGCGCCCGAACGTCTTCATGTGCTCGGTCGCGCGGTGCGGCACCAAGGCCTCGGCGTTCTCCCACTGCTCGACGAACACCATCTTGCTCGGATCGGTGACGCTCTCATGCAAATCATAGGCGATATTGCCGGGTTCTTTGCGGGTCCCCGCAATGCAGGCGGTCGCAGCGGCGATGAATTCCGCACGGGTTTCGGGCTTGATGGTCAAGGTGGCAACGACATAGATCACGAACACGTCCTCCCGGTACTTTTCTGGTTCTGGTACCGGGCGGAAGCTTAGTACATGAAGTAGCGCTGCGCCATGGGCAGCACCTCGGCCGGCTCGCAGGTCAGGAGCTCGCCGTCGGCGCGCACCTCATAGGTCTCCGGATCGACCTCGATGTTCGGCGTCACATCGTTGTGGATCATGCTCTTCTTCGAGATCCTGCCGCGGGTGTTCTGCACTGGGTAGAGCTTCTTCGAAAGGCCGAGCTTGCGGGCGAGTCCGCCGGTGACGGCCGCCTTCGAGGTGAAGATCACGGACGATGCCGTCAGCGACTTGCCGAAGGCGCCGAACATCGGCTGGTAGTGCACCGGCTGCGGCGTCGGGATCGAAGCGTTGGGATCGCCCATCGGCGCCGCGACGATGGTGCCGCCCTTGATGACACAGTCCGGCTTGACGCCGAAGAAGGCGGGCGACCACAGCACGAGGTCGGCGAGCTTGCCCTTCTCGACCGACCCGATCAGCTTCGACACGCCGTGCGCGATCGCCGGGTTGATCGTGTATTTGGCGATGTAGCGCTTGACGCGGAAATTGTCGTTGTCCTTGCCCTTGTCCTGCGGCAAGGCGCCGCGCTGCTTCTTCATCTTGTCGGCGGTCTGCCAGGTCCGGATGATGACCTCCCCAAGCCGGCCCATCGCCTGCGAGTCCGACGACATCATCGAGAGCGCGCCGAGATCGTGCAGGATGTCCTCGGCCGCGATCGTCTCCTTGCGGATGCGGCTCTCGGCGAAAGCGAGGTCCTCCGCGATCGACGGATCGAGATGGTGGCAGACCATCAGCATGTCCAGATGCTCGTCGATGGTGTTGCGCGTGAACGGTCGCGTCGGGTTGGTCGAGGACGGCAGCACGTTCTTCAAACCAGCGACCTTGATGATGTCGGGCGCATGACCGCCACCAGCGCCTTCGGTGTGGAAGGCGTGGATGGTGCGGCCCTTGAAGGCCTTGATGGTGTCCTCGACGAAGCCGGATTCGTTGAGCGTGTCCGAATGCAGCATCACCTGGACGTCGTAGTCGTCGGCGACCGAGAGACAATTGTCGATCGCAGCCGGCGTGGTGCCCCAATCCTCGTGCAGCTTCAGCGCGCAGGCGCCGGCCTTGACCATCTCGACCAGCGCCGCGGGGCGCGAGGCGTTGCCCTTGCCGGAGATGCCGAGATTCACAGGAAACGCATCGAACGACTGCATCATCCGGCCGATGTGCCATGGGCCGGGCGTGCAGGTGGTGGCGAAGGTCCCGTGCGAGGGGCCGGTGCCGCCGCCGAGCAGCGAGGTGACGCCACTCATCAGCGCGTGCTCGATCTGCTGCGGGCAGATGAAGTGGATGTGGCTGTCGAAGCCGCCGGCGGTGAGGATCTTGCCCTCGCCTGCGATCACGTCGGTGCCCGGGCCGATCACGATGGTGACGCCGGGCTGGATGTCCGGATTGCCGGCCTTGCCGATCGCAGAGATCATGCCTTCCTTGATCGCGACGTCGGCCTTCACGACACCCCAGTGATCCACGATCAGTGCATTGGTGATGACCGTGTCGGCAGCGCCCTGCTTGTTGGTCGCCTGCGACTGGCCCATGCCGTCACGAATGACCTTGCCGCCGCCGAACTTCACCTCCTCGCCATAGGTGGTGAAGTCCTTCTCGACCTCGATGATCAGGTCCGTGTCGGCGAGGCGCACCCTGTCGCCGGTGGTCGGGCCGAACATGTCGGCATAGACGGAACGCTTGATCTTGACGGACATGTCGTGCTCCAGCCTCTAGCTCTCAACTATTTCCAGCGCGCGGATCATTTCGGACGTGCGCAGATCGATTGAAACTTGGCGATGGTCTCGAGACCCGGCTTGAACTCTTCGCGGATGGCGGTCTTGCCGATCTTGAACGTCAGGCGTCCGGTGCGCTTGAAAGCATCGAAAGCGGGCGCATCGGCCGCCACCTCGAAGCTGTACTCCCAGACCGATCCCGCCTCGCTGTAGGACACGCTCAGCAGCGTTTGCCCGTAACGGCTCGCCGGCACCATCTCGACCTGCGGATATCCGTTCGAGCGCAGCAGATCCGCAACTACGTTCCGTAGCTCCTGGCCAGCATCTCCGGTGACAGCGATGGTGCCGGACTTGGCCTTGCAGCGGAACGACGGCGATCCGACGTCGTCGGTCGCCTCATCGCTCCGACTGGGCGACAGCAACGCGCCGTCGTCCTGCTCGAACAGCCGCCAGCGCCGGTCGTCGGCTGCCGAAGCCGCGGCAGCAAACCCCGCAACGGTCGATGCCGCGCACAGGCTGTAGATGGCCGCCGAGGACATTCGCGCTAGGCCGCTCACAGCGTCCCCCGCGCATTGGTCACCGTCTCGTCGAACAGCGCATCCAGCGCCGCGTTGACGCCGCGGCAGCCGGCGACGACCTGCTCGGCCCAGCCGAGATACTCCATCAGCTCCAGCTGCTGCTCGAGGTCCGGCTCGAAGAAGACGCGGGCGCGGATGTTGCTGATTTTGTCGGCGATCTTGATCTGCTTGGCGCCAGCAGATTTGCCGGGAGCCGCGATGATTTGGACCGCGCGCCGCTCGCTCTTCGGCAGAGTCATGTCGTCGGTAACCTCCTCGACCAGCCCGGCGACGCGCGCGCCGAAGCGCTGCGCCAGCTCGTCGTGGCTGGTGTCGGTGTCCTCGATAGTGTCATGCAGCCAGCCGGCCGCGACGAGCTCGGCGTCCTCGCCGTTGCAGGTTGCCGACAGGATGTTCGCGACCTCGGCGAGATGATTGATGTACGGCTCTTCGTCACGCCCCTTGCGCTGCTGGCCGGCATGACGGCGCGCGGCCAGCTCGGCGGCTTCGGAGACGAGGCGCAATCCGGTCAGCATCGGCTTACAGCTTGCCCATCACGTCGCCGCGGAAGCCATAGACCATGCGCTTGCCGGCGAGCGCCACCAGTTGCACGTCGCGGGTCTGGCCAGGTTCGAAGCGCACGGCCGTGCCGGCCGCGATGTCGAGCCGCATGCCGCGCGCCTTCTTCCGGTCGAACTTCAGCGCCGGGTTGGTCTCGAAGAAGTGGTAGTGCGAGCCGACCTGGATCGGACGGTCGCCGGTATTGGCGACCGAGAGCGTCACGGTCTTACGGCCGGCATTGAGCTCGATCTCGCCGTCCTGGATGAAGAGTTCGCCGGGGATCATGTTGTCCTCTCCGTCATTCCGGGGCAGCCCGCAGGACCGAACCCGGAATCTCGATCTAATAATCTCTGGATTCCGGGTTCAGCCCTGCGGGCTGCCCCGGAATGACGTGCCATGATCAGCGGATCGGCTCGTGCACCGTGACGAGCTTGGTGCCGTCCGGAAACGTCGCCTCGACCTGGATGTCGTGGATCATCTCGGGGATGCCGGGCATCACCTGGTCGCGGGTCAGGACCTGGGCGCCGGCCTGCATCAGCTCGGCGACGGTGCGGCCGTCGCGCGCGCCTTCGAGGATGAAATCGGAGATGACCGCGACCGCCTCGGGATGGTTCAGCTTGACGCCGCGCTCGAGCCTGCGGCGGGCCACGATGGCGGCCATCGAGATCAGGAGCTTGTCCTTTTCGCGGGGAGACAGGTTCATGCGGACTCTCTGGTGATCGTCTTCTGGTAATCGTTACTTGGTAAGCGTCGCTTGGTAAATGTCTAGTTGAGCCAGAGCCGCGGCAGCGGCACGGTCGAGGCGCAGCCGAGCACGGCCATCATGTCGGCGCGCAGGCTTGCGGCATCTTGGGCACAGAAGCGCGCCATTGCAAATCCATTCCAGGCCGACAGCCCGGCCTCGCCCCGGAACGCCGGCAGGCTCTCCCTGATGCGCTCCACCAGTGCGGCGTCGCCGGGGACGATCAGCGCAGTCCCGATCGAAGCGGCGCCGTTGGCGATCGCGGGCTCCGCCAGCTTGGCGCCGACGTCGCCGTCGAGGCGGACGGTCTCGGCGAACACCAGCTTGCCGCCGCGCCGCAGCCGCCAGCGATCGACGAACTCGCCCTCGCGCATGCGCTCGCCCATGGCCGTGCGGCCGAACACGACGATCTCGCACAACAGTAACGAAGCGGTGTCGGCGAGATCGATGTCGATGCGGCGGTGGATGCGGGCGCGGTCGAACAGGATGGTCTCCTGCGGCAGCCACGAGATATGCGCGCCCGCCGCGGCCTTCAGCACAATGTCCAGTTCGGCCGGCTTGCCGGGCGCACGATAGACCTTCTCGGCTGCGGCGCTCGACAGCGTCACGCGGCTGCCCTCGCCGGCCGCGACCTGGATGGCGAAGCGGTCGCCGCCGGCAATGCCGCCGGCCGTGTTGACGAACATCGCCGACAGGCCGTCGTCCTCGGGCGAGGGAAAGCGCACGCGCAGCGAGCCGGACTCGTGCAGGTGATGACGCCGCGTCACGCCGTCCTGCAGCCGCACGTCGAAACGCACCGCGCCGCGGGCGCGGTTGGCCTCGAAGATGTCGGCGGCGGCGTTGGCGGGATCGGCCCGCATCGATCCCCTCCCCCTGGGACCAGACGCGGGGCGAGTCCGCGTCGAGAAGCTACGTGATGATCAGAGCGCCATCTGGCGGCTAATCTCGGCCGGATCGAGGTTGGCGCGGGTGCAGGTAAATTTTACCGCGCCGCGATCCATGACCGCGAAGTTGTCGCCGAGTTCGCAGGCAAAGTCGAGATACTGCTCGACCAGCACGATCGCGATGTTGCCGAGGTTACGCAGATACGAAATCGCCCGGCCGATGTCCTTGATGATCGAGGGCTGGATGCCCTCGGTCGGCTCGTCCAGCAGCAGGACCTTTGGCCGCATCACCATGGCGCGGCCGATCGCGAGCTGCTGCTGCTGGCCGCCGGAGAGATCGCCGCCGCGCCGACCGAGCATCGATTCGAGCACCGGAAACAGCGAGAACACGTCATCGGGGATGCTGCGGTCGGCGCGCTTCAGGGGGCCGAAGCCGGTCTTGAGGTTCTCCTCGACCGTCAGCAGCGGGAAGATCTCGCGGCCCTGCGGCACGAAGCCGATGCCCTTGCGCGCCCGCTCATAGGGCTTGAGATGGGTGATGTCGGCGCCGTCGAAGGTGATGGTGCCGGAGGCCAGCGGATACTGCCCGACCAGCGCCCGAAGCAGCGAGGTCTTGCCGACGCCGTTGCGGCCGAGCACGCAGGTGACCTTGCCGGGCTCCGCCGCGATCGAGACGCCGCGCAGCGCCTGGGCGGCGCCGTAATAGAGGCTGATGTTGTCGACCGTGAGCATCAGCGACCTCCGGTCGCTGATGGGCGAATGGCGGATGGCGAATAGCGAATAGATTGAATTCTCTGCGTCATCGTCCCTTGCCCTATTCGCTACTCGCCATTCGCTATTCGCCGGCCGACTAACGGCCCAGATAGACCTCGATCACCCGCTCGTTCGACGACACCTGATCGATGGTGCCCTCGGCCAGCACCGTGCCCTCGTGCAGGCAGGTGACCTTGACGCCGAGCTCGCGCACGAAGGTCATGTCGTGCTCGACGACCATGACGGTATGATCCTTGTTGATTTCCTTGAGCAGCTCGGCGGTCTGATGCGTCTCGACGTCCGTCATGCCGGCCACCGGCTCGTCGACCAGCAGGAGCTTCGGGTCCTGCGCCAAGAGCATGCCGATCTCCAGCCACTGCTTCTGGCCATGCGACAGGCTGCCGGCGAGCTTGCGCCTGAGGTCCTTGAGCCGCACGGTTTCGAGCACCTTGTCGATCTGCTCGGCTTCGCTTCTCGATCCGCGCCAGAACAGCGTGCCCTTGACGCTGTGGTCGACGTTGAGGGCGAGCAGCAAATTGTCCTCGACCGACTGGCTCTCGAACACCGTCGGCTTCTGAAACTTGCGGCCGATGCCGAGCTCGGCAATCCGTGTCTCGTCCAAACGAGTCAGATCGGTCTTGCCGTCGAACAAAACCGTGCCCTCGTCCGGCTTGGTCTTGCCGGTGATGATGTCCATCATCGTGGTCTTGCCGGCGCCGTTCGGGCCGATGATGGCGCGCATCTCGCCGGGCTCGAGCGTCAGCGACAGATTGTTGATGGCGTGGAAGCCGTCGAAGGAGACGTGCACGCCGTCGAGATAGAGCAGCGACGACGTCGCGCGGGTATCCATCACGTTCATGCGCTCACTCCGCCATCTTGGGTTCGGTGACGCCGTCCTCGCGGGCGGCGCTCTCGGCGTTGGGCGTCTTGGTGCTGAGTTGATCCCACCGCGTATTGAACGTGCCGATGATGCCCTTGGGCAGCAGCAGGGTGACGAGCACGAACAATGCGCCGAGCATGAACAGCCAGTACGGCGCCAGCACGCCCGAGGTGAAGAACGTCTTGGCGTAGTTCACGACGACGGCGCCGAGCGCAGCGCCGGCCAGCGTGCCGCGGCCGCCGACCGCGACCCAGATCACCGCCTCGATCGAGTTGCCCGGAGCGAACTCGCTCGGATTAATGATACCCACCTGCGGGACATACAGCGCACCGGCGACGCCGGCCATGCATGCGGACAGCGTGAACACGAACAGCTTGTAGGACTCGACGCGATAGCCGAGGAAGCGCGTCCGCGACTCGGCGTCGCGGATCGCGATCAGCACCTTGCCGAGCTTCGACGACACGACGGCCCGGCAGATCAGGAACGCCAGAATGAGCGCGACGCAGCTCAGCGCGAACAAGGCGGCACGGGTGCCCTCCGCCTGGACGTTGAAGCCGAGGATATCCTTGAAGTCGGTCAGGCCGTTGTTGCCGCCGAAGCCGAAATCATTGCGGAAGAAGGCGAGCAGCAGCGCGTAGGTCATCGCCTGGGTGATGATCGACAGATACACGCCGGTGACGCGCGAGCGGAAGGCGAGCCAGCCGAAGCAGAAGGCGAGCAGGCCGGGCACCACGAGCACCATCAAAGCTGCGAACCAGAACATGTCGAAGCCGTGCCAGTACCAGGGCAGCTTGGAATAGTTCAGGAACACCATGAAGTCCGGCAGGATCGGATTGCCGTAGACGCCGCGGGTGCCGATCTGGCGCATCAGATACATGCCCATCGCATAGCCCCCGAGCGCGAAGAACGCGCCGTGACCGAGCGAGAGGATGCCGCAATAACCCCAGATCAGGTCGATGGAGAGCGCCAGGATCGCGTAGCAGACATATTTGCCCCACAGCGCGACCAGATAGGTCGGCACCTGCAACGCCGAGCCGGCCGGCAGCAGCAGGTTGGACAGCGGGATCAGGATGCCGCAGGCCGCAACGATCAGCACGAAGATGGTCGCGGCGCGGTCCAGCGACCTCGTCAGCATATGCGGCATCATGCTTCCACCGCCCGGCCCTTGAGCGCGAACAGGCCGCGCGGGCGCTTCTGAATGAACAGGATGATCAGCACCAGGATCGCGATCTTGCCGAGCACGGCGCCGGCGACCGGCTCCAGGAACTTGTTGGCGATGCCGAGCGTGAAGGCGCCGACCAGGGTGCCCCAGAGATTGCCGACGCCGCCGAACACCACGACCATGAAGGAATCGATGATGTAGCTCTGGCCGAGGTTGGGGCTGACGTTGTCGATCTGCGACAGCGCCACGCCGGCGATGCCGGCGATGCCCGACCCCAGCCCGAAGGTGAGCGCATCGACGCGCGAGGTGGCGATGCCCATCGACGCCGCCATGCGCCGGTTCTGCGTCACGGCGCGCATTTCCAGACCGAGCGCGGTGTAGCGCAGCATCGCGAGCAGGATCGCGAACACGGCCATCGTGAAGCAGAGGATCCAGAGCCGGTTATAGGTGATGGTGATCTGGCCGAGCTCGAACGCACCGCTCATCCAGGAGGGATTGCCGACCTCGCGGTTGGTCGGGCCAAACGCGGAGCGCACCGCCTGCTGCAGGATGAGCGAGAGGCCCCAGGTCGCGAGCAGCGTCTCGAGCGGCCGCCCGTAGAGGAAGCGGATGATGGTGCGCTCGATCAGCACGCCGATGGCTCCGGCCACCAGGAAGGCGAGCGGCGCGGCAATCAAGAGCGAGTAGTCGAACAGCGCCGGATAGCGGGTGCGGATGACCTCCTGGACCACGAAGGTGGTGTAGGCGCCGAGCATCACCATCTCGCCATGGGCCATGTTGATGACGCCCATGACGCCGAAGGTGATGGCAAGCCCGATGGCGGCCAGCAGCAGCACCGAGCCGAGCGACAGGCCGTACCAGGCATTCTGCACGCCGGACCAGATCGCGAGCGAGCTCTGGATCGAAGCGATGGCGCCTGCCGCGGCCTTGGCGACGCTTGCGGGCTGATCGCCACTGCTGATCTCGGTGAGCAGCGCCAGCGCCTCCTGGTCGCCGCGCGCCTTCACGGTGGCTACCGCTTCGAGCTTGTCCACCTCGCTGGCATCGGACTTGAACAGGAGAATTGCGGCGCGGGCCTCGGCGAGCGCCTGCTTGACCGAACGATTGGTTTCCTTGGCGAGCGCCGTTTCCACGGTCGGCAGCGTCGCCTCCTCATGCGATTTGAACACCGACTTGGCGGCCGACAGGCGCGTGTTCACGTCCGGCGACAGCAGGGTCAGGCCGCCCAACGCGGCGTCGACGCTGCGGCGCAGGCGGTTGTTGAGGCTGACCGCCGCGGCGTTGTCGGGCAGCCTGTCGACGGCGGCGCCGGTGGCGGCATCGATGATCTTGCCGTCGGTCTGCTTGACATAGACCTTCTTGGTGTCGGTATCGAACATCAGCCGCTCATCCTGCAGCGCGCTGATGATCGGATAGGCCAGCGGATTGCCCGACACGGCGATCTCGCCCACCGCATCATCGGTGTCGGAGAAATCGTCATTGGCGAACTTGGCGACGGACTCTTCGAAGCTGGCCGCGAATGCAGGCGCGGCCACGGCAATCAGGACAATAGAAAGAAGAATGCGACGAAGAATCGCGCAAATAGTTGCAGGCACTGGACAACCCCGGCAGGAGGAAGTGAGAAGGCGGCGCTATCCACCGCCTTCTCCAGTTGTGACTTGGACGTCAGATCGATCTCAGCTGCCCGAGCCCAGGCACTTGTTGGTCTTGACGTTGAAGTTGCCGCACTTCTTGCCGACCCAGTCGCCGATCAGGTCCTTGGAGCCCTCGAGCTCCTTCGACCAGGCGTCGCCCGGGACGAGGTCCTTGGTCTTGTAGACGACGCTGAACTGGCCATCGCCCTTGATCTCGCCGATGAACACCGGCTTGGTGATGTGGTGGTTCGGCAGCATCTTCGACACGCCGCCGGTCAGGTTCGGGGCCTCGGTGCCAGGGAGGGCGTCGATGACCTTGTCCGCATCGGTCGACTTCACCTTCTCGACCGCCTTCACCCACATGTTGAAGCCGATCACGTGCGCTTCCATCGGGTCGTTGGTCACGCGCTTCGGGTTCTTGGTATAGGCCTGCCAATCCTTGATGAACTTCTCGTTGGCCGGGGTTTTGATCGACTCGAAGTAGTTCCAGGCGGCGAGATGGCCGACCAGCGGCTTGGTGTCGATGCCGGCGAGCTCTTCCTCACCCACCGAGAACGCGACGACCGGGATGTCCTTGGCCTTGATGCCCTGGTTGCCGAGCTCCTTGTAGAACGGAACGTTGGCGTCGCCGTTGATGGTCGAGACCACCGCGGTCTTCTTGCCGGCCGAACCGAACTTCTTGATGTCGGCCACGATCGTCTGCCAGTCGGAGTGACCGAACGGCGTGTAGTTGATCATGATGTCGTCCTGAGCCACGCCCTTCGACTTCAGGTAGGCTTCCAGGATCTTGTTGGTGGTGCGCGGATAGACGTAGTCGGTGCCGGCCAGCACCCAACGCTTCACCTTCTCTTCCTTCATCAGGTAGTCGACCGCCGGGATCGCCTGCTGGTTCGGCGCCGCACCGGTGTAGAACACGTTGCGCTCGCTCTCCTCGCCCTCGTACTGGACCGGGTAGAACAGGATGCTGTTGAGTTCCTTGAACACCGGCAGCACCGACTTGCGCGACACCGAGGTCCAGCAGCCGAACACGACCGCGACCTTGTTCTTGGTGATCAGCTCGCGCGCCTTCTCGGCGAACAGCGGCCAGTTCGACGCGGGATCGACGACGACGGCCTCGAGCTTCTTGCCGAGCACGCCGCCCTTCTTGTTCTGTTCGTCGATCAGAAACAGGATCGTATCCTTCAGCGTGGTTTCGCTGATGGCCATGGTGCCGGACAGAGAATGCAGAACACCAATCTTGATGGTGTCGTCGGCAGCCATGGCCGGGCCGAAGCCGGCGACGCCGAGCGCCAGGCCGGCAGCAGCAGCCAGCCAGCGACGGCGGCTGAATGGCGCCGTTAATTCCTGAGTGAGTCGAGTAAGCATGAGGTAATATCTCCCTGACGCAGACGTGCTTCACAGCCAAGGCGGCCGGCGGTCTGCGGCGGAAGAATCGCAAGAAGCATGCCATGCCGTTCACATCTCGTAAGCCATTGATCCCAATCTGGAACTCGGGCCGATCGCGGCGGAAGGTCGCAATCTCGTGCCGCCGGCTTAGGCAGGCACGGTGATTATTCGGCTGGCATCGAGCACATGATTTATGCACTTTGTTTTGAATGGCTAAAATTAAAGCAGCAGAGTACCGGATCAATCGCCGATCCGTTGCGCACCGGCCTTGAAAGTGCCGCCAGTCTGTTCCATATATCTGATAGATCGAGGCGAATCGGCCGGATCTTTGCAAGCCGCGTGTTCTTTAGCTCGTTCAGAGCTTCTGGCTTCGCATTCTCACCCATCCAATCTCGACGCTCCAAACACGCGGGTGTCTCTTCAACCACCCACCCGCGTCCGGCTGGCTGCCGACACGGGCCTCATCCTCTTATGGAAAGCCCAATCTTTTGACATCCTTTCAGGATTTTAACCTCGCCGACGCGCTGACGCGCGCGCTGAAGGAAGAGAACTACACCACCCCCACCCCGATCCAGGCACAGACCATCCCGCTCGCCCTCGAAGGCCGCGACGTGATCGGTATCGCCCAGACGGGAACCGGCAAGACCGCCTCGTTCGCCCTGCCGATCCTGCACCGCCTGCTGCAGAACCGGATCAAGCCGCAGCCGAAGACGGCGCGCGTGCTCGTTCTGAGCCCGACCCGCGAACTATCCGGCCAGATCCTCGACAGCTTCAACACCTATGGCCGCCACATCCGCCTGACCTCGGCGCTCGCGATCGGCGGCGTGCCGATGGGACGCCAGGTCCGCGCGCTCATGCCGGGCCTCGAGGTGCTGGTCGCCACGCCTGGCCGTCTGCTCGACCTCGTCCAGGGCAACGCCGTGAAGCTGAACCAGGTCGAGTTCCTGGTGCTCGACGAAGCCGACCGCATGCTCGACATGGGCTTCATCAACGACATCCGGAAGATCGTCGCCAAGCTGCCGATCAAGCGGCAGACGCTGTTCTTCTCGGCCACCATGCCGAAGGACATCGCCGAGCTTGCGGACGCCATGCTGCGCGACCCCGCGCGGGTCGCGGTGACCCCCGTTTCCTCGACGGTCGAGCGCATTGCCCAGCGCGTGATCCACGTCGACCACTCGGCCAAGCCGAACCTTCTGGCTCAGTTGCTCAAGCAGGAGCCGGTCAACCGCGCGCTGGTGTTCACCCGTACCAAGCACGGCGCCGACAAGGTCGTGAAGAGCCTGGAAAAGGCAGGCATCCCCGCCCAGGCGATTCACGGCAACAAGTCACAGAACCACCGCGAGCGCACCCTCGCAGCGTTCCGCACCGGCGAGATCCGAACCCTGGTCGCAACCGACATCGCGGCCCGCGGCATCGACGTCGACGGCGTCAGCCATGTCGTGAATTTCGACCTGCCCAACGTGCCGGAGACCTACGTCCACCGCATCGGCCGCACGGCACGCGCCGGCGCTGAAGGCATCGCGATTTCGCTCGTCGCCGGAGCGGACGAGCTGTCCTACCTTCGCGACATCGAACGGCTGATCAAGATCTCGCTGCCGCGCGACGATCGCCGCACGCCGGGCCTCCGCGAGGCCGCGGCACCGGCCAAACCGCCTCAGCGTGGCGGCCGTCCTGGCATGCAGAATGCGCGGACCAACGAGGGTGGTACCGCCGCAAAAGGCCCTCGCCGTCGCCGTCGTTCCAATGCTAAGATGGCGCCTCTGCCAGGCAATCGTCAGGAGCCCCAGCGGCCGTCGCAAGGCGGCGGCAAGGCCGGGTCGATTCAAGGCGTTGCTTTCCTGCATCGCGAGGGCAGACCCAAAAACCACGCTCACAACCGCAACCAACGGCCAAACTAGACGTCTATCGATCTGGAGAGAGACATGGCTAAGGAAGAGCTGATCCAGTTCGAAGGGCTGGTCACCGAAATCCTTCCCGACGCGCGCTACCGGGTACAACTCGATGCGGGGCACGAAATCGTCGCCTACACCGCCGGCAAGATGAAAAAGAATCGCATCAAGACGCTCGCGGGAGACCGCGTGACCGTCGAGATGTCGCCCTATGATCTGGAAAAGGGCCGGCTGATCTTCCGCCACAAGGACGAGCGCCCCAGCTCGACCGGCGGACCTCCGCGTGGCGCAGCGCAGCGCGGCGGCCAGTTCCGGCGGCGCTAGAGCCTTGGGCGGAGCAATGGTTCCGCCCAACCCAGCGAATTGATCAACTCTTGCGCAATCAGCGACAATTCAGCGCGTCGGCCTCAAGCCGGCGCGTCAAAAAATCATGCGCCCTCGCGCAGCTCAGGATTGTTTTGCGCGGGCATTTCCAATAGTATATCCCGCAATCGATTTTCGGCCGGACGAGATTAGCTATTACCGGTACAGCCGGTTCAGACGCTGACGACCCTTCCAAAAATTCGATCTAACCAGCCCAGGAATCTGGGTTACGCATTTGATATCTGAGAAGGGAACTACCCCCGTGAGCATGGGAACCGTGAAGTGGTTTAACGCAACCAAGGGCTATGGCTTCATTCAGCCGGATGACGGCGGCAACGACGTGTTCGTGCACATCAGCGCCGTCGAACGCGCTGGTCTCGGCACGCTGCGCGAAGGCCAGAAGATCTCCTACGAGATCGTGGCGGACCGTCGTTCGGGCAAGTCGTCGGCCGATAATCTCCGCGCCGCCAATTGAGCGACGCCAGGGTAATCGCCTGCGCGATTGCCCGCCTGGACAACGAAAGGCCGCCTTGCGCGGCCTTTTTTATTGCCTGCTTTTTGCTGCCTGAATGCCCATCGTCGCGCTCTGCTCGCCCGAAAGACCGCATGTCGCGCCGGTTCGCAGGCGCGTGCGACCGCGGCCCCGGGGGCGGGCTCGGTTGCGGCAGCCCTCACCTCAGCAGTAGGTCGCCGGACTATACATCACACAGGTCGACTGCCGCGGGCGGGTATAGGCGACGTCGCTGAGATTGACGCCGGTCTTGCCCATGACGTAGCCGATCGTCGGAACGTACTGGTAGTTCACCTCGCTGAAGATCAGATAGGTGCCGGACACCAGCAATTCAGCCGGCACGCCGACCGTCATGCCGACGGTTCGCGGTGTCGACCCCTTGCTCCACTTCACCGTCGCCTGCTTGGTGGTGGGATCGACATAGAGCTCGGTGATCGTCGCATTCACCGGCGTGGTGGAATAGGGGTACATGATGCCGGTCGAGGCGGCGAAGAAGTTCGACATGTCGCTATCGCCGACCGAGGTCGATTGCGATGTCAGATCCGACAGGGTTCGCGCCATCAAGGTGACCTTGCGGTCGACGGCGATCGCCGAGCAGAATTCGACCGTGCCGAAGAACATCACCAGCATCAGCGGCACGATGAATGCGAATTCGGTGGCCGCGACACCGCGTCGATCGGCGGCAAAGGCGTCGATGCGACGCCACAGGCGCAGGCTCGAAGACATACCCGGCATTCTTCCCAACGGCATGATGAATTCCTGGTGTCCCTCTGAAGGAGCTCGCGAGAGCCTTGTCGTGAGAGCCGTGTTATGAATACGGCTCGTTCTTGAATGCGGCCGTGCCCACCAGCAGCCGCTTGCTGCCGCTCAGGTTGGCGATGTTGTAGCCGAGCCCCGTCACGAAGATCGGCCATTGATAGAACAGCCTGACGACGACGATGTCTCCGGCGGCACCCGGGCTGTAGGTCATGTTGTTGACGAAGTTGCCGCTGTTGTCGATCTGGTTGCTGATCGAGACGCTCCCGAACGAGGAGTAGCTCTTCACGTCGATATAGATCTTGTTGCAGTCGAACAGCGCGGGAACCTGGGTGCAGACGTAGCTCGCGAACTGCGCCTGCGTATAGGCGCCCTGTTGCGCCTGTCCGGTCAGGATCATGCGCGCCGAGTCCTGCGTGATCGTCTCGAGCACCTGGCCGGCAAAGAACATCAGCGCCGTTTCGATGATCGCGAACAGCAGCGCGAAGAAGACCGGCGCGACCAGCGCGAATTCGAGCGCGGCCGACGCCCGCCGGTTGCGTCGGAAGCGGCGCAGCATCCGGCGCATCGAAGCGGTCGAGGAGACGGGGGCTTGCATGGGTTCATCCGGACTGGAAAGGCACATCAATCTGAGCGAAAGGAATAGCGGAAACTCCTTGGGAAAGGGTTTCCCACGATGCGGACAGTATGGCCTGCCGCATCAACGTCCCGCTAACCGTGCTTGGGGGTTCGCACGCAGCCAGCCCTTCGAGACAGCGCGTCACCGCCCGATCCGATCATCGAAACCAAACGAGAAACCAAACGAATCGGGCGACCCAGCCGCAGCACCAGCGGCAAGGCTCGCCGCATCGTCGGCGCGGACACGCGTGGAGAGGCGGTCAGGCGCTGCCATCGACCCGGGCAGGCGTGGCAAGGCCAGCGCTCAGTTGGTCTTTGAGGCCGCCGCCGCGTTACCGCTCGCCGTGCTGGACATCGTTCCAGCCTGGTCGAGCACCGATTTGAAGTAGTTGTCGCCGTCGCCCAAGGTCACCCGGCGCTGGCAGATCGGCATACAGCTATAGGTCTCACGATCGACGCCGCGATACACCGTCACGAGCTGGTCGGTGGGCCCGGCGACCTGGATCTGGCGATCGATCAGCACCTGTCCGCCACGATCCATCGCAATGAAGTTGGTGGCGCCATAGCTCTTGCCGGTGACGACGATGATGCCGCCGCTCTGCAGCGTCACATCGGCAATCATCGGATTGCCGACGACGAGGGTCGCGACCCGGTCGGGCAGCTTGACCAGCTTGGCCTGGTCGACATTCACGGCGATGGCGGGATCAGGCTCCGCCAAGGCGGCAGCCGGCCACAGCAGCACCGCGGCGACAGCTGCCCGCAATGCGAAGGAAACACTAGGACGACGCGACACACAGAACGACATACTCAAACCCCGGGACATTGACGAGCCGTCTCAAGCGATACGCAGCGGTGACGGCGCCCGACGCGGCAAATCTGCGCTCAATTGGTGAATGATCTGCAAACGTCGCCATTTGATCTGGGGCGGTTGCAGAACCCCTCATCGCCGGAACGGAAACGCGAGCTGGCCGCCGAACTCACCGGGCATCGTCGCCTCGTCCTTGCCGTAGGCCATGGGCAACTGCCCCGCCGGAATCCGGAACGTGCCGAACAGGATGTCCCAGATCGGGAACGTGCCGGCGAAGTTGGTATTGCCGCCCTGCTCCATCGACGTGTGGTGCCAGCGGTGGAAGATGGGCGTGGCGAGGACATATTTCAGCGGGCCCAGCGTCCAGTTGAGATTGGCGTGCACGAAGGCCGAATGGAACGTAGTGAATGGTCCGACCCAGATCATGACATTGGGCGAGATGCCGGCCATCAAGAGGATGACGTCGACCGCGATCGTGCCCAGGATCAAGTTGATCGGATGGAAGCGGGCAGCCGAAATCCACTCCAGATCCTCCGACGAGTGGTGAACCGCGTGGTATTTCCAGAACTCGCCGCCATGGAACAGACGATGCGTCCAGTACAGCATGAAGTCGGAGACCACGAGGAAGAGCACCCCCTGCAGCCATTCGGGAAGCTGCGCCAGCGGGCCGTGCCCGTTCTCATAGAAGGCGATCAACTCGTCGGCGTCGCGGATCTTGAAGAGAACGCTGGCGCCGAGCACGAGAAAGCCGATGCGGAGCACCCGGGCGAACACCGGCACGAAGAACCAGTAGACCACGTCGGTGACGAGCTCGCGCTTCTGCCACCACGGCTTGCCGGGATTGCAGGCCCAGAAGTGACTGAGCACCGAGAACACCACCGCCAGCACCAAGGTGATCGGCAACACCTTCTCGATGGTCTGGCCGAGCATCAGCGCGACTTCCCATGGCAGACCGGACATCACATTCCTCATCTCATGAACTGTTCCGAGGGGTACTCCTTGGCGCTTAAGGAGCCGTGAACCTCGGCGCCGGCAAAACCGCTCTGCCTATCGGCCCAGCGCGATCGACATCGAGCCACATGCTCCGCCAGCCAGGTCGACACGGCCATATGCATATAGTGCGGAATGCGGAGCAGGCCCCGCGATGGACCGGTCGGGCATGATCGCCGAAACCCTGCGCTCATCTTTTCAACGAGACCGACCGCGGCGCGACCATGCATCATTTCGAATGATCGCGCCGCGCTTCATCCTATGTTTACTCTGCACAATAACAGCCATTTGTCGCCGTGTTTCGGCGACCGAATTAACTACGCCGAAATTCCTGCCCCCTAGGGTGGCCGCATGGTCACGGTGCTGAGAACGCCGCAACGACCAGAGTTTGTTCGACCAGCCACGTGTACATGGAGTTACCTATGAAGAATCTTCTTGCTCGCTTCGTGAAGGATGAATCCGGCGCGACCGCGATCGAATACGGTCTGATCGCCGCCGGCATCTCGCTCGCGATCATTGCCGCGGTGAACGGTCTCGGCTCCAGCCTGAGCTCCAAGTTCGGCGCGATCAACACCTCGCTGAAGTAAGCGGTCGTCACGGCCGAGCAAAGAAGGCCCCGGACATCCGGGGCCTTTATCATTTCCACATTCAGCTTCGCGGCGTTCAGTGATGCGTAACCACGTTTTGTCCGCAGCCGCGTCCCGGCCCCCGCCCAGGGCGGCCGACGTCGCCTTGCGTTGGATCTGCGGCGGCCTCGGCGTGTCCATCCTCGCTCTCGCGGCCCGCATCGTCAGCGTCTGGTGAGATCGACAGCCAACCGGCCATTCCGGCTGTTTCCCGATCGTTTATTTCTTGCAGCTAGACTCTGGCGCAGCGGCGCACCCACGCGCCGCGTCGATGCCATTGAGAGCCCATGACCCTCGATCTCGCGCGCCTTCTGCTGTTTCCGGCCCTGATGGCCTTTGCCGCGGCGAGCGATTTGTTCACGATGACCATTTCGAACCGGGTCTCCCTTGCGCTCGTCGCCGGCTTTCTGGTTCTGGCGCCGCTGAGCGGCATGAGCATGGCTGACATGCTCATGCACCTCGGCGCCGGCGCGACCCTGCTGGTGATTGCTTTCACCTGCTTTGCATTCGGCTGGATCGGCGGCGGTGACGCCAAGGTCGCATCCGCCGCCGCGCTGTGGTTCGGCTTCGCCCACCTGATGAACTACTTGTTGTACGCCTCGATCTTCGGCGGCGTGCTCACTCTCGCCCTCATGCAGTTCCGGCAATGGCCGTTGCCCTACATGCTGGCGGGGCAACCCTGGCTTGCACGCCTGCACGCCAAGGAGAGCGGCGTGCCCTATGGCATCGCGCTCGCCCTGGGCGCTCTGATGGTTTATCCAGAGACCGATTGGGTGAAGGCGATCGACGCTGCGCGTCTTGCATTGCTCTGAAAGCACCGTGTCAACGCGGTGTTAAGGCGATTTAGATACGCCTCATTAACCATGCTTTGACGAATAACTGCTCAACTCCCATCACGGCGGCGGAAACGTCGCGGCGTCATGTGGAAAGTGAAGCGTATGAATACCGCACGCATTGTGGTTCTGACCATCGCTGTAGGCGCTGGCGGCGTGGCCGCATATCTCGCGAGCGGGTCCGACGACCGGCCGGCTCAAGTTGCCGCGCCCGCGCCGCAGATGCCCACCGTCGACGTTCTCGTCGCCAAGGGCGACATCGCCCTCGGCCAATCGCTCAAGCCCGAAGATCTGCAGTGGCAGAGCTGGCCGGCGGCCACGGCCAGCTCCAGCTTCATCCGGCGCAGCGAGCGGCCCGAAGGACAGACGCAGATCACCGGCACGATCGCGCGGGCGCCGTTCATTGCCGGCGAGCCCATCCGCGAACAGAAGCTCGTCAAGGCCGACGGCTCGGGCTTCATGGCCGCGATCCTGCCGGCCGGCATGCGCGCCGTTTCCACCGAGATTTCTCCGGAGACCGGCGCCGGCGGCTTCATCCTGCCGAACGACCGCGTCGACGTGATCCTGTCCAAGCGCGAGCGCAATCCGGATCAGCCCAACGCGGGCGACGTCGTCAGCTCCGATATCATCCTGTCGAACATCCGCGTGCTGGCGATCGATCAGGCTCCGAAGGAAAAGGACGGCCAGACCACGGTGGTCGGCAAGACCGTCACGCTGGAGCTGAAGCCGGAACAGGCCGAGACGCTCGCGCGTGCCCGTCAAACCGGAACGCTGTCCCTGGCGCTCCGCAGCATCGCCGACGTCAACGTGGCCGAGCACCGCACGGACGAGACCAGCCGCAAGCGCAGCGACAGCGTTGCCGTCGTCCGCTTCGGCATTCCCAGCACGATGACGACGCAGAAGTGAGCAAGAGGACCACCAAGATGACCTGCAGCGAAAATCAGCGGAAGATGCGGACCCTGTTGGTCCGCGCGCTGTCGTTTTCGGCCGCCGCTGCGCTGACCCTCAATCCGGCGATCGCACCGGTGATCGCGGCAGACTACCGCCCGGCGACCGCAGCCGCCGCGGACGGCCAGATCAATGCACGCTTCCTTGCGCTCGGCATCGGCAAGTCCGTCGTCATCGATCTGCCGCGCGACATCAAGGACGTTCTCGTCGCCGATCCGAAGATCGCGAATGCCGTCGTGCGCTCCGCCCAGCGCGCCTACATCATTGGTGCGGCGATCGGCCAGACCAATATCGTCTTCTTCGACGCGCAGGGCCAGCAGATCGCGGCCTACGACATCGCGGTCAAGCGCGACCTGAACGGCGCGCGGGCGGCGCTGAAGCAGTTGCTGCCGAATACCGATATCCAGATCGAAGGCCTCGCCGACAGCATCGTGCTGACCGGCTCGGCGTCGAGCCAGATCGAAGCCCAGCAGGCCGGCGAACTCGCCGCCCGGCTCGCCGGCGGCGCCGACAAGGTCGTCAACTCGATCACCGTGCGCGGCCGCGACCAGGTCATGCTGAAGGTGACGGTCGCCGAGGTGCAGCGCTCGATCGTCAAGCAGCTCGGCATCGATCTCTCCGGCCAGCTCAACTATGGAACAGCCGTCGTCAAATTCGCCAACTCCAATCCGTTCACGGCCTATGGCAGCAATCTGGTCTCGAACAATGCCGTGAGCGCAGCGTTCGGAGCGGCCCCGACGGTGCAGGCGACGCTGCGCGCGATGGAGAACGCGGGCGTGATCCGTACCCTCGCGGAACCCAATCTGACCGCCATCTCGGGCGAGTCCGCGACCTTCATCGCCGGCGGCGAGTTTCCGGTTCCTGCCGGCTACTCCTGCGATCCGACGACCCATGTCTGTACGACGCAGATCAGCTTCAAGAAGTTCGGCATCTCGCTCAACTTCACGCCCGTCGTGCTCAGCGAGGGCCGGATCTCGATGCGGGTGATGACCGAGGTCTCGGAGCTCTCAAACGAGAACTCGATCACGCTGTCGCAAGCCGTCAGCTCGACGACGGTCAACTCGTTGACGGTTCCTTCGATCAAGACCCGGCGTGCCGAGACCACGCTGGAAATTCCCTCCGGCGGCGCCATGGCGATGGCCGGCCTGATCCAGCAGCAGACCAAGCAGGCGATCAGCGGCATGCCGGGCCTGATGCAGCTGCCGGTCCTCGGCGCGCTGTTCCGCAGCCGCGACTACGTCAACAACCAGACCGAACTGATGGTTCTGGTGACGCCGTTCGTCGTCCGCGCCGTGGCACAGAAGGATCTCTCCCGCCCTGACGACGGCTTCGCGGCCGCGTCCGACCCCCAGGCCGATCTCCTGGGCAGCATCAACCGCATCTACGGCGTACCCGGCCGGGCCGAACCCGGACGCAACTATCGCGGCACCTATGGCTTCATCACGGACTGAGCCGGGACAAGGACCTGCAACGATGACCATCACATCCAGCCCCGCTCGATACCGCCGCCTGCCCCTTGCCGCAGCGCTCGCCGGAGCCGCAGCCCTGCTCGGCGCCTGCAACTACACCAGAGACGCTGCCACCACGGCGAGCATCCCGGACGACTACCGGCTGCGCCACCCGATTGCGATCCAGGAGGCCCCGGACTCCCTGGTGGTCTTCGTCGGCCAGGGCCGTGGCGGCCTGACCGCCGAGCAGCGCGCCGACGTGATGGGACTGGCCCAGGGCTGGATTCGCCAAGGCACGGGCGCGATCAGCGCCGACGTGCCGAGCGGCACCCCCAATGCACGGGCGGCCGCCGACTCGATGCGGGAGATCCACTCCCTGCTTGCCGCCGCCGGCGTTCCGCCGCACGGCATCACCGTACGCAATTATCAGCCGAAGGACCCGCGCCAGATGGCCGCGATCCGGCTGAGCTATCCTAAAATGTCGGCCACGGTCGGGCCCTGCGGCGTCTGGCCGGACGACCTCGGGCCGTCGATCAAGAACAAGAACTGGTTCGACAACAAGCCTGACTGGAACTACGGCTGCGCCTACCAGCGCAACATGGCGGCAATGGTCGCAAACCCGTCTGATCTCGTGCAGCCGCGATCCGAAACGCCGTCCTATACCACCCGGCGCACGGCGTTGTTCGACAAATATCGCAAGGGACAATCAACCGCGATCACGTATCCAGAGGCCGACAAGGCCAAACTCAGCGACACAGGCAAATGATCAGCTACGCCCGACAGACCCAAGAGGAGCAGCCTGACGTCGTGCCGCCGCCGGCCGACGATCACATCGCGCCCGCGCCGCGCGTGTCCGTGCAGGCGTTCTGTGAGACGGTGGAAACCGCCGCGACGGTTCAGGCCGCCGGTGAGGACCGGCGCCTCGGCAAGGCGCATCTGAAGGTTCAGATGGGCGGCATGGCGGCGGCGATCGAGGCCTACCGGTCGGCACCGACCCCGAACGTCATCATCCTGGAGACGGATGCGCGCACCGACATCCTGGCAGGCCTGGATCAGCTCGCCACGGTTTGCGACCCGGGCACGCGCGTCGTCGTGATCGGCCGCGTCAACGACGTCACGCTGTATCGCGAGCTGGTGCGGCGCGGCGTCAGCGACTATGTGCTGTCGCCGGTGACGCCGATCGACGTCGTCCGCTCGATCTGCAACCTGTTCTCGGCGCCAGAGGCCAAGGCCGTCGGGCGCATCATTGCCGTCGTCGGCGCCAAGGGTGGCGTCGGAGCTTCGACCCTCGCCCATAACATCGCCTGGGCGATCGCGCGCAACCTGTCGATGGATTCCGTCGTGGCCGACCTTGATTTGGCGTTCGGCACCGCCGGCCTCGACTACAACCAGGATCCCGCGCAGGGCATCGCGGACGCGGTGTTCTCGCCCGACCGGATCGACATCGCCTTCATGGACCGGCTGTTGTCGAAATGCACCGATCATCTGAGCCTGCTGGCCGCGCCCGCGACGCTCGACCGGGTCTACGATTTCGGCGCCGAGGCATTCGATGCGGTCTTCGACACGCTGCGGGCCTCGATGCCCTGCATCGTGCTCGACGTTCCGCATCAATGGGCAGGCTGGACCAAGCGGGCGCTGATCTCCGCGGACGACATCCTGATCGTGGCGGCGCCGGATCTCGCCTCGCTGCGCAACACCAAGAACATGTTCGATCTCCTCAAGGCCGCCCGGCCGAACGATCGCATGCCGCTCTACTGCCTGAACCAGGTCGGCGTTCCCAAGCGGCCCGAGATCAATGCGAGCGAGTTCGCCAAGGCGATCGAAAGCCCGCCGATCGCGACGATCCCGTTCGAGCCGCAGATCTTCGGCGCCGCCGCCAACAACGGCCAGATGATTGCGGAAATGTCTCCCAGTCATCGGACGACGGAGATGTTTCTCCAGATTGCGCAGCGGCTCACCGGCCGCAGCGAGACCAAGAAGCCGAAAGGCTCCTTCCTGTCGCCTCTGCTGGACAAGCTGAGGGCGAAGTAGGCACGCGTGGAGTTCTAAGTCGTGTTTGGTAAGCGTAGCGGATTGGACAACGATACCAGGACCCTCAGGCCGGCCGCGCCAGCGCCCGAGCCGGCGCCGGCAGCACCACGCGCGGCGTCTCCGGCCGTGCCGTCGCCACCTCTGGCTCCGACCCGGCAGGCTCCGCCGCCGCCGCCACCGGTTGTCGAGGCCCGGCGTTCTGACAGTTACTATCAGGTCAAGGCGACGATCTTCGGGGCGCTGATCGAAGCGATCGATCTCGCTCAGCTGGCCAAGCTCGACGGCGAATCCGCGCGCGAGGAAATCCGCGACATCGTCAATGAGATCATCGCGATCAAGAATATCGTGATGTCGATCGCCGAGCAGGAAGAGCTGCTCGACGATATCTGCAACGACGTGCTCGGCTATGGCCCGCTGGAGCCGCTGCTGTCGCGCGACGACATCGCCGACATCATGGTCAACGGCGCCGGTACGGTCTTTATCGAAGTCAACGGCAAGATCCAGCGCACGGGCATCCGGTTCCGCGACAACCAGCAGCTCCTGAACATCTGCCAGCGCATCGTCAGCCAGGTCGGCCGCCGTGTCGACGAATCCTCGCCGATCTGCGACGCGCGTCTCGCCGACGGCTCGCGCGTCAACGCCATCGTTCCGCCGCTTGCGATCGACGGCCCCGCGCTCACCATTCGTAAGTTCAAGAAGGACAAGCTGACGCTCGATCAGCTGGTCAAGTTCGGCGCGATCTCGCCGGAGGGCGCGGAGATCCTGCAGATCATCGGCCGCGTCCGCTGCAACGTGCTGATCTCCGGCGGTACCGGTTCGGGCAAGACCACGCTGTTGAACTGTCTGACCAATTACATCGATCACGACGAGCGCGTCATTACCTGCGAGGACGCCGCCGAGCTCCAGCTGCAGCAGCCACACGTGGTGCGCCTCGAAACCCGGCCGCCCAACATCGAAGGCGAAGGCCAGGTGACGATGCGCGAGCTGGTGAGAAACTGCCTGCGTATGCGACCCGAACGCATCATCGTCGGCGAGGTCCGCGGACCCGAGGCCTTCGACCTGCTGCAGGCCATGAACACCGGTCACGACGGATCGATGGGCACGCTGCACGCCAACAACCCGCGCGAAGCCTTGTCCCGCTGCGAATCCATGATCACGATGGGCGGCTTCTCGCTGCCGTCGCGGACCATCCGTGAGATGATCTGCGCTTCGATCGACGTCATCGTCCAGGCGGCGCGCCTGCGCGACGGCTCCCGCCGCATCACGCACATCACCGAGGTGATGGGCATGGAAGGCGACACCATCATCACCCAGGACATCTTCCTCTACGACATGATCGGCGAGGACGCGAACGGCAAGATCATCGGGCGCCACCGCTCGACCGGAATCGGTCGGCCGCGGTTCTGGGAGCGTGCGCGCTACTACGGCGAAGAGAAGCGGCTTGCGGCTGCACTCGACGCCGCCGAAGTCGCGAGCAAGGACTGAGGAGAGACCCCATGAAGCTTCAGGCTCTCGCCCTTGCCTTCCTCGCCGCCACCGCCATCGGCGGCATCGCCTGGGTGTTCCTTTATCCCCTGCTGTCGGGTGAGCGGAAGGCCGAGCAGCGGCGCAGCACCGTCGCCAAGTCCGAGCCGGTGGTCCGCCAGGCCGAACGCAGTCAGCGCTCGCGCCGCGAGCAGGTCGAGTCGTCGCTGAAGGATCTCGAGGCGAAGGCCCAGAAGCTGAGCAAAGTCCCGCTGAATATGCGGATTTCGCAGGCTGGGCTCGACTGGACCGTGCAGAAGTTCTGGATCGTTTCCGGCGTCCTCGGCTTCGTCGTCTGCGCGGTCGCCTTCTTCGCCGGTGGCGGCCCGCTCGGCGCGCTCGGGCTCGGCTTCGCTGCAGGTCTCGGTTTGCCGCGCTGGATCCTCGGCTACCTCAAGAAGCGGCGCGAGAAGAAATTCCTGGCGGCATTGCCGGACGCCGTCGACGTGATCGTGCGCGGCATCAAGGCGGGCCTGCCGCTGTTCGAATCGATCAAGGTCGTCGCCGCCGATGCGCCGGAGCCCTTGCGCAGCGAGTTCCTCGCGATCATCGAGACCCAGGCGATCGGCATGCCACTCGGCGAGGCCTGTGCGCGGCTGTATGAGCGTATGCCGCTGCCGGAAGCCAACTTCTTCGGCATCGTCATCGCGATCCAGCAGAAGTCGGGCGGCAACCTCTCCGAGGCTCTCGGCAACCTCTCGAAGGTGCTGCGCGACCGCAAGAAGATGAGCGAGAAGATCCAGGCGATGTCGATGGAAGCCAAGGCCTCCGCGGGCATCATCGGATCGCTGCCGCCGATCGTGATGCTGCTGGTCTATCTGAGCACGCCCGACTACATCTCGCTGCTCTGGACCCATCCGACCGGCCAGCTGATGCTGGTCGGCTGCGTGATCTGGATGTCGATGGGCATCCTGGTCATGAAGAAGATGATCAACTTCGATTTCTGAGGTGGACCATGGTCGACTTTCTGGTCACCAAGCTGCACGACCCGCACTTCATGACGATGTTCTTCGCCGCCATCGCGGCGACGGCCACCGTCTATACGTTGATCATGCCGCTGTTCGCGGGCGAAAACCTGAACAAGCGCATGAAGGCGGTCGCCAGCGAACGCGAGCGGATCAAGCAGCGTGAGCGCGAGCGGTTGAACGCCGGCGAGAAGGTCTCGCTGCGGCAGACGCCGAAGCAGCTCATCTCTCGTGTCGTGGAGGATTTCAACCTCACCAAATGGCTCGCCCAGGAAGCGGCCCGCGAGAAGCTCATCATGGCGGGCTACCGCGGCCAGGCGCCCTACATCACTTTCCTGTTCGCGCGCATGGTGACGCCGCTGGTGCTGTTCGTCGGCTCCGTGCTGTACGTCTTCGTGATCGCGCATCTGCAGAAGTCGATGCCGGTCAAGATCGGCATCTGCGTCGGCATGGCCTATCTCGGACTGCAGGCGCCGATGCTGTTCCTCAGCAATGCGATCTCCAAGCGCCAGTTGTCGATCAAGCGCGCCTTTCCCGACGCGCTCGACCTGCTGCTGATCTGCATCGAGTCCGGCATGTCGATCGAGGCCGCCTTCCGCCGGGTGGCGATCGAGATCTCGAGCCAGTCGATCGCGTTGTCGGAGGAGTTCACGCTGACCACCGCGGAGCTCTCCTACCTGCAGGACCGCAAGGTCGCCTATGAGAACCTCGCCCGCCGCACCGGCCTGGAGGGCGTGAAGTCGGTCTGTCTCGCGCTCCAGCAATCGGAGCGATACGGCACGCCGCTTGGACAGTCGCTGCGCGTGATGGCGCAGGAAAATCGCGACATGCGCATGAACGAGGCCGAGAAGAAGGCGGCCGCGCTGCCGCCGAAGCTGACGGTGCCGATGATCCTGTTCTTCCTGCCGGTGCTGTTCGTGGTCATTTTGGGACCGACCGGCATCAAGGTCGCGGCCATGCAGTAGACGTAGACCGCTCGCGAGAAATTTCGCTTGCGGTCGCGGCTCTACCCTGGAAGCTAGGCGGAGCATGATCGAGGTCTCCGCCTGATGTCCGACAAGCTCCGCCGCGCCGATGGCGCCCGCGTTCTGGCCGATCTGAACGCGCTGCGTGCCTTCGGCACCTACAAGACCGGCGTGCACCGGCCGACCTTCTCCAACGCCCACCGGCAGTCGCTGGCCTGGCTCGCCGAGCGCCTGCCCGACGCGCAGCTGACGCCTGATATCGACGGCATCGGCAATGTGCTCGGCACCAGCGCCAAGCCGGGACGCAAGCTGCTGGCGGGCTCGCATCTGGAGAGCCAGAACCAGGCCGGCTGGCTCGACGGCCCGCTCGGCGTCGTCTACGCGCTGGAGGCGGCGCGCGTGCTCAATCCAGACCCGTCCATCAACGGTGCGGTGGAGGTCGCCTCCTGGTGCGACGAGGAGGGCCACTTCGGCAGCATGCTCGGCAGCCGGTCCTATGTCGGCGACGTCAGCGAGGCCGAAATCGATGCTGCCCGCGACCGCAGCAGCCCGCGCACGATGCGGGAGGCGCTTGCCGAGATGGGCCTCGCCGGACGGCCGCGCCTGCAGGCCGAGCGCGGCCGACATATCGGCTATCTCGAAGCTCATATCGAGCAGGGCGACACGCTCGAGGCGAGCGGGCTCAAGATCGGTGTCGTCACCTCGATCGTCGGCATCTGGCAATACCGCATCACCTTCACCGGCGAGCAGAACCATGCCGGCACGACGCGGATGGCGGTGCGCAAGGATGCCGGGCTCGCGCTCGCCAAGTTCTGTGTCGCGATCGATGCGCGCTTTCCGGCCGCCTGCGGCCCGCGCACGGTGTGGACCACGGGACGCATCACGCTCGATCCGGGCGCACCGAGCATCATCCCCGGCCAGGCCGAGATGCTGTTCCAGATCCGCGACGACAATGCCGCCGTGGTCGACCGGCTCGAACAGCTGCTGCGTGAGATGGCTGCGCAGGCGTCAGACGCAGGTCCCTGCCATGTCGCCGTCGAGCGTATTCGTACCGGCGCGCCGGCCATGATGGACGGCACGTTCCAGGATGCGGTCGAGGCCGCCAGCCGCGATCTTGCCGGCGGCAAGTCGCTGCGGATGCCGAGCGGCGCCGGACACGACGCGCAGGTGCTGGCCACCATCATGCCGGCGGGCATGCTGTTCGTGCCGTCGATCGGCGGCATCAGCCATCACTGGACCGAGAACACCTCCGATGCCGACATCGTCACCGGCGCCGACGTGTTCGTCGACACATGCCGCCGCCTGCTCACAGGCGCGACGCGATAGGGCACGCCGTCAGTCCGGCGGGTTGAGCGCGGCCATCGGCGCCGCGTTGCGCGCCTTGCCCTGGCTCTGCCCCTGAATCATCTGCTTGAGATAGGCGACGTTGGCGGCGGCCTCGTCCGGCGGCAGATCGGCCCGTGCGATCTGCTCGGCCTCCGCGAAGCGTCCCTGCAGGCCGACGACGAGCGCGAGGTTCTGGCGCACCCGCGCGTCCGCCCGCTGCGAGCCGTAGGCCTGGCGCAGCACCTCCTCGGCCTTCGGGAGCTCTCGCGTCAGCATGTAGGACAGGCCGAGATTGGACAGCACCGAGGGCTCGCCCGGCACGATCTTCAGCGCGCTGTCGTAATAGCGCCGCGCCTCGTCGTGGCGGCCCATCTGGTCCAAGACGGTGCCCTGCACCGACAGCAGCTTCCAGTCGGGATTGTCGGGCGAGTGCGCGCGCGACAGCACGTCGAACGCCAGCTTGAAATTGCCGTTGTCGGCGAGTGCCCGTCCGTAGGCCGCGAGCACGGTCTTGTTGCCGGCGTTGGCGAGCGTGGCCTGCTCGAGCACGGCGACCGCCTGCTCGCGCTGGCCGTTGTTGCGCAGCGCCTGGCCATAGGCGAGCGCGATGGCGGCATCCTTCGGGTTGGCGCGGTAGCGCTCGCCATAGACCTCGACCGCGCGCTGCGGGGTCGCGGGCGGCGGCGGCTCGGCCCGGCTGCGCAGCGAGCCCGTGACGTCGGACATGGTCTGGCAGCCGCCGAGGCCCGCAGCGACAAGCGCGGCGAGGGCAACGGACGCGAGGAGCCGGGGAATGGGAGGCGCTTGACGCATGTCACTTGGACTCGAACGAGCGAATTGAACGCACCAGCAATAAACTGTTAACGCTAACAGCCGGTTAATGGCGTGTTCCAGGCGCAGCCGTCACATTTGCGTCGGCTTGCAGGCGATGCGGCCGGCGCGATTGCAGCGGCCTCCAAACTCTGCGAAGTCTGGCTGCCGCGCGCCAGTTAGGGAACCATTAGGCATGCCGTCGATGTTCGAGACCGCCTCCACAACGTCCGCCATCCCGATCACCTTCGTAACGAAGGCGAGCTGGCCGGGGATCAAGGAGGGCTTGTCCACTGAAGCACGCAACTTCGCCGAGGCCAACGTCTACACCGCCAAGCCCGGCAGCTATCTGGCGCTGCCAGCCGCCGACGGCCGCATCGCGCAGGTCCTGTTCGGCATCGAGGACGACGACGCCGGGCACCGCGATCTGTTCCGGCCCGGCGCCCTGCCCGGCCTGCTGCCTGCGGGCACCTACCGCTTTGCCAATGCTCCCCATGATGCGCGGCTGGCGGCGCTCGCCTTCGCGCTCGGCAGCTACCGCTTCGGCCGCTACCGCAAGACCGAGACGCCGGAGGTTCGCCTCGTTCCGCCGGATGGCGTCGACGCCGCCGAGCTGAACCGACTTGCCGACGCGGCGACATTGGCGCGCGACCTCGTCAACACGCCGTCCAACGACATGGGGCCCGAGGAGCTCGAGGCCGCTGCAAAGCAGCTCGCCGACCGCTTCGGCGCCCGCTTCACCAGCATCGTCGGCGACGACCTGCTGCAAGCGAACCATCCGCTGATCCATGCCGTCGGCCGCGCCTCGACCCGCGCGCCGCGCCTGATCGAGCTCGTCTGGGGCGATCCATCACATCCCAAGGTGACCCTGGTCGGCAAGGGCGTCTGCTTCGACACCGGCGGGCTCGACCTGAAGCCGTCGAGCAGCATGCTCCTGATGAAGAAGGACATGGGCGGCGCCGCCAACGTGCTGGCGCTGGCGCAGATGGTGATGGATGCCAAGCTCAAGCTGCATCTGCGCCTGCTGATTCCAGCGGTCGAGAACGCGGTCGCCGGCAACGCCTTCCGTCCGCTCGACGTGTTTCCCTCGCGCAAGGGCATCACGGTCGAGATCGGCAACACCGATGCCGAGGGCCGGCTGGTCCTGGCTGACGCGCTGGCGCTGGCCGACGAGGACAAGCCCGACCTGCTGATCGACATGGGCACGCTGACCGGCGCGGCGCGCGTCGCGCTCGGTCCCGATTTGCCGCCATTCTACACCCAGGACGAGGCGCTCGCCGCCGACGTCGCGCGCTGCGCTGCCGCCGAGAACGATCCGCTGTGGCGCATGCCGCTGTGGGCGCCCTACGACTCGTGGCTCGACTCCAAGGTCGCGACCATCAACAACGCGCCCTCGGGCGGCTTCGCCGGCTCGATCACCTGCGCGCTTTTCCTGCAGCGCTTCGTCGAGCACGCGAAGAGCTGGCTGCATCTCGACATCTTCGCCTGGACGCCGTCCGCCAAGCCGGGCCGGCCCGAGGGCGGCGAATGCCAGGCGGCGCGTGCGCTCTACAAGCTCCTGAGCGAGCGCTATGGCTGATCCGCGCCTCACGCCTGCGCGCGGCGACATCGCTGCGAAGCGTCTCGAAGGCCAGGTCACGGCCGCGCGCTTCGTCGAGGGCGAGATGCTGGTGGTCGTCGATTCCATCGCGCCGCTACGCCAGCAGCCGTTCTCCGCCGCCGAGCTGGCGACGCAAGCGCTGAGGGGCGAGCGCGTCACGATCTATGATCGCAACGGCGAGGGCTGGGCCTGGGGCCAGCTCGCGACCGACGGCTATGTCGGCTGGCTGCCGGAGGCCGCGCTGGCGGCGCCCGCTGCGGCGCCGACGCACAAGATCAGCGCCGTGCGCAGCTTCGCGTTCCCCGGACCGTCGATCAAACTGCCGCCGGTCGCGACGCTGGTGATGGGCTCGACCATCGCGGTCGCGCGCGAGGACGCGAGCTTCGCCGTGACGGCCGATGGCTGGTTCGTGCCGAAGCCGCACGTGGCGCTGCTCGGTGCCATCGAGCCCGATTATGTCGCGGTCGCCGAACGCTTCGTCGGCACGCCCTATCTGTGGGGCGGCAAGAGCAGCCTCGGCATCGACTGCTCCGGCCTGGTGCAGGTGTCGTTGAATGCTGCGGGTGTGCCGTGCCCGCGCGACAGCGACATGCAGCTCGCCGCGCTGGGGCGCTTGCTCGACGGGGGAGAGCCGCTTCGCCGCGGCGATCTGATGTTCTGGAGGGGCCACGTCGCCATCGTGCGCGATGCTGACACGATCGTCCACGCCAACGCGTTTCATATGGCCACGCAGATCGAGCCGATCGGCGAAGCGATTGCCCGTATCAAGGCGAGCGGGAGCGATGTGCTCGCGATCAAGCGGCTGGATTGACTCGCCTCATCGCGCTGGCGCGTCCTCCCGATGAGGTTTTGAGACGCAGGCTCCCTCCTCCGTCATTGCGAGCGTAAGCGAAGCAATCCAGAGTCCCGCCCACGACTCTGGATTGCTTCGCTGCGCTCGCAATGACGCGGAGAGAGCGGCGCAAGAGTCCGATATACCTATCAAACAGCAACAGGCCGCGCCAAACAGCAGGGCAAGCATCCGCATTCTCGCGGCCGCATCGGTCCGAGTCCTGCTGCAATCATCCGCCCTCGAAAACATGAGAGGGCGCAGGGAAGGCCGGGTGCCGACCGCACCCGTGGTTGCGTGCAACAAGCACGCGGTAGTCACCACAGGTACGGGCCGAACATCCGGCCTTCCCTGCGCGATGTTTTGCGACTTACTTCGTGATCTCCCCAGGGACCGGCTTTCTTGCCCCTGTCGGCCGCAGGCCTCATCGGCTCCCGCGACCTTGACGCCAGCATCGGGGCGCCAGGACCACACGACTTCGCCGTCCGCATGACACCGTTCGTCGGTGCGCGAATGCACACTGCAACATCATCGCGGCCATCGCATCCCGCACCCGACGTCCGTGACGACGCGTACGTCCCTCTCGTGGGGCAGGACGAGGCGGAGCATGCACGATTTCCGAAAAAAAGAAAGATGAATATTTTTCGCGAGAGGACTGGACAGGCGGAAGCGGACCGCGCCCGTCGGCCAAATCACCCGCAATCGCGTGGGTTCTCGCCGCAGCCCAAGAGATCTGAGATTCTGACTGCCGGCGCTTTTGGTAATTCGCCCGATCTCGAGAGTATAGCGACAGATTGGTGCCCGGCAGACGATTGCCGCTTCTGTGAAGGGTTTCGGATGCCGGCCGCATGATTGACGTCGCGGCATATTCGGGCGGCCGGCGTCCGAAAGCCTCCAAGGGGGGAACCCGCGCATGGTGGGCAGGACTGGTGCGGAGGCGCATTCCACCGTGGCCGGTCGATGAGCGGCGGGCACGACGAACAGCTTTGCAGAATGGCGGTTGTGCGGTCATGAGGTGTCGATCCTGATGGCGCTGGTTGGCGCAGTCGGCTGATGGCGCGGCTGCCGTCGCCTCTGTTGATCTAGCGCAAGGCTGGAATTGAGAAGAACGGCAACATTAAGAAGAACGGCCACGTTGATGCGACAGAGGGGCGGATCATGGGGCGCGCAGGACGCTGGCGGGTTCAAGGAGCGGCCATCGTCGCCGCGATGATTCTGCTGGCGTCGCCGGCGCGGGCGGGCTGCAGTCCAGAAGACATCGCGGATGCCTTTATCGGGACGCTGTCCGCCGCATATGTGTGCAAGTCGGTCTATGAGAATGACGCAAGCCGCTACGCAGCGATTGCACTGACCGCAGCACTCAGCGGCGTCGCCTTGTCAGGGTCGGACACGGGGAAAGGGCAAGCCCTGGTCAATCAATTCTGCGCAGAGGCGCAGGGCAACGCCGACCAAGTCGTCAGCAAGCTGAACACGATCTTTGGCAACGCGATCGCAGAAAATGTTCTCGGCGATCTTTCCAAGGAGCTCGCAGCCGTTGGCGCGGCCGCAGACGTCGTGAAATGCGCCTGCAAGAGCGAGCAGAGCACCGTTGGATTGGGTTCCGAAGTCGGCTCATGTCTTCAGGAGGCGCTGTGCTGGGGGCAGGAAAAGCTTGGCATGCAGTCCTGCGGCGATTGCGAGGTCCTTCCGCCTGTTCAAGCCACATGCGCCGCGATCAACGCGACGTGCGAAAAAGTACATTACATGGAGTGGTGGAGGTACCCGGAATGTCAAGGCATCGGCGGCCCCGGCTCGATCTTCAGCCCTTCCAGCAAAGGCGTCTATCAGGATCAATACGATCGATATGGCGTGGGCATGGTGGAAACCGGCGACGGGACGCTGGTGGTCACGGATCCCGGCGCCTATGCCTGCCACACAGGGAGCAGTTACTGCACCTGTCCGAAACCGATGGTGCCGCACTGGCAACAGGTCCCCAACCCCGGATCCGGCGATAGCAAGTACGTGTTCTCGTGCGATTGCCCGAAGGACACCCATCCCGGCGCGTTGAAGTCGGACGGGCTCTCCGAGTGCCTGTGCGACGACACCAACCAGGTGGCGGCTTTCGGCTTTGCGCCCTACGGCATGTGTCCGCCCGCGGCCTGCCCGGCCGGACAGACAAGACTCGGCGGCGACAAGAACAGCCCCTGTGTCACGCCCTGCTCCGACAAGAGCCAGGGAATGGCCTTTGACGGGAGCTGCTGCAATCCCGCGCAGATGACCAATTGTGGAGAATGTTGCCCGCCGGACACCGTGCCCAACGTCAAGACCGGCTCCTGCGAGCCACGGCCCAAGCAGCCGAAATGAGGCGGACCGACATGATCGAGCTTGGCCGACAGACGTCCTTGACAGCCGCCGTCCGTGCGATGCGGCGCCTCGCCTGGCTGCTGATCCTGCCTCTCGCACTCGGGGGGCCCGCGTCGGCGCAAACGCCGCCCGGCGTTTACACCCCCGGCGATGCTGCAGTCACCGGATTCTCCGGGGCTATTCGCCCGTTCGAGATCGAGCCCGGTCAGGATCCCGACGTTCGGACCATCATCGATCCTGGAGGGCCGTCGCTGCGCATCGTCGATCTAAGACGCATGGGCGGTCCGCCCCAGGCGCAATTGGTCGGTGCGCCGAAGCCGTTCACCGTCAGCGCGAAGTCGATCGGGCAGGTGTTTGGCGTCGCTCTGGACGACAGTTCCCCCGCCAACATTTACGTCGCGGCGACATCCGCCTATGGTCTCTCGATCGTCGCGCCGGGACCTGAAGGTCGACCGCAACATGTCAGGCTCGGGACTAGCGGCGCGACCTTCATGCCGGCACAATGGGGTCCGGGCGGCGGCCCGGGATCGATCTGGAAGATCAATGGCGCCACCGGCGCGGTGACGCTGTTCGCGAATGTCACCACGGGCGACAAGGCCAATTCGGGCGCGGCGCTCGGGGGATTGGCCTATGATCCGGCGACCAAGTCTCTGTTCGTCGCCGACCGTGAGACCGGGCTGATCCATCGCTTCGGCCCGAACGGCGTCGACCTCGGTGTCTATGATCACGGCGTCGCCGGCAACGCAGCCGCGGGACTTCCGACGACGCCGGCGCCGGCCGGGCCAGGCGTCGATATTACGAATCCTCAATTCGACAGCGCGCAGCCCGAGACCTGGGGCTACGCGGCACCGGATCGGCGAGTGTTCGGCCTCGCCATTCGCGACCGCCGGCTCTACTACGCGGTCGCCGAGGGCTTGCGGGTGTGGTCGGTCGGGCTCAACGCGAACGGCTCGTTCGGTGCGGACGCCAGAATCGAAGTCGTCGCGCCGTCCGCCGCCGGCCCCACCGAGATCTCCAGGATTACTTTCGACGATGAGGGACGGATGTTTTTGGCCGAGCGGCCAGCGCCGACCGGGGCGCAGGATTTCGAGGCCTTGTCCGCGCCGTCGATCGGCCGCGTGCTGCGCTATACGCTGATCGGTGTCACTGAGATCAAGCAGCCGATCTGGCAGCCCTTGCCGGACGAATATGCGGTGGGATTCCCCGAACGTTTCCGCAATGGCAATGGCGGCGTCGCGATCGGCTACAGCTACGACATGGGCGGGACCATGAATCCGGCCTCCTGCGGCGGCTTCGTCTGGACCACCGGCGAACAATTGCGCCACGCCACCGATCCCAAGCTCGTGGCTCAACTCGGCCAGAACGACGCGCTTGCGATCGACGGACTGCAGGGGAATCCGATCTGGCGCATCCGCCGCGGCGATGAGCCACCGCTGCTCAGTTACTTCATCGACTATGCCGACGCGCCGCCCGATCTATCAGCTCGCGGGCACATGGGAGATATCGCCATCTTGCGCGCGTGTACGAGGGAAGCCGCACAGATACGGCTGGCGCCGCGTCCAGCCGGCGCGCCGCCTCCCGCCGGCATGCCGAAGCCACCGGGTCTGCAGACCTGCAAGACCCATGTCTGCGGTTCGGACGGATCGGTTTGTCCGCCCAATCAGATCTGGATCATCAAGACCAAGAGTTGCGCGTCGAGCTGCGCCCCGCCCAATGTTCTGGTCAATGGCCAATGCTGCTCGCCCAAAGACCTGCAGCCGGGGGGCATCTGTTCGAACAACAATCCGTCGACTGATATCGCCAAGCCGATGTGCGGCGTCAACCAGACGGCGATCGGCCCGAACAATGAATGCTGCGAGAACAGCCAGATCTATTCCGGCCCGATTGGCCAACAACTTTGCTGCGGGACGACCGTGGTGAACGGCGTGTGCGATCCGTTGAAGCCGAAAATTCCGGACTGGAAATGCCCGAGCTGCTGTGCGCCCGACTATGTCAAGATCGCCGGCAAGTGCTGTCTCAAGAGCCAGGCGACGTCGAAGGGACAGTGCTGCCCGGCCGGCCAGATTGCGAGCCCCGACGGCACGCTATGCATACCGCTGCACTGGCTGCCGAGACTTTCACAGTGTTGCGCCTCGGGCTTCTTGCCGACTGCGAATAGCAAATGCTGCGCGCCCGCGAATCTGACGACGAGCGGCGAGTGCTGCGCGGCCCCGGTCGACCCAAAGGATCGAAGCCAGTGCTCCAAGAAGATCGAGAAGAAGTCCACCACGGTCGTCCCCGTGATTCCGAAGCTGCCGACGACGTGCCAACCTGGTGAGCGGCGCAATGCCGACGGCGTGTGCGTGGCACGCAAGCCGGGGGTGACGCGGGACCGGCGGGCGCCGGATGTCGGTCGCCCGATCGTCTGCCCCCCCGGTTGGATTCCGGGGCCGCTTGGCGCGCGCTGCCGGCCGACCGGCCGATTTGCGCCGCGCATGCCGGGGTTCAGACCGGTCCCCCCGCCCGGCATGATGATGCCGCGACGATGAAGGAAGCAGCGATGCTGCGAGGACACGAATTCGCAAATCATTACTACACGCCAACTGCGGAAGTCGGCAGCCATATGGAGGATGACCGATGACCAATTTGATCCGTAGCGTTGCCACGGCGGCTGCCGTCTTCACGCTGTCTTTGCTTTGCGTGCAGCCCGGCCGAGCGGAGAGTTCGCGCAGCGACATCGAGGCGATCGTCAAGGACTATATAGCGACCCATCCCGAAGAAATCGAGCAGGTCGTGAAGGACTACCTCGCCAAGCACCCCGAGGCCGTGCAACAGGCCATCTCCGACCTGATCAAGAAGCGGCAAGCCGCGACGCCGGCGGCGGCGCCCGGTTCCGACAAGACTGCACTGGTGAAGCAAAATGCGCCGGCCTTGTTCGCGTCAGCGCACCAGGTCACGCTCGGCAACCCGCGGGGTGATGTCACCCTGGTCGAGTTCTTCGATTACAGCTGCGGCTACTGCAAGCGTGCGCTCGGCGATATACTCGAATTGTTGAAGAGCGACCCCAAGCTCAAGATCGTGCTCAAGGAATTTCCGATCCTCGGCCCCGGTTCGCTGGAGGCGGCGCGCGTCGCGGTAGCGGTACGCATGCAAGACCCGACGGGCGCGAAATACCTCGACTTTCATCAGCGACTTCTCCAAAGCAGCGGACCCGCCGACAAGGCGCGCGCGTTGGCCATCGCGCAGACGATCGGTCTCGACGTTGCTCAGCTTGAAAAGGACATGGACAGCGTGGAGGTGCGCCAAAGCCTCGATGAGAGCGGCAATCTTGCGCAGAAATTGGGATTGAACGGGACGCCGAGCTATGTCATCGGCGGCAATGTCATTGTCGGCGCGGTCGGACTTGCCACGCTGAAGGCCAGAATTCAGCAGGCTCGCCAGTAGTACGCTCCGATAGCGAAGATATGCATCGACGCCCGAGGTCTCGATTTGTGCAGCGCGCGAGTCCGCTGCTGTGAAGGGCTTCGGATGCCGGCAGCATGATTGACGGCGCGCATATTCGGGCGGCCGGCGTCCGAAAGCCTCCAAAGGAGGAAACCGCGCATGGTGGGCAGGACTGGTGCGGCAGGCTCTATGGGGACTTGAGCGCTGCAGGCGAGCCGGCTGATTGAGCTCGAAATGGTGCAGCGAGCTTCGCGACGATGGCGCGGCGGGTGAATGAGCGGTGGATGGCGTGGCAAGCGATCAATTGTCGGCGGATTGACGACGACAGATGGACGTTTGGGCGCATTCCACCGGGCCGGTCGATGAGCGGCGGGCACGACGAGCAGCTTTGCAGAATGGCGGTTGTGCGGTCATGAGGTGTCGATCCTGATGGCGCTGATTGGCGCAGTCGGTTGATGGCGCGGCGTTGCGCCTCGCGTGAAGTCGGTCTGCCTCGCGCTCCAGCAATCGGAGCGCTACGGCACCCCGCTCGGGCAATCGCTGACGACGCGTACGTCCCTCTCGTGGGGCAGGACGGGGCGGAGCATGCACGGTTTCCGAAAATAAGAAACAGAAATATTTTTTCAGGAGGGGCTGGACGGGCTTTCGCAGACACGGCCCGTCGGGAAATCATTTTCCATGCCACGGGGGCGAACGATAGGGTCCTCGTGGCCCGCAAACGCGCTGAGCTACACTGACGGAATCACGATGTGTTTGTGTCCTGCGCAAATCGCTCGACGAGGTCGGACCAAAACGGAATGTGCTTGACTTGCGGAGGCCAGGGTTTGCTGCTCCAGCCCGTGAACTCTCGTTCGAAATAGTCGTTCAGATTGGCACCATAGTAGATGGCGTCGACGCCGTAGATCGAAAAGACCGGGTTACCTGACTCATGCGGCTGCTCAGGCAAATATCGGTGAGCAATCAACGGAATTAGTTTTGGCGCCCGGGACACGATTTCCCGAAGCGCCTCTTCCCGGGCGCGTGCGGTCAAAGGTAGCCTTCCCCATTCCGACCACCACAATTGTCCGTTCTCGACAGAGTGACGAAGACTTTCAAACGGCCATTCAAGCGCTCGTCTTATCGCACGATCGTCCGTCCAGTCGTGTCCATTCGTCGGCCGCCTTCGTCTCAGAAGCGCCATCAAATCGGGAGGAAAGACCAACCCAAATCGACGTTGCGCCCTGTCGAGCTCGGATTGCGTATATCCCTTGGTCCAACGAACCGTGTCCCTGCCGGACATTCCTATTGCTTCCGTTTGCTTCGGCCTCTCTCGATCGCAGGATCGCGCCGATGCAGGTTGGAGACGCGCGAATGTATCAAATTCGTCTTGGCCCATTCCGGACCCATTGATCGGCTCCACGGTACGACCGATGACCTGAACTGACCAGAGGTGATCCCCCAGCAGCTTTGTCGACGTTCGCAAGTGCGTTTCCTAAGGCCGCTCGCTCTTTCCCGATGCGCTCAACTCGACGATGGCCTGCTGCACCAAACGACGCCATTTCGAGGGCAGCCTCGGATAGAGCCGGTGCACGGTCTCTCCGCTCTTGAGCGGGACGTGCCAGTAGGGGCCAAGGTTGCCTGCCGGCGACGGACCCATATCGACCCAGGCGCGATTCCAATCGAGATCAGCCCATTGTTCTTCGGTGACGCGATAGCCGTCACGCAGCCAATCCTTATGCGTGGTTCCAGAAATCCATTCTGGACGTCCTGGAGCATCAGTCACGGCACGCTCTCCGGATTCGCGCCATCAGTTGCAACAGAGTGGCTGCCGACAAGCGACATCTAGCTCGTCGCCGTCCCATTCCCCGCCGTCTCGTTCCTGAACGCCGCTGCGAACAGCGCGTGGGTGTAGTCGGTCTTCGGCGCCTTGAACAGCTCGACCGCCGGCCCCTCCTCCACGACCTTGCCGTTGCGCATCACGATCAGATGGGAGGCGAGGGCGGCGACCACGCGCAGATCGTGCGAGATGAACATGTAGGTCAGCTCGCGCTTGCGCTGCAGATCGCGCAGGAGATCGACCATCTGCGACTGGAACAGCATGTCGAGCGCCGAGGTCGGCTCGTCCAGCACGACGAAGCTCGGCTCGAGCACGACCGCGCGGGCCACCGAGATGCGCTGGCGCTGGCCGCCGGAGAATTCGTGCGGATAGCGGAAGCGCGTCTCCGGATCGAGCCCGACCTCCTTGAGCGCCTTGACGACCTTGGCCTCGCGCTCCTCATCCGTCAGTTTCGGCTGATGCACGCTCAGTCCCTCGGCGATGATGTCGCCGACCGACA